>JACMMP010000095.1 GCA_014378995.1 Hyphomonadaceae bacterium
ACCTGATCCGTCATCGCGCCGGCCGCGATCGCCGCGTTGGCTGTCATCGTCGCGCGCGCGATCGCCGCGATTGCCATCGCCGCGGCCGCGTTGGTTGTCATTGTCGCCGCGCCGGCCGCCGCGATCATTGTCGCCGCGTTCTTGCCTGCCTCGGTCGTCGTTGCGCTGAGCATAGGCAGGCGTCGCTACCCAGGCTGTCGCGCTCAAAGCGGCCAACGCCGCGATGAGGGCTTTCTTCATGTTGAGGCTCCCTGTGTGTCGGTCGGACACACCCTCGCAATGGTGAAGATGGGCGCAGGCGGCTGAACCGCAGCTGAATCGAAGCTGAATGGCCGGCCGTGGCGGGATTCAGCTTCCCGGCTCAGTAGAGCCGCAGGCCGTTCGCCATGAACCTCACCGTATGCCGCACGTGCGCGCTGAGTTCGGAATCGGTTAGGCCGTAAGCGTCGTCAGCGAGCGCCAGGTATTGATGGCGGCTGCGCAGGAGCTCGAGAAAATACGAAGCGGCGGAATCGTAATCGCCCGTGAACGTAGGCGCCGCCTTCTTCAGATAGCTCGTCACCACTTCGCGCACCCTATCCGCGCCGGCGAAGACGTAACGCTGCACAGTTTGAGGAAATTTGCGGCCCTCGCCGACGACGAGGCGGAAAAACGCCAGGCTCTCGCGGGTTAGGATCGTGCGCAGGAATTGCTCGCCAATGTGCTGCAGCCCTTCCTCGAGCGGCAGGTGATCAACGCATTCGGGCGTCATCGCCACCATGAGGCGTTCGTGCTCGTCCTGGATAATGGCCAGGAAAAGCCCCTCTTTGTTTCCGAACTGAGCGTAAAGCGTAGCCAGCGAACCGCCGGCGGTTTTGACCACATCGTTGACGCTGGCGGCTTCGTACCCTTGCTCCAGGAAAACGCTCCGCGCGGCCAGCAGGAACGCCTGTCGGCGCGCAACGCCGCGGTCGGGCGCGCGAGTGGACTTGTCCGCGACTATGGGTGCGCCGGCTGTCATATTCCTCCCGCTACCGTTAGGATAACCCTACTGGAGGTAGGCGCAAGCGTTGGAACTCGCGAAAGCGGGTATTTTACAGAGGTGGCCTAGGCGGCCAGCGCGTGATTGATGGCTTCCAGCAGGTCTGGTCCCAGCGGGGCGGCTTTCGACGGAAACGCCTCCAGCAGAGCGCCGTCCTTGCCGATCAGGTATTTATGGAAATTCCAGCGCGGGAGCGCGCTCTCGCCCAATTCCGCGGCCACCCACTTGTAAAAGGGGTGGCGACGCGCCGGTAAGTTTATCTCCACCTTCTCGGCCATCGGGAAGGTGACGTGATAAGAGGTGTCGCAAAACTCGCGAATCTCGCGCGCTTCGCCCGGTTCTTGGTGGCCGAAATCGTTGCATGGCACGCCCAACACGACGAGGCCCTTGCCGACTTTGGCTTCATAGAGCGCTTCAAGGTCACGGTATTGCGAGGTGAAGCCGCACGCCGAAGCGACGTTCACGACCAGAACAGCTTTGCCGGCATAGTCGGCCAGTTTGATCTCGCCCGGCTCGTCGAGTCTGGCGAAGCTGAAATCGTGTGCATTGGTCATTGATGTCGATGCGGTTTTTAACGGGCGGCGCGGCATGTAGACCTCTTGCGTCCCCGGAGCAATGCATGTGGCGTTCCGCGAACTAGAATGTTACAGGCCAACGCATGGACGCCGCATCGCGTTTCCTTCTGATAGCGCCTCGAATTTGAGGCCCGGCCGGCGTTGAGCTCTCGCTCCGCGGGACCGGGTTCGGCTACATCACTTTCGCTTCACTGGAGAACTGACCGATGGCCGATGCGCCTGCTGGTCGCGATTATCGCGAGACCGTTTTTTTGCCCGACCTGCGGGGCGATCCATTTCCGCTGCGCGCGGGGCTGCCGAAGAAGGAGCCCGAGCGCGTCAAGCATTGGGCTGAGATCGGGCTCTACATGCTGCTGCGCAAGGAGGCGGCGGCGCGGCCCAAGTATGTGTTTCATGACGGCCCGCCTTATGCGAACGGCGCCATCCATATCGGGCACGCGGAAAACAAGATCCTGAAAGACTTCGTCGTCCGCACCAAGCAGATGGCCGGCTTCGATTGCGACTACGTGCCGGGCTGGGACTGCCACGGCCTGCCGATCGAGTGGAAGGTCGAAGAAGATTTCCGCAAAGCTGGGCGGAAGAAGTCGGAAGTGCCGGCGGTTGAGTTTCGCCGCGCGTGCCGCGAATACGCGGACAAATGGATCCCGCTCCAGAGCGAAGAATTTCGCCGGTTGGGCATCGAGGCGGATTGGGACAATTACTACACGACTATGAGCTTCGAAGCCGAAGCCGCCATCGCGCGCGAGTTCTTGCGCGTGGTGCGGACTGGCTTGGTCTATCGCGGCTCAAAGCCGGTGATGTGGAGCCCAGTGGAGCGCACGTCGCTGGCGGAAGCTGAGGTGGAGTATCAGGAGAAAACTAGCCCGACGATCTGGGTGAAGTTTCCGGTGGTCTCTCACACTCGTTGGTTCGACGAACCGCGTGCCGACGGCGGAAAGACGACCGTTTCGCAAAGTCTGCTTTGGTCGAACAAGCACCCGGAGTTGGCAGGACTGTCCATCGTCATTTGGACGACAACGCCGTGGACGATTCCCGGCAACCGCGCGATCTCATATTCTCCTTCGATCAGCTACGGCATCTATGAAGTCGAGAGTATCGAACCGGGCTTGGCGTTCGAGCCGTGGGTCAAGGCCGGTGATAAGCTCGCGCTTGCTGACAAGCTCGCCGGGGATGTTCTACGCGCGGCGAAAGCGTTGTCGTGGAAGCGGTTGACGGATTTCGATCCCAGCGGCGTTAAGGCCGCGCATCCGTTCCGTGATTTGCGACCCTCCCCCCTTGCGGGGGAGGGGCAGGGGTGGGGGGGCGATGCAAACGCCCAGGCGCCTGATCGTTTGAACGCCCCCGACCTCCCAACCTCCTCCCCGCAAGGGGGAGGAGGAGTCGGATACGCCTTCGACGTGCCGCTTCTCGCGGGCGATCACGTAACCGACGACGTTGGCACCGGCTTCGTGCACACGGCGCCGAGCCATGGTGCGGACGACTTCGAAATCTGGACGAAGCACTTCGGCCAAGAGGGCATCCCGTTCACCGTCGATGAAGACGGCCGCTTCACCAAGGAAGCGCCGGGCTTTGAGGGGCTGGAAGTCATCCAGCTTGAAGGCAAGAACCTCGGCAAGGATGGCCCCGCCAACAAAGCGGTGATGGATAAGCTGATCGAAGTTGGCGCTCTGTTAGCGCGTGGGCAGCTGAAGCACTCGTATCCGCACTCGTGGCGCTCCAAGGCGCCGCTGATCTTTCGCAATACGCCGCAATGGTTCATCGCGCTGGATAAGCCGTACGACGTCGGCGGCGGGCGTACTTTGCGCCAAGTTGCGCTCGATGAAATCGACCGCGTCGATTGGGGGCAGAAGCGCACGGGCGAGAACAAGGATTACAACCGCATTCGCGGCATGATCGAGGATCGGCCGGATTGGTTGGTGTCGCGTCAGCGTGCCTGGGGCGTGCCGCTGCCGATCTTCGTGAAGAAGAGCGACGGCTCGATCTTGCAGGATGATGAAGTCGATGCGCGCATCTTCGCTGCGATGAAGCAAGGCGGCGCTGACGTCTGGTGGGCGACGCCGGCGCAGGAATTCTTGGGCGCGAAGTACAAGGCCGAGGATTACGAGAAGGTCGAAGACATCCTGGATGTCTGGTTCGACTCTGGCTCGACGCATGCGTTCGTCATCGGCAATCCCGAAGCGCCGACGCGCCCGTCATTCGTGAACCCGGTTTCGACCATCTATCTCGAAGGCTCCGACCAGCACCGCGGCTGGTTTCAGTCCTCGCTGCTCGAAAGCTGCGCCACGCGGGGCAAGGCGCCCTACGACGAAGTCGTCACGCACGGCTTCACCATGGACGAGAAGGGCGAGAAGCAGTCAAAGTCGAAGGGTAATGTCGTCGAGCCGCAGGTTGTCGGCAATCAGAACGGTATCGAAATCCTCCGTCTGCTGATCGCGGCCGCCGAATACGGTGACGATCTGCGCCTCGGCAAGACCATGATCGATCAATCCGGCGAGATGTACCGTAAGCTCCGCAACACGCTGCGGTTTCTGTTGGGGGCGTTGAAGGAGTTTGACGATGCCGAGCGCGAGCCGCTCAACCACGACCTGCCCCTGCTTGAACGCTGGCTGCTCCATCGCCTCCACGAGGTCGATCGCGACGTGCGCCGGGGTTACGACACGTACCAATGGCGCGTGGCGCTTTCAGCTATTGTCGAATTCTGCAACGTCGATCTCAGCGCCTTCTATGTAGATGTCCGCAAGGACGCGCTTTATTGCGATGCGCCGACCTCATTGCGCCGCCGCGCGTGCCGTACGGTGCTGGATGAAGCGTTCTCGCGGTTGACCGCCTGGCTCGCGCCGATCCTGCCGTTTACGGCGGAGGAGGCGTGGCTGACGCGCTTTCCGGAAAGCGTTTCCGTCCATCTGCGCACGTTCCCGGAAACGCCGGCGGCGTGGGAAGATGATTTCGCCGGCGAAGAAATGGCAAAGCTGCGCGGCGCGCGCGCCGTGGTGACCGGCGCGCTCGAAGTGGCTCGCCGCGGGAAGACCATTGGCGCGGCGTTGGAAGCCGCGCCGCGTGTGTTCGTGGCCGATGAGGCGCTGCGGGCCTCGTTGCGAGCGATCGACTTTGCCGAGCTTTGCATCACCAGCGGCATCACCGTGGTCGATGGCGAAGGTCCGGCGGAGGCGTTTCGCTTGCCGGATGTCGCGGGCGTCGCGGTCGTGATCGAGAAGGCGCCGGGCATAAAATGCGCGCGGTCGTGGAAGTATTTTGATCCCGCGACGGCGCTGCCGAATTACCCCGACATCACCCCGCGCGACGCTGAAGCCGTCGCCGCGTGGGACGCTGCGCGGGCCCGCTAACGCGCGAGCAACTGGGCAAAGCACGCGCCGGGCGTGGCGAGACCGTGGCGCGCGAGGCAGAACGCGTCCTCGTTGGGATCGTGCGCGACCGATGCGCATTGGCGAAACTGCAGCTGCTCCAGCGCCAAGCATCGCTCTAGCTGTTGGTCGTCGAGCAGAACCCGCGCGTCTTCGCTCTCCGCCGCGCCGACGATGAACAGCGCGGCCAGCGTCAGCATGCGGTCTGCGCCGCCGGCCTCGCGCTCGCGCAGCT
>JACMMP010000096.1 GCA_014378995.1 Hyphomonadaceae bacterium
AGCGCGTGCGCGACGGCGGCGGGCGCGTGGGCCTGCGCATTTATGAGAGCCTGAAGCCCGTGATCGCGGCGATCAATGGCGCGGCGGTGGGCGTCGGCGCGACGATGACCTTGCCGATGGATATCCGGTTGGCGGTCGAAGGCGCGAAGATGGGCTTCGTGTTCGCGCGCCGCGGCATCGTGCCGGAGACGCTGTCGTCATATTTTCTGCCGCGCCTGGTTGGCGTGCAGACGGCGCTCGAATGGACGATGACGGGGCGCGTGTTCACCAGCGAAGAAGCGCATGCGCGCGGGCTGGTGCGCTCGCTGCACAAGGCCGAGGAGTTGTTGCCGGCTGCGCATGCGCTGGCGCGCGAGATTGCTGACAACACCGCGCCGGTTTCGGTGGCGCTGGCGCGGCGGATGATGCTGGACATGCTGGACGCCGGCCATCCGATGGAAGCGCACCGCCTGGAGAGCCGGCTGATGGTGGCGCGCGGGAAGTCGGGCGATGCGAAGGAGGGCGTGACGAGCTTTCTGGAAAAGCGCGCGCCGGTTTATCCGGACAAAGTGAGCCAGGATTTGCCGCAACCGTTTCCGTGGCGGGCGACGCCGGGGTTTAAGGACTAGCCGATGAAAGTGTTGCTTCTGATTGTCGCTGTTTTATTCAGCTTCTCGGTTGCTCATGCGCAATCTGGAAATTGGACCGACGAACGCGGAGCATTCACCGTCGCTGTTCCTGCGAACTGGGTAGCGGGAGAAGGGCGCATTCCCGTTAGCGGCGACAAGCTTCTCGTCATCCAATCGCAAGCGATGATCGATCATGTCCCAGAGCCGCGGACGTTCTTTGCGCAGGAATGCTCGATCGGCCGAATCTTGCATCCGGAAATGGCGGGCGACCAAGCCGCGCTCAACGCGATGCTTGAAGACGGCCGATTGCTCGAATTCGTTATAAGAATGGCTTTCCCGACCAGGGAGCATTCAAGAGCTAATGAGGTCATTCAGGGCGTCCGCGTAGTCTCGTACGATCTTGAGATTGACGTCGCTCGCGGACCTCTCGCCGTTATCGGGCGTGTCGTACGGCCAGACGCGCCGTTTCCTGAAGTTGGACCATATCGTATGATGATGAGGATGTTCCAACTGCGCGAGGCTGACGGCGCTGCTCAGTATATCATGGTGTGCCAAGCGTATCCGCTCGGCGACGCCGCGAACGAGCTCGACGAGATGGCAGGCTTTCTTGCGTCGTTGAGCTTTAACTCAGCCCCTAAACGAGCCGCTAACCCTCGATTGTAAAGAGGCGCGCTTGCGTGGTGCGAACGAACGCGCTCAGCGCCGATACTGGATGAACCCCGTGTGCCGCGCGACTTTGTCGTAGAGCGCGCGCGCTGTTTCGTTCGACTCATGGGTCAGCCAGTAAACGCGTTCGCATTTGCGCGCGTCGGCGCGGGCGTAGACGCTTTCGATCAAGGCCCGGCCCACACCCTGATTGCGGCCCGAGGCGGCGACGAAGAGATCTTCCAAATAGCAAAACTCGCCGATCGACCACGTGCCGCGGTGGAAGACGCAATGCACGAGGCCGATCAGTTCGTGCGTGCCGCTGTCGACGGCCACCAAAGCCATCATCGGCTCGGCCGGATCGAGCAGGCGCGACCACGTCACCTCGATGACGACCGCCTCCATCGGGGCGCCGTAGAAATCGAGATAACCGCCCCAGAGGTTTTCCCAACCCGGGCGATCTTCCTTCAGCAGTTCCCGAATTGTGAAAGCCATGACCCGACCGCGCCGCCTATTAGGTATAGGCCGAAAGCGCGCGCCCGTCCGCGTCAAACGCGCATTTGGTGTTGTTCCATGCGAGGGACGTGAGGTTGGGCGCTGCGATGCCAGTGTAGCTTTATCTGCTCACCTCGATCGGCTCTTCAATCTTTGCTTCGGCTTGCGCCTCAGCTCCGAGATCGTCGCGCACCATGAAGAATGTGCCGGACCAGTCGCGGGGAATGCTCCACGTGCCCTCGATGCGCGTTAGCGCTTCATCGACCGTGCCCTCGTAGCGGATGGCGTGCGCCATGCCGCCGCTGCCGTTGTAGAACTTTACAAAGACGACTGAGGCGCCGCTGCGCGTGCCTTCGATGTCGGCGGTCACGACCGGGCCGGGCGCCAGCCGGATCACATTTGGTTCCTGCATTGCGCCGGTAAAGGCGCCGCCGACTTCTTCGATCTCGACGTTAAAGACGGTCTCGGGCCCGGCGTCGCGCGGGTAGCGATACGCGCCGCTCCAGCTCCCGGTGAGAGAGGAGCGGCGCTTCGTCATGCTCAGGCTTTCGCCATCGCCCGGTCGAGATTGTCGGCGACGGCGTCGAGGAAGCCTTCGGTGGTGAGCCAAGCTTGCTGGTCGCCGACGAGCAACGCTAGGTCCTTGGTCATCTGACCAGCTTCCACGGTATCGACCACGACCTTTTCCATCAGCAGCGCGTAGTCGATCAGCTGCTGGTTGCCGTCGAGCTTGCCGCGATGGGCGAGGCCGCGCGTCCAGGCGAAGATCGAGGCGACAGAATTGGTGGAAGTCGGCTCGCCCTTTTGGTGCTGGCGATAATGGCGCGTTACAGTGCCGTGCGCCGCCTCGGATTCCAGCGTCTTGCCGTCCGGCGTCAGCAGCACGGAAGTCATCAGGCCGAGTGAGCCGAAGCCTTGCGCCACGGTGTCGGATTGCACGTCGCCGTCATAGTTCTTGCACGCCCAGACGAAGCCGCCCGACCATTTCAGCGCCGAGGCGACCATGTCGTCGATCAGGCGATGTTCGTAGGTGAGCTCCTTGGCTTTGAACTGATCGGCGAATTCGGCGTCGAACACGGCCTGAAAGATATCCTTGAAGCGGCCGTCATAGGCTTTCAAGATGGTGTTCTTGGTCGAGAGATAAACCGGCCAGCCCTTCATCAAACCGTACATGAAAGACGAGCGCGCGAACTCCTTGATGCTCTCATCGAGGTTGTACATCGCCATCGCGACGCCGGCGCCTGGGGCATCGAACACTTCGTGTTCGATCACTTTGCCATCTTCGCCGACAAACTTGATCGAGAGCTTGCCCTTGCCGGGGAAGAGGAAGTCGGTGGCCTTGTATTGGTCGCCAAAGGCGTGACGGCCGACGACGATCGGTTGCGTCCAGCCCGGCACTAGGCGCGGCACGTTCTTACAGAGAATCGGCTCGCGGAAGATGACGCCGCCGAGGATGTTGCGGATCGTGCCGTTCGGCGACTTCCACATTTTCTTGAGGCCGAACTCTTCCACGCGCGCTTCGTCGGGCGTGATGGTCGCGCACTTCACGCCGACGCCGTATTGCTTGATCGCGTTGGCGGCATCGACGGTGATCTTGTCGTCGGTGGCGTCGCGGTGCTCGACGCCGAGGTCGTAATATTTGAGATCGATGTCGAGATAGGGGTGGATCAGGCGCTCCTTGATCAGCGCCCAGATGATCCGGGTCATCTCGTCGCCATCGAGTTCAACGACCGGATTGTCCACCTTGATCTTGGCCATCGCATACCTCGCGTTCGGGAAAATTCGAGGCGGGTGGTAGCAGTTTGGCGCGCGCGCGCAAATGCGGCGGCTTACTCGCGGGCCTGGCTGATGGCGGCGAGTTCGGGCGCGGAGAGAATTTCAAAGCCGTCAGGCTCGGCGATGGCTGATGCATTGGGCGCGGCGCCTCGGGCGCGGCGGATGCGGCGCTCCGGGGGCGGCGGCGCGCCGGCAAGATCAAGGGCGATATCGACCTCGAAGAGCATGGCGTCGGGGCCGGGGCCTGAGGTCCGCGTCTCCACCAGTTCGGGCAAGAACGGGGGTTCGGGGGGTTGGCCGAACCAGCTTGCGGCTCCAAGCGCGGCTAAGGTGACCGCGAGCGCCGCGAAGCGGCGGGCGAAGTACGCCCACCAGCCGCCGCGCTTGCGGCGCGGCTTGCGATGCGAAATGACTTTCGACGCCATGCCTTTGATCGATCCTGACCAATGACCCGCGCACGAAACATGCCGCCGCCGATCGAGGAGGAATGGCCGGCCGTGTGCCTGGTGCGCCCCCAGATGGGGGAAAACATCGGCGCCGTTGCACGCGTTCTGTTGAATTTCGGCCTGGTCTCGCTGCGGCTTGTCGCGCCGCGGGACAGGTGGCCGAACCCGAAAGCTGAACAAGTGGCCGTCGGCGCCGACGATGTTTTGAAGCGCGCCAAAGTCGAATGGCGGCTGGAGGACGCGCTGGCGGATGCGACCTTGGTGCTCGCCGCAACTGCCCGGCCCCGCGGGATGGAAAAGCCGGTATGGGGCCCGCGCGAGGCGGCGGCGAACATCCGCGCCGCGATCGCCGCGGGCGGGCGCCCAATGGTGATGTTCGGGCCGGAAGCGCACGGGATGGAGTCCGACGAGATCGCTAAGGCGGACGCGATCCTGACCCTGCCGGTCAATCCGGGCTTTGCGTCGTTAAACCTTGCAAATGCGGTGGCGGTGTTCGCGTACGCTTATGCAGAGGCGCGTCAGGCGGCCGATGCGCCGGCTTGGTTTAGCGATACGCAAAACCCGCCGGCGACCCAGGCCGAACTGGAAGCGATGTTCGCCCATCTTGAGGAAGAGCTTGAACGCGGGCGGTTTTTCCATCCCGATGACAAAGCGCCGCTGATGAAGCGCAGCCTGCGCGCGATGTTTTTGCGCGCCCGGCTCACCGACCAGGAAGCGCGCACGCTGCGCGGTGTCATCAAGGCGCTGACCATCGGCCGGGGCGGGCGAAAGCGCGAGGACAGCTGAAAGGGGCTATCGCCCGCATAGGGTAATTCGCTATCCACAAAGCCGCTGCGGGAACCGGGGAGCACATGCTCAAGAAGAAGCGCCGCGCTGAGCCGGCCACGAGCGAGGAGCGACCAGCTTCGCGCGCGCTCGTGCCGTGGGGCGGCGAGGAGGTCAATGTCGACCGCTTCTGGGCCGAGAGCTGGATTGACCTGCTGAACCGGCAGCGCTGGCTGTCCAAGAAGCTGAAGCTGGAGACCTCGCCCTGGCAGGTCGATCAGAACTCGGGGATCATCCAGTTCGACCGCAAAGACGGTGCGCTCGTCACCGCGCCGGTGCAGATCATTGGCGCATGGAATCCGAACACGAGCATGTTCCGCTGGGGCTGGGATCATCCGATGGTGGCGCAGCGCTTACGCAATGACGCCGAACGCACGCGCTGGTTCGGCGACAAGCACGGGCTCGAAGAACTGACCACCCGCGCGTTGAAGATGGACGAGAAAGAAGCCTGGCAGATGACGGCGCTGGCCATGAAGGTGAACGGCGCGCACGGCGTCTATCGCGCGCCCACCGATGGTCCCGTGATCTTCATGACGCTGGGTGCGCCAAAAGTGCGCAAATAGCGCATCGCTCCGAGGATTTGCGATGACCGCTGAAGAACGCTTTCAAAGCATCGTAAAGCTGCTGCGCAAGGATGCGCAGATCAACGAAGAGTATGTCGCTGAAGAGGTCGAAGCGCTGGCGCGGGAGGGTCACGCTGAAGCGACCGCGCTTGCAGCGAACATTGCGGGCGCTGGCTATGGGCGGGCGCAAAGCTGGGAAGACGCGATCGTTTGGCTCGTGCGGGCTGCCGGCGACGGGCACGAGGGGGCGCGACGGCAGCTTGAGCTTTTGGGCGTTGGATTCGAGCGCGGCGGGGGAATCGATCTCCATGATTGGATCGATGGAAGACCTCAACATTCGGTTTTGGAGTCGCCCTGCATCGGCGTGGTTGAAAATTTTCTCGATGCGCCGCTTTGCGCTTGGTTGATCGCGCGCGCCGCGCCGTTGCAAGCGCCGTCGCTGGTGTACGATCCGCATTCGGGGCGGGCCGCGCAGGATGATGTCCGTAGCAACACCACGGCGACGTTCGCCTTGCTCGATCTCGATCTGCCGCTGTTGCTGATCCGCGAGCGCATCGCCAACACGATGAGCGTGCCGGTGGCCCATTTGGAGCGGACGTCGGTGTTTCGCTACGAGCCAGGACAAACGTTCGGTCCGCACTTCGATTTTTTGACGCCGTCGCCGCAGCTGAACGCGGAGATTGCGGAGCTCGGTCAACGGCCCTTCACGTTTTTGGTTTATCTCAACGATGCGTTCGAGGCGGGGGAGACGCACTTCCTCAAACTCGATCGAAAGCTGAAGCCTGCAGCAGGCGGGGCGCTCTATTTCCGCAATGTGAGTGAGAGCGGCGCTCCCGATCTCATGACCGAGCATGAGGGTGCGCCGCCGACGGCTGGCGAGAAATGGCTTCTGTCCCAGTTCATCCGCGATAAGCCGCAACTGCCCGGCTAGGGGAACCGCAGCCCGCTCCAGCCCTTTTACTCGCGCCGCGCCGTTAGCGCCGGCCCGGAGCATTATGAGCGAGCCCGAACTCGACCGCGGCACGACGCGCATGGAAGCGTTCAGCGATGGTTTCTTCGCCATCGTGATCACGCTGCTCGTGCTTGAGCTGCGCCCACCCGATCTGCCCGAAGAGGCTTCCAGTTTTCTATTGGAGCGGCACTTGCTCGAACTCTGGCCGCACGCGGTCGCGTTCCTCATCAGCTTCGTCAACATTTTCATTATGTGGGTGACGCATCACGAATTGATGCGCATCACCACACGGGCCGACACGCGATTTCTGTATTTGAATGGCGGTCTGCTCTTCGGCGTCGCGCTCGCGCCGTTCTCGACGGCGTTGGTAGCGGAACACGCGCTTGGCCCCGGCGCCAGCGTCGCGGCCGCCGTCTACGCGGGCGTGTTTTTGTGGGTCGCCCTCTTTCTCAACTTGCTTTGGCGCTATCTGGCGGCCCACCCAGACCGCCTCTTGTCTACAGTGACGCCGCACGACCGCCGGCGCATTTCCCGCACCTATGGAGTTACGCTGGGTCTCTACGTCGCAGCGTTCGTGCTTTCATTCTGGCTGCCGCTCGCGAGCATCGCCGTCACTTTGGCGCTGGCGGTGTTCTTCGCAGTCATCGACCGGCTGAGCGGCTTTGCCAGTGAGGACATTGCCGACAACGAACCATAGGCGGGGAAGTAGGCTCTATCCCTGCACGCGTGCGCGCACGATCCAGCTGCTTGAGCCGGCCCAGACGCTGTCGCCTCGGCGGCGCGTGGCAAAGAGGGCGCGCAGCGCTTCGCTGACTTGGGGGCGTAAGCGCTCGCCTTCCGCGCCGGCGAGGCGGATGATCTCGCCTGCGGGCCCGAGCGCCATGGCGAAAGCAACGGCTTCGTCCATATCCTCGCCGATGCAAATCTCGCAATCGTAACGCTCGAAGCTGATGCCCTGGAAGCCGCCGGCGCGCATCATGTCGCTGACCATGTCCGGCCCCGCCATCGAGAAGGGGCCGGGGCCGCAATGGACTTGGTCGGTGTCCTCGTGTGCGACGACGGGCACCATCTCGCGCACGACCTGCTCGGCGTCATGGATCCAGGGATTGTCCTCGCGCTTGCGCCAAACCACCATGGTGAGATCGCCGCCTGGCTTGAGGGCGCGTGCGATGTTGCGCAATGCGGCGCCCGGCATGTTGAAGAACATGGTGCCGAAACGAGCGAAGGCGTGATCGTAGGGGCCGCGCAAGTTTTCGCTCTGCACGTCAGCGACGAAGAAGGACGCGTTGGCGGCGCCGGCCTCGGCGGCTTCGCGCGTCGCGCTGGCGATAAAGTTCGCGGCGCAATCCACGCCCACCGCTTGGCCTTGCGGCCCAAGCATGTTGGCGATCGTGAGCGTGGTGTCGCCGAAGCCGCAGCCGACATCGAGCACGCGCTCGCCCGCCAAATAAGCGCTGTGGCGCAGCGCGACATCGCCATGCTCTTCCAGCCCCGCCGTCAGCACGCGGCGGAAGCGCACGAACTTGTCGAACAGCACCGTGTTCCAGGCTTCGATCGGGATGTCGTTGGAGTTGTCGGCCATGTACGGTCCTCCGCGCCTCTGCGCACTTTAGCACGTGTGGTCGTGACCCTCGCCGCTGCTGTTTCGGGGCAGTGAGCGAGGCGTCGTCAGCGGGATTCGTCGTCGAAACTACGGTCGCGCGGCGGCCAGGACGCCCACCAATTCGTGGCCCTCGCCGCCCACGATTTCGAGTTTCGTGATCGCGCCCTCGGCGATTTCGTCGTCGCACTCGACATAGACGACGCCGTCGATCTCCGGGGCGTCGGCTTTGGTGCGGAAGGCGTAGGCTTCGGCGTCTTCATCCCAGCCATCGCAGATGGCGTCGACGGTCTTGCCGATCATGGCTTGGCCACGGGCGTGGGCGAGCGTGGTTTGAACTTCCATGAATCGGTCGTAGCGCTCATCGACGTCGTCTTGGTCGACGTGATCGGGGAGATCACGTGAGGGCGCGCCGTCGACGTTTTCGTATTTGAAGACGCCGGCGCGATCGATTTCCGCTTCTTCGATGAAATCGAGCAGCGTCTCGAAATCGTCCTGCGTCTCACCTGGGAAGCCGACGATGAAGGACGAGCGGATGGTGAGGTCCGGGCAGATGCCGCGCCATTTCTTAATGCGGTCGAGAACTTTGTCCTGATTGGCCGGGCGGCGCATGGCTTTGAGTACGTTCGGCGAGGCGTGCTGGAACGGGATGTCGAGATAGGGCAGCACCTTGCCTTCCGCCATGAGGCCGACGACTTCATCGACGTGCGGATACGGATAGACGTAGTGCAAGCGCACCCAGGCGCCGAGCTCGCCGAGCTCTTTGCAGAGATCGTAGAATTTGGCGCGAACGGTGCGGTCCTTCCATTTGCTCTCGGCGTATTTGACATCGACGCCGTAAGCGCTGGTGTCCTGGCTGATGACCAGCAGTTCTTTGACGCCGGCTTTCACCAGCTGCTCCGCTTCCTTCAGCACGGCGTTGGCGGGGCGTGAGACGAGATCGCCGCGAATGGACGGGATGATGCAGAAGCTGCAGCGATTGTTGCAGCCTTCGGAGATTTTCAGATACGCGTAGTGGCGCGGCGTCAGGCGGTAACCGCCTTCAGGCACGAGATCGATTTTCGGATCGTGCAGCTGTGGAAGGTGCGTGTGCACCGCGCTGACGACGGCTTCATATTGATGCGGGCCGGTGATCTCGAGCACCTTCGGGTGCGCTGCGCGGATCAGCGATTCTTCCTTGCCCAGGCAGCCGGTAACGATGACTTTGCCGTTCTCCGCAATGGCTTCGCCAATGGCGTCGAGGCTTTCGGCTTTGGCGCTGTCGAGGAAGCCGCATGTGTTTACGACAACGAGGTCCGCGCCTTCGTAGCTGCCGCTGAGCTGATAGCCCTCGGAGCGCAGGCGCGTGATGATGCGCTCGCTGTCGACGAGGGCTTTGGGGCAGCCGAGGCTGACCACGCCTATTGTTGGGGCTTTGGCGGACATGGGCGGCTTGTAGCGTAGGACGTTGAGAAGCCCAAGCTAGGGGCGGCGGGTCTTCGCATAAACCGCAGCGCCAAAAGTGAGCGCGCCCAACGCGCCCCAAGCGCCGAGAGCGACGGGCAGGCCGGGATCGAAGCCGGAAAAGATGGCGATGGCGAATACGATCAAGAACCACCCGACGAAGAGCGCAACTAGCCCAGCGGAAAACGGGCTGACTGGCGCTGAAGGATCGTCGATCGGCCGCCCGCCGCGGGCCAGTGCAGCGATCGCGCCAAACAAGATCACATTGAACGGTAGTAGAAAGAACAACACGAAGACGTCGGCGCCGTCGACGCCGGGGCTAAGGATGGCGTCGGCAGGATCGTCCGGATTGAAATATACGATCACCGGCGCGCCGACGGGATAGCGGCTCGCCAGCGATTCGGCGTGCTCGGCGCTCGCGGTGTAGCCGCCATAGCGATGGCGGTCGCCGACATAGGCGCGACCGTCGACAGAGTACGCGAAGTGCAGGCGCGCGGCGTAGTTCGACCCGCCCTTGCTGGAAGGCGTGATCTCGATCTCGTTCTGCGTGATTACGCCGGTGACGCTGGGAAACTGCTCGGCGCGCAATTGTTGGCGGATTGCGTTGATCGCGAAAAAATCACCGCCGAGCGTCAGCGCGGTCCAGAATAGCCCAGCGACAATCAGGAAGAACGTTTTCACTCGCGCAGTGTGCCGCGCTGAGAGGTGCTGGTAAATGTTCGCTTTGCGTCGCCGGGCTGAGGGCGTCCGGAAACGGCCAGACTGCGGCGTCCGTTTCTGGCGAGATGCCATGAGAGGAGACGCTCATGGCGACGGTCAGGAAAGAGTTTCGGAGCGCGCGGTCGGCGGATGAGGTTTGGGCGGTGCTGCGCAAGTTCGAGGCGGTGCACGAAGTGGCGCCGGGGTTCGTGACGGCGACCAAAATGGAGCCGAGCGGGGCGCGGATGGTGACCTTCGCCAACGGGATGGAGATACGCGAGTGGCCGGTCAGCTCAGACGATCAGCAACGACGCCTAGTTTACGCGATCCTGGACCACCCAAAGTACCAGCACTACAGCGCTGCCGCGCAGGTGTTTGAGGACGGGGAGGGTAGCCGGTTCGTCTGGACGGTAGACTTCCTGCCGGACGGCATGGCCGGCATGCAAAACGCCTCGATGGAGGCGGGGGCGGCGGCAATGGCGAGGGCGCTCGGCTAGGTGCGGCATCCGCACCTAGCTCGCCTCTGCTGCGAATGACTTGCAGGAGCGCTCGCGGCAGGCTAGGTTTCTTTGCGGCTGACTCGCAGTCGCCAGAAATGTCTTTGCTTACAGAGAAATGCGGGATGTACGTCTGCAATTGTAACGGTGTGACTCGGTCGGAAGTGGACGAAGCCATTTCTGCTGGAGCGCAAGGTCCGGAAGCGGTGCTGGCCCATCATGGCTGCGAGCCGTGCTGCGGGCGCTGCCTCCCCGAGATCGCCGATGGCATTTCTAGCGGCGGAATGGCCTGCGCCAAGCGGAGCCTCGTCGCAGCGGAGTAACGCGCGATGAAGGGTGATCCGGACGTCATCAAGAAGCTCAACGTTATTCTCACGAACGAGCTGACGTCGATCAATCAGTACTTCCTGCATGCGCGGATGTATCAGTCCGACGGCTACGGCAAGCTCGGCAAAAAGACGTACGAAGAATCCATCGAAGAGATGAAGCACGCGGACCGGATCATAAACCGGATCCTGCTGCTTGAAGGATTTCCGAACCTTCAAAACCTCAATAAGCTGCAGATCGGCGAGAAGGTGCAAGAGCGTCTGGAAGCGGATCTCAACGCCGAGAAGACTGGGCATGCCGGCATCAAAGAAGGCATCACGCTCTGTGAAGAGAAGAAGGACTACGTCACGCGCGATCTGCTGACGGAGCTGCTCGACGACACCGAAGAGCACATCGATTTTCTTGAAACGCAGCTGCAAAACCTGATCGAAATGGGCCTGCAGAACTATTTGCAAAGCCAATACGAACTCGACAGCGCGCCCAGCGATTAGCGCGCGGCGGTGCGGGTTACACTTGGCGGGTCTTCGAAGTTCGCGACTTCGGTGAAACCGGCGCCGCTTTCCAGAGCAACGATTTCAGCTTCGTTCAGCACCAGCCAGTCACCGGCCTCGGAATAGGCGAGGAATTGGCGCAGCGTGCTGGACAGCGCTTCGCGCAAATCATGGCCGCCGATCCAGTAATCGATGTGGGCCTGTGCGGCGGGGCTCAGACAAATCCAGGCGGAGCGACGCACGATCTGAAATTCCATCGGCGCAAAAATGAGCTTGTAGCGGCCAAAGAGGTTGTCGAGCGCAGTGACTTCGACGCTGTCGAAGTTCGCGCCGGGCAAAACCAGGTTCAGACAGTCGCACTGCAGGAAGGACGGGTTTTGCGCGCCATACGCAGCGACCGCCTCAAGCTCTGCAAGCGAAACCGGGCCGCGATATTCGGCTAAGCTCAGCTCCAGCTCTTGGTTGTGACGCAATACGATCGGCACAGCTTCTAGGCTCCCTGCCACAGCGTGTGCGCAGGGGCCGTTGAGGAATGGTTAAGCACGCAAAAGATCGGTCCCGTCGGATTTGACTTTGGGGGAGGCTTCCGCCAAAAGCCCCGCTTTCCCGCGCGGACCAAGTTTGGGCCGGGCGCGGAACATACTGGATGACGGGCGAACCGCCAGGGCAGTCGCGATCTCGTTTGTGAGGTCGCCGGGCCCCGTCAAATGAAGAAGGCGCGATCAGCGCATGACGAAGCGTATCCAAGCTAAATACAAATCGGACCGCCGGTTCGGCCAAAATCTCTGGGGCCGTCCCAAGAGCCCAGTGAACAAGCGCCAGTACGGCCCCGGCCAACACGGCCAACGCCGCAAGGGCAAGACCTCTGACTTCGGCCTGCAACTCGTGGCCAAGCAGAAGTTGCGTATGTACTACGGCAACATCACCGAAAAGCAGTTCCGCAAGACCTATGAGGAAGCCGCGCGCCGGAAGGGCAATACGGCCGAAAACCTCATCGGCCTGCTCGAAAGCCGTCTCGATGCGGTGGTGTATCGCTGCAAGTTTACGCCGACGCCGTTCTCGGCGCGGCAGCTCGTGAACCACGGCCACGTGAAGGTGAACGGCCGCCGGGTGACGATCGCGTCCTACCTGGTGAAGGTCGGTGACCTGATCGAAGTGCGGGAAAAGTCGAAGACGATGGCCCTGGTGCTGGAAGCGCTGCAGAGCGGCGAGCGCGATATTCCCGATTACATCGAAGTCGATCCAAAGAGCATGACGGCGCGCTATCAGCGCGTGCCGGTTCTGGCCGATGTGCCGTACGCGGTGCAGATGGAGCCGAACCTGGTCGTCGAATACTACGCCAGCTAAAAGCTCGGGCAGCACGGGAGTAGGGGGAGAACCCTATTGCCGTGCTGCCCTATTGCCGTATTGCCTTCTCGATGGATTGGAAGACGCTCGACGCCGAGGTGCTGGTCGAAGCCGGCGCGAAGTCGGCGCTCTCGCAGCGCGACCCGTTGCGGGAAGATTTGTTCCCCGACAAGGACGAGGCGAAAGCGCTGCTGGCGACATGCGCCGAGGCGATCGATGCGCTGCAGGATCGGCTCTACGCCGAGCAGAAGCGCTCGCTGCTGGTCATTCTTCAAGGGATCGACACGTCTGGTAAGGACGGGACCGTGCGCGGCGTTTTCAATGCGTGCGGGCCGCTCGGCGTCAACGTGACAGCGTTTGGCCAGCCGAACGAGCTTGAGCTGAAGCACGATTATCTCTGGCGTGTGCATCAGGCCACGCCGCGCCGGGGCCTGATCGCCATCTTCAACCGTTCGCATTATGAAGATGTGTTGGTCGTGAAGGTGAAGGGGCTGGCGCCTGCAGCGGCGATCGAGCGGCGCTACGCGCAGATCAACGCGTTCGAGCACCACCTGACGGAAAACGGCGTCACCATTGTCAAGTTTATGCTGCACATCTCCAAGGACGAGCAGCGCAAGCGCCTGCAAAAACGGCTCGACGATCCAGCCAAGCATTGGAAGTTCAATCCGGGCGATCTCGAAGATCGCGCGCTCTGGGACGATTTCGCCGCTGCGTACGAGACCGTGCTCGATCGCTGCTCGACTGAGCATGCGCCGTGGCGGGTGATCCCGGCGGATAAAAAATGGCGCCGTAACGCGATCATCGCGTCGGTCGTGCGCGGCGTCCTGGAAGAGATGGACCCGCAATATCCGGCGATGAGCTGGAAGCCCGAGGATTTTGCGATCGAATAGCGCGCGCGCAGCGCGGCCTATTATTTCCCGGTGTGCAGGCCTTCGTCCTGACGGATGATGCCGAGTGAGATGATGCGCTTTAGCGCTTCGTCAGGTGAGATCGAGAGCGGCTTGAAGGCCGTGCGCGGCAAATACAGCAGAAAACCGGACGTGGGGATCGGCGCCTGCGGCACATAGACGGCGATCAGTTCTTCGCCAATGTCGCTCACGATTTCGGCGGTGTTTTCGTTGGTGATGAAACCGATGGCGTACGAGCCGGGCAGCGGAAACTCGACCAGCACCGCCTGCTGGAACGACGTGCGCTCCGGCGCGGCCACTTGTTTGAACACCTGTTTGGCGCCGCCATAGATCGAGCGCACCAGCGGCAAGTTGGCGATGACCCGGTCGCCGGTCGCGACAATCCAGCGGCCGACGAGATTGCCGGCGAGGGCGCCGACAAGCGTGAGCGTCACCAAAGCGAGCAAAACGCCGCCGCCCGGGAAGGTTTTCAGAAAGGCGAGGGTTTCGGGGACGAGCGGCTCGACGTTATTGTCGATGAAGGTGACAAACAGCCAGATGATCGAAACCGTGACGACGAACGGCAGCACCAGCGCAACGCCGGTCAGAAAGGAATTTCTCAGCCAAGTGAGGAAGTTGAAGCGGCGCGCAGAGAGAGAATCCATCCGTGCGGACTTAAGCTAGCAGGCCCCCAGGTGAAAGCGCCCTGGCGCCCGGAACAGTGAATTCCTATTTCCCCTGCCATGTTCGGTCGCAAGCAGACTTTCGTCTCAACGCCGCCCCGGCGGGGCCCGCGGGACGGTTTTTCGGAAACGGTGGTTCGGGTCGTCGATGAGATCGGCCCGGCGGTGATTGGCGTCAGGCGCACGAGCAGATCGCGCGATCTCTATGACGGTGCGGGCTCCGGCGTGATCATCTCGCCGGACGGCTACGCGCTCACCAACAATCACGTCGTGCGCGGCGCGGGGCGCATTGAGGGCGTGTTGCATGACGGCAGCGTGGCCGCTGCGGAGGTCGTTGGCGCCGATCCTGATACGGACTTGGCGCTGCTGCGCCTGAACGGCGGCGGGCATCACACCGCTGAGCTTGGCGACTCGGACGCGCTGCGCGTAGGCGAGCTTTCGATCGCGATCGGCAATCCCTTGGGTTTACAGGCAACGGTGACAGTCGGCGTCATTTCAGCTTTGCGGCGCACGCTGCGCGGCGAGAGCGGGCGCCTGATCGAAGACGTCATTCAGACTGACGCGGCGCTCAATCCGGGCAATTCAGGCGGGGCGCTGGTCGATGCCCACGGTGCGGTGATCGGCATCAACACCGCGATTATCGGCGGCGCGCAGGGGCTATGCTTTGCGGTGCCGAGCAATACCGCCAAATCGATTATTCCTGGGCTGATGCGCAACGGACGCGTGGCGCGAGGCTGGTTCGGGATTGCGGGCCAATCGCAGGAATTGTCGCGTGCTTTGGTGCGCCGGCTTGGTCTCGATGTAGAGGGCGGCGTGCTGGTGGTAGCTGTCTCGGGCGGCGGGCCAGCAGACATGGCGGGGCTTGAAGTGGGCGATGTCGTGCTCAATCTGGAGGGCGTTGCAACGCCAACCGTGGACGCTGTGCACAAGCTGCTGACGCGCGAGCGCATCGGCCGCAAAGTGCTGCTCGAGGTGCTGCGCAATGGCGCTTTGATGAAGCTGAGCCTGGCGGTGATGGAGCGGCCGGACGAGCGCAGGAGCGCCTAGGCGGGAGCGCCGAGCTTCTCGTCGAACAGCGCTTTCAACTCCCCGGTCTGAAACATCTCGCGGATGATGTCGCAGCCGCCGATGAATTCGCCTTTGACATAGAGCTGCGGGATCGTTGGCCAGTTGGCGAAGTCTTTAACCCCTTGGCGGACGCCCTCGTCGGCAAGGACGTTCACGTCCCGATACTCGACTCCCAGGTGATCGAGGATGCGGACCACTTGATTAGAAAACCCGCACTGGGGCTGATCGGCGGTCCCCTTCAAAAACAGAACGACGTCGTTTTCGGCGACGGTGCGGCGGATGGTGTCGATGGCGTCGGTCAAGAAGGCGCTCCCAGGTTCAGGGCAGGTAAGCGCTGCCACACCGGAGGGCAATATCACTTAGGTGACGTCTCGAGCGCCAGCGCGTGCAGGTCGCCGCCCATGCGGCCCTGGAGGGCGGCGTACACCATCTGGTGTTGAGCGACGCGTGACTTGCCCGCAAAAGCGGCAGACCGGATCACGGCGCGATAATGATCGCCGTCTCCGGCTAGGTCGTCGATAGTGATCTCAGCGTCGGAAAAAGCCTGCCGCAGCAATGCCTCAAGCTCTTGGGCGGCCATCGTCATGGGTACTCCTGCGTTCGTGAAGAGCGGCGCTGCGCCGACGCGGTAGCATAGTCAAGGCGCCCCAAAGGAACAGATGACTATCACGAAAGTTTTGGTTGCCGGGGCCGTCTCCATCAGTGCAGTACGCACGGTCGGGGGCAGGCGGTTCGGTCGGGATCGCTTACTGCGCGGGAGACGTTGACAAGCGCTTCGTTTCCTAAAATTTAGGCTAAACGTTCCACCCAACGGAACAAAGACCGCGAAGCGGCGCTCCGATGGGTACGGTGGGAGGATGCGCGACAGGCCGGGGTCCGGTCACACGCTTCCAATCATCACAGTAAAAGAGTTTTCAACCCGCGGTTTCGCCGTGCGGGCCATGCGCTCGCCAGACGATCGACTTAGGGCAGGCAGAAGGGCAGATCATGACGTTGATGAATTCGCTGTTGGCGTTCGCGCAGCAAGG
>JACMMP010000097.1 GCA_014378995.1 Hyphomonadaceae bacterium
GCCGGCCGCGTCGCCCGCATTGGCGCCAAGGGCAATGAAGGCACCGGCGCTTTCGAAGTCGAGATCGAAGTCGCGGCTTCCGATGGATTGCGCAGCGGGATGGTTGCGCAGGTCGAGATCGCAGCGGCGGCCACGGCGACGCAAGCGCCGGCGCTGCTTGTGCCGACGCTGGCGCTCCTCGACGCACGCGCCGATCAGGGCATCGTCTTCGTCGTCGATGAGAACAATGTCGCTCGCCGCCGCAGCGTGCGCACGGCGGGCATGACGCAGCAGGGTGTGCTCGTCGTCGAAGGCCTAGCGGCCGGCGAACGCGTGGTTTCCGCCGGCGCCGCCTACGTGCAAGACGGCGCCGCCGTGCGCATCTCCACCGGCAGCTAAAATGGAGGGCCTCACCCGCTTCTTCGTCGATCGCTGGCAGTTCACCGCGGTTCTCTTTCTGCTGCTGATTGCGCTGGGCATCGGCGCCATCATCGCCATTCCAAAAGCCGAAGACCCCATCGTGGAGTTTCCCGGCGTTGCGGTGGCGGTTGTGCTGCCCGGCGCGGACGCCGAGCAGATGGAGCGGCTCGTCGCCGTGCCGCTGGAAGACGCGATCAATACGATCGAGGACATCCGCGAAATTCGATCCTCAAGCCGCGCCGGACTCGCCGTCGTCTCGGTCGAGTTCAATTGGGGCGCCGATCCTGAAGAAAAGTTCGGGGAAGTGGTCCGCGAACTCAACGTCGTCAGGCCCAATCTTCCCGACGGCGTCGTGGACATCCGCGCACGGCGCTTCAATCCGGCCCAAACCAGTGTTGTGCAGATCGCGCTTACCAGCGAGGACGCATCATTCAGGCAACTCGAATCCTACGCTAAGGCGCTGCGCGATTCGCTTGAGCGCGCGCCGGGCGTGCAGCAGGCGGAAGTGTGGGGCGCGCCGCCGGCCGAGGTGCGCGTCGGCGTCAATCTCGATCAGCTTGCCGCGTATCGCCTGCCGCTCGGCGCGGTGGCGGAGGCGCTGCAACGCGAGGGCGTCGATACGCCGATCGGCGCCGTCGAAGCAGGCGGGCGGCGCTTCAATCTGCAAGCGTCCGGCTCCTATAACAGCCTCGACGAGATTCGTGCGGTGGCGCTGCGCGCCGAAAATGGCTCGGTCGTTACGGTCGGCCACGTGGCCGAAGTCGAGTGGGCCAACGACCAGCGCGCCCACATCACGCGTTACAACGGCCAGCGCGCAGTGTTCGTCAGCGCCCGCGCCCGGCTCGGCGAGGACATCTTCCCGGTTGCGAACGGCGTGCGCAGCCGCCTCGATGCATTCGCCGAGACGCTGCCGCCGAACATCGTTTTGCATCGCGGCTTCGACCAATCGGAGACGGTGAAGGAGCGGCTTAGCCAACTGGGCCGCGACTTCGGCATCGCCATCGTGCTTGTGCTGCTGACATTGCTGCCTCTCGGCTTCCGCGCCTCGCTCGTGGTGATGGTGTCGATCCCGCTTTCGTTAGCGATGGGCGTGGTTGCAATTCACGCGCTGGGGTATTCGCTGAACCAGCTCTCGATCGCCGGCTTCGTGCTGGCGCTCGGCCTCCTGGTCGATGACAGCATCGTCGTCACCGAGAACATCTCGCGCCATTTGCGCCAGGGCTTGGCGCCGCGCGAAGCCGCCATCGCCGGGGTCAAAGAGATCAACATTGCGGTGATCGGCTGCACCGCGACGCTGCTGCTGGCCTTCCTGCCGATCATGGCTCTGCCCGAAGGCGCCGGCGCCTTCGTACGCTCGCTGCCGATCGCGGTGGTGACGACGATCACGGCCTCGCTGATCGTGGCGCTCACCATCATTCCGTTTCTCGCCAGCCGGCTCTTGCCGCGCGAGTCCGCAGGCAAGTCCAACTTCTTGCTCGACACGGTGATGGGCGCGATCCACGGCCTCTACCGGCCCGCGCTGCACTTTGCGCTGGTGCATCCACGCAAGACGGTGATCGTCGGGCTCGCGGCGTTCATCTTGTCGCTGGGTCTGGTGCCGAAGCTTGGCTTTAGCCTCTTCCCTGAGAACGACAGCCCCTACTTCCTGGTCGAGATCGAGACGCCGCAAGGCGCGGCGGTGAGCGAAACCGACCGCGCTGTGCAATATGTCGATCGGGTGCTGTCGGAATATCCCGAGATCGAATGGCGCTTTTCCAATAGCGGCCGCGGCAATCCGCAGATCTTTTACAACGAAATACCGCCCGAGCAGCTTTCCAACATTGGCCAGGTCTATGCCCGCTTCCGCGAATGGCATCGCCGCGAAGGCATGGCCAAGCTCGAGGAAATCCGCGAACGGCTGGATCAATACGCTGGGGCGCGCATCAATCTGCGCCGCTTCACCAACGGGCCGCCAATCGAGGCGCCCATTGCCGTGCAGATCAGCGGCGCCGATCTCGCGGCCATTAGCGAAATCGCGTCGGAGCTAGAGCGGCTCGTGCGCGAGACCCCTGGAACGCGCGATATCTCGAACCCGATGGCTGAACGGCTGATCGATCTCGACCTCAACATCAACGACGCCGAGGCCGCGCTTCGCGGCGTGCCGGCGGGCGCCATCGATCAGAGCTTGCGCATCGCCGTCGGCGGAGCGCCCGTGGCGCAATTCCGCGATCCGGCGGGCGATGCGTTCCCTGTCGTGCTGCGCGCGCCGCGCGAGGATGCGATGCCAATCTCGGCGCTGGAGCGGCTTTATGTCTGGAACGGCCAAGGCGAGGCTTTGCCACTTGGCGAAATCGCCGAGCCGCGCCTGACGAGCGGACCCGCTTCGATCGACCGCCTCCAGCGCCAGCGGACGGCCACGGTCACGGCGTACACGCAGAACGGCTACCTCACGAGCGCGGTGACCGCCGACGTCGCCGAACGGATCGGCACGCTGCAGATGCCCCCCGGTTATACGATCGCGTTCGGCGGCCAAGCAGAGGCGCAGCAGCGCAGCTTCTCCGGCCTCGGCCCCGCGATCCTCATCGCGATCTTCGGCGTGATGGCCGTGCTGTTGCTGGAATTTGGCACCTTCGCTGTCACCGCCGTGGTTGCGTTCGTCATCCCATTCGGCGTGATGGGCGGCCTGATTGCGCTTTGGCTAGGCGGCGAGTCGCTCTCGTTCACGGCGATTATCGGCTTCATCGCCCTGATCGGCATCGAGATTAAAAACTCAATCCTGCTGGTGGAGTTCGCCAATCAGATGCGCGAGCGCGGCACGCCGCTGCGCGAAGCAATTGAGCGCGCCGGCGAAGTGCGCTTCCTGCCCGTGCTGCTGACCAGCGCGACAGCCATCGGCGGCATGACTCCGCTGCTCTTGGAAGATTCGCCGCTCTTTTCCCCCATCGCGATGGTGCTGATCGGCGGGCTTATCAGCTCAACGCTGATCGCGCGGATCGTGACGCCGGCGATGTACTTGCTGCTCGCGCCCAAGGATGAGCCAGTCGCGGCCTAAAGCGGCGTCGACGCAACTACCATTGTGCTCGCGAGCCCGGCGTCGCGGTGGACCAAAGCGGCGCGATAAGCGGGGACGTGCTCCATCGAAAGGATCGCGCGTGGGTTTGGATAACGCATGGCGGCGACATCATCCCAGGCGCCCATCGTCGGCCCGCCGCTGGCTTGGCGAAAAATTGCTTCCACCATGCCGTAAAACAGCAAATGGCCGCCGGTGCGATAAACCGTGCGCATTGCAACGACACCGTAGCGGCGATAAGCGGCGCGCCCTGTGCCGCCGCGCTCCCCCTTTGCGTCCGTGTGATAGCGCAAGAAATTGACCATAGCCGGCGCGTAGCTTTGCGGACGCGCAAGCAAAGTTGCGATGGCGGCGCTGCTCGGCATCAGCTCCGCGTGAAAACCGAGCGATTGCACGTCCGCCGCCACATCATCCGTCGATGGGCGCGAGAGTATTCCACTGGTCGCCAGCAGCTTGATCAGGCCAAGCGCCATACGCGGCGGCGCGATCAAACGCACGCGCGCCGCGTACGCGTCCTCGAAGCGGCCTTCCACAATTGGCGTTTCAACATCGCCGGTGACGATCAAGAAGCGCGACCAATACGCATCCGGTGCGCCAATAAACGCAAAATCGCTCTGCGCCGCCCAAAGCACCCTTGCGCCAGGCGCCAATTCGTCGCCGCCGCCGCGCACCGCCACGAACCAAACCGCACCGTCTGCGCGCAGCCGATAAACCGGCTCGCGCGCGCCGATCAGCCAGAGCAGCGCGGCGAACGCCGCGAGCGCAGCCGCGAAAATAAGAAACGCGGCCAACTCAATTCGACCAATAGATGTATTCTTGCTCTTCCGTCCAAGGCGCATTGAGCGGCACGTCAAGGCGGACAGGGCCT
The DNA here is from genome assembly GCA_014378995.1 of Hyphomonadaceae bacterium. GTDB lineage: Bacteria > Pseudomonadota > Alphaproteobacteria > Caulobacterales > Aquidulcibacteraceae > Vitreimonas. The sequence goes on from JACMMP010000097.1 coordinate 4,317, forward strand.
TCGAGCAGAGCCGGCCACAGCGGGGCCGGCATCTCGGCATTGTGCGCTTCGATCATCGCGCGCATGGCGGCCACGCGCTGCGGCTCGCGCGCCGAGATATCGTTCTGTTCGGTCGGATCCTCGCGCAGATTGAAGAGCCAGACGCGATTGGGCCGCTCGGTGATCTGCAGCTTCCAATCGCCCGCGCGGACGACGCGATAGGGGCCCGAGCGCCAGAACAGCGCCTCGTGCGGCGATCCTTGGGTTTCACCGCGCATGTAGGGGAGCAGATTGACGCCGTCGATCGGGTGTTCCACAGGCGCCTCCGCCGCGCCGGCGGCTGTCGCGAAAATGTCCATGTGCGTCACGGGCCCAGCCACACGCGCACCGGCCGGCAAGCGAGAGGGCCAGCGTGCGAAGAAGGGAGAGCGGATGCCGCCTTCGAAGAATGTCGCTTTCCAGCCGCGGAACGGCTGATTGAGTTCGGGCAATCCCACATACCAGGCGCCGCCATTGTCGCTGGTGAAGATGACAAGCGTGTTTTCGTCTAGCCCCTGCTCGCGCAAGGTTTGCATCACGCGCCCGACGCCGCGATCGAGCGCGAGTATCATGGCGGCGTAAACGCGCTCCGTATGGTTCTCGATGCCGCTAAGCGCCTCATAATCCGCGCGCGACGCTTGCAGCGGCGTATGCGGCGCGTTGAACGCGAGATAGAGGAAGAACGGCCGGTTGCGGTTGGCTTCGATCGCGGCAACGGCCTGCGCAGCGAAATAATCGGTCACATAACCTTCCGGCCGGAAACGCTGACCGCCGTTCCATTCCACCGCGTACGGCAAGTTCGCCCACAAGAAGCGATCGATCGGGTCGAACGGCAGTTCAGCGTTGACGACATCAGGATGGTTCGGCGGCAAGAACATGCCGGCGCCGGACATGAAGCCGAGACTTTCATCGAATCCCTGCGCTTCCGGGCGCAGCTCCGGGGACGCCCCTAGATGCCATTTGCCAATGTGCATGGTGTGATAGCCGCGCGCACGCAGCACTTCGGCGATCGTCACTTCACTCGCGGGCATGCCCAGTGTCTCTAATGGCGGCATGTCATCGACGCGCTCGTCGTGGAAGACCGGTTGGCGCAAGGCGTCGGGATCGTTGTGCGAGAGATACCGCGCGAACGCGACCGGAGCCGATGTGAACTCAAAGCCGAAGCGCGTCGGGTAGCGCCCGGTCATCATCGCGGCGCGCGAGGGGGAACAGGTGGCGTTCGCCGCATACGCCGCATCGACGCTGACGCCTTCGCGCCCGAGCGCATCGATGTGCGGCGTCGGCACGAGGCCGCCGCCGTTGAAAGAGATGTCGTTGAACCCGAGATCGTCGGCGACGATGACAATAATGTTCGGCGCCCGCGCTCCCGGCGGCGCTACGTCCGGCCCCCGCGCCCAATCTATAGGTTGGTTCGCGGCGATGGGATCGCGCAAATTGCCGATCAAACCCGGCAAATAATAAGCGTAGCGCTTGAAGGCAAAAAAGCCCGCCAGCGCAATCAGCGCGATGACACCGAGAACGATTGCGATCTTTTTCATTGGGCGCCTCAGAACCGCAGCCGGTGTGAACGCTCGACGCCGCCAGTGCGCGGCAACGAGATGACGTCGCCATCGCGCATCACCCAAACGGGACCTTCAAACGTCGTGCGCGCGTCACGCGCGAAGGTGGAAGCAAGGCCGGGAATGGGCGTTTGGGGCAAAAGATGAGTAAGCGCAAGCGCGCCAACGTTTGCCTCTTGAGCCACCGCTCCCGCATCCTCCGGGCTGGTGTGATAATCCAGAATATCGTTGAAGATCACGCCGACATTCTCGCGCCCGCTTTCATTAGCCGCATTCTGCATGATCGCGTTGAGCCGCGGCGACAGCGCCTCATGCACCAGCAAATCGGCGCCGCGCGCGTTCAGCGCCAGCGACTGCGAACGAACGGTGTCGCCGCTGATGACGACGCTGCGTCCGCCATATTCGACGCGAAAGCCGATGGCGTCGGTCGGCGGGTGCGCGACGGCGAACGCGAGCACCCGCACGCCGTCCCGCTCATGCAGCACGATCGCTTCTGACCCAGCCGGCACGGCCAACTCACGAGCGATAAGGCCGGCGCCCTCCGGCGGCATGATCTGGGCGCCGTGGTGCGCTGTTCGATAAGCTGTGTCGATCGCGTAGGCCTCATTCAGGCCCGCCGCGATTCGCGATGCGCCTTGCGGACCAATCACCAAGAGCGGTTCGCGCGACGACGCCGTCGCCCAGTGCTGCAGCGCCAGCGGCGCAAGACCGTCGAAATGGTCCGAATGCAGATGCGAGAGAAATACTGCTTCGATGTCGCCCGCGCTCACACCCATCAGCGCCAGCGTCTCGGCCGCGCCCTCGCCCGCATCAAACACGAAAAGCTGGTCGCCCGCGATCACCGCCAGGCATGGGCCTGCGCGGGTGCGATCCGGCAGCGGCGAGCCCGTGCCGCAAAAGATCGCGTGCAGGCCATCCGGCAGATCATCGGCCAATGCCTCGCCCATGCCTTGCGCCGCCGCGCGCTCCAGCAGCCGTGTGGCCAGTTCACCGCGATAGACATAAGCGCCCGCGGCCACGGCCACGAGCAAAACCGCCGCCAACAATAAATATGCGCCACGTTTCATGCTGACCACCTTGACGCCGGCGCCGATAAATCGGCACTATGAGTGCCACTATATGCCGCCGTTCGCGGCGGGTCAAATCTAGGCCGATAGGAGCTGGTCCCATGCAGATATTGCGCACGCCCGAAGAACGCTTCGCCAACCTCCCCGATTTTCCCTACGCGCCCCGATATACCGAGATCACGCACGCCCCCGGCTTCAACCTGCGCATCGCCGCCATTGATGAAGGCCCGCGCACTGAGGCGCCCATTCTGCTGATGCATGGCGAGCCGACATGGTCGTTTCTCTATCGCAAGATAGCCGCTGGTCTGATTGCAAAGGGCCGGCGCGTCGTTGCGCCCGATCTTGTCGGCTTTGGCCGCTCCGATAAGCCTGCGCACCGCGACGATTATACCTATGAGCGTCACGTGCAGTGGATGAGCGACTGGCTCATCGCCAACAACCTGCGCGACATAACCCTGTTCTGCCAGGACTGGGGTGGACTGATCGGCCTTCGCCTCGTCGCCGCGATGCCGGAGCGTTTCGCCCGCGTGATCGTCGCGAACACCGGCTTGCCCACCGGACAGGGCGCGACGCCCGCGTTCGAAGCGTGGCTCGCCTTCAGCCAAACAACGCCGCTTTTTCCCACCAGCCAGATCGTCAATGGCGGCTCAGTGCGCGAACTGAGCGAGGCTGAACGCGGCGCCTACGACGCGCCTTATCCGGACGAGAGCTACAAGGCTGGCGCGCGCGCCTTTCCGGCGCTCGTGCCGGTCAAGCCGGAGCTTGCCTCGGTGCAGGAAAACATTGCCGCATGGGCGGTCCTGGAGACGTTCAAAAAACCTTTCCTCACGGCGTTCAGCGATAACGATGCGATCACGCGCGGCGGCGGACGCCCATTCCAGACCCGCGTGCCGGGCGCTCAAGGCCAAGAGCACGTCACCATCAAGGGCGGCGGGCACTTCCTGCAGGAAGATCAGCCCGATGAGATCGCCAACGTCATCGACGCCTTCATCGCGCGAACGAGTTAGCCTTGGCCGTTGCAAAAATCGAGCGGCTGGACGGGCGCCATCAGCGCTCGGACGAGAGCCGGCGGCGCATCGCGCTCGCCATGCTCGACCTCGCACGCGCGGGTCATCCGGCGCCGAGCGCGGAGGAAGTGGCCGATGCGGCAGGTGTCGGCC
>JACMMP010000098.1 GCA_014378995.1 Hyphomonadaceae bacterium
GGCGCTCGACCTCGGCGTCCAAGCGGTCGCGCGCATCATCCTGGCCGCCCAAGCCGACAGCGCGGCGCTCGGCGCATATGCGGCCGGGTTTGGCCTCGCCCGCCCGCTCGATCTCGTGTTCATAGGCGTGAGCGCCGCGTTTGCGCCGCACGTGTTCGCGGCTTTCGAGCAAAGCGTCGAGGAAGCCCGAGCCGTTGCGCGCAACGCCTTCGCCATGCTGGCGGCGATCACGCTCCCGGTGTGCGTCGGCCTTGCGCTGGTGGCGGAGCCGCTGACGACATTGATGATCGGCGAGAGCTTGCGCGCGGAAGCGGCGCGGGCGCTGCCTTGGCTGGCGCTGGCCGGCTTGTTCTCCGGCTTCAGCCTTTATTATTGGTCGGAAGCTTTTCAGCTCAGCGGCCGCACCGGTTTGCGGGCGCTGCTTATGCTGGCGCCGGCTAGTGTGCAGCTGGGCGCAACGCTGTTTCTCGCGCCTACTTATGGCGCTCAGGGCGCGGCCATGGCTGCCGCGACCGGCGCCGTCGTCGGATGCGGGCTGCTTGCTGTGGTCGGCCGCGGCCTCATCGCGCTGCCGGCGCCCCTGGCCGATCTGTTGCGCCCGCTTGCGGCGACTGCGGTGATGGCCGGCGGAATTCTATCTTTGCCCGGCGATGCTGGCCTCTTTGCGCGTGTCGCCTTCGGCGCGATGCTTTATGTCGTCGCCGCCACCGCGCTTGACGTGCTCGGCGTGCGCGCGCGCGCGTCAGCGGTTTGGCAAGCACTTGCGCGTAAGCTGCGCGCTTCGCGTTCACACCTTCTTCACGGATCCAAATGACTTCAGCGCCCGCCGCCTCCGGTGAACGCGTGATCACGCTTGGCGGCTCGGCAAACGCCGCGCCCCGCCTCAGCGTCGTCACGCCGTTTCATCGCTATGACCCTTCGCCTTTGCTCGCCGCCATGGGCCGCGCGGCGGAGGGCGTTGAGTTCGTATTGCTCGACGATGGCTCGGCCTCGGCGACGTTGCTGGCGCGCGTGATGGAAAGCGCGGCGATGCTCGGCGCACCGGTGCGCATTGTCGTATGGGAGCGCAATTGCGGGCGGGCCGCGGGACGAAACCGGCTGATCACGGAAGCGCGCGGCGACTACGTGCTCTTTCTCGACGCCGACATGATCCCCGACGCGCCGGACTTCCTCGCGCGCTGGCTCAAGCTCATCGCAAACGAACGGCCCTTGGCGGCGTTCGGCGGCCTTTCTCTACGCCAGGCTGAAGCGACCACGGAGACGGCGCTCCACTACAACCTCTTCGGCGCGTCCGATTGCCGAAACGCCCGCGCCCGCGCGGCGTCTTCCGCTCAGTTCACCGCGTCGGCCAACCTGCTCGTGCGCCGCGATTTCCTGATCTCCCATCCGTTCGACGCCAGTTTTGTCGGATGGGGATTCGAGGATATCGATTGGGCGCTCCGGGCCGCGCGCCATACGGACATCCTTCACATCGACAATTCGGCAACCCATGCCGGGCTCGACGACATCGAAACTCTGATGCGCAAGTCCGCAGAAGCGGGTCCAAACTTCGCGCGTCTCGCGGCAAAGCATCCGGCGCACGTCTCGCGCTTTAGCGCTCACCGCATCGCAAAGCTGTTCCAACTGGCGCCGGCGCGGCCGGCGCTTAGGAAGCTCTTCGCGTGGCTGGCGCGCGATCCTCTTGGCGCAGCGCCCATGAACCTGCGGCGCGCGGCCTTCAAGCTCTACCGCGCAAGCTTCTACGCCGAGCATCTGGCGTGACGATGGAGGCTTACTCTCCGCCACGCCACCTCTTGGCGAAGGTGCAGCGACGCCTCACCCAGCGCCGCGCGGCGCGGCCGGCGACGCTTCACTTCGAGCAGCCGATACTATCGATCACCTTCGACGATTTTCCAGCCAGCGCGGCGCGCGAGGGCGCGCAAATTCTTGAAAGCCACGGCGCACGCGGCGTCTTCTACGCCGCCGCGGGACTGGCGGAGCAGGATGGCCCCTCCGGCCGCAATTTCTCGGCTGCGGATCTGAAGCGCCTCGCCGCGGCCGGTCACGAGATCGGCTGCCACAGCTATGCGCACAATGATTGTGCTAAGCGCCCGGTATTCGAGACGCTGCAGGATTTCGCCAAGAACCGCGACGCTCTCACCGCGATGGGCCTCACAGAAGCGGCGCGCAGCCTCGCTTACCCCTATGGCGAAACCACAAGCGCGCTGAAGCGGAGCTTGCCGCCGCGCTTTAGCAGCGCGCGCGGGGTCATGCCGGGGCTCAATGTCGGCCCCGCCGATCTCGCGCAGCTTCGCGCTTATGCGATGTTCGGCGAACCGTTCGCTGCGATGCGCAGGGAGCTGAAGCAGGCCGCCAGGCGCAACGCCTGGGTGATCGGCTTCACCCACGACGTAGCGGACGCGCCCTCGCCTTGGGGCACACGATCGGCCGAACTGGATGCTCTGCTGCGGATGGCGCGCGACCTTGACTATCTCATTCTGCCGGTGAGCGCGGCGCTCGAGCGGAGGTTGCCATGACGCTCGTCAGCGTACTGATCCCGACGTTTCGCCGCCCGGACTCATTTCTACGTGCCGCACGCAGCGTATTCGCGCAAGCCGGTGCGCCGGACATGGAATTGATCGCGGTCGACAACTCGCCGGAGGGTTCGGCTTTGGCGGCGTTCGCACGCCTGGAAACCGAATCGCCGATTCCATTCCGTTGGGCGCATGCGCCGAGGCCAGGCGTTTCTCAAGCGCGCAATGCGGCGCTCTCGCTTGCGCGGGGCAAATTGGTCGCTTGGCTTGACGATGACGAGGAAGCCTCGCCGGGCTGGCTCGCGGCGCTGCTTGCAACACGAAACATAACCGGCGCGCAGAGCGTGTTCGGCCCCGTCGTGGCGCGCGCCCCGGCCGGCGTCCAGCACGCGCACCTCTTCGAGCGGCTCTACGCGCGCAACGGACCGCTCGAAAGCGGACTGACCAAGAATGCCTATGGCATCGGCAATTCCCTGCAGCCGCGAATGATGTTCGAGGGCGCAACGCCCTTCGATGTCCGCGCCGATCAAAGCGGCGGCGAAGACGATCTCCTCTTTGCCTCTTGGCGCGAAGCGGGGGCGAGCTTTGCTTGGGCGGCGGACGCGCTCGTCACCGAGCATCTCGGCGCCGAGCGTACGCGCCTGTCGCATGGATTGAAGCGCGCCTTCGCGTACGGGCAAGGTCCGAGCGAAACGGCATGGGCTTCGCGCAAATACGCTGCGCTCGCGCGCCATATGTGCATCGGCGCAGGGCAAGCCGCAGTTTACGGGATCGCCAGCGGCGTCGCACTGGCAGGCTCTCCCGCGCACGCGCTTGCCTTGCTCGATCGGGCGACGCGCGGCGCCGGCAAAGTGTTCTGGTTCTGGGAGCAACGCTTCTATGGCGCTGCGCTCGCCGCTCAGCCGAACTGACGCGACAGGCGCTCGATCGCCATCACCGGCGCCGTTGCGCCGGCATAGACGAGGCCGATGACATTTGCGCCGGCGGCGTCGAGTGCGTTCTTGGCGGCAATCGCCGCGGGCGCTGCGCCGCGATCGGCGCCCACGACTAGGACCACACCATCCATGTGCCGCGCGACGCGCAACGCGATCTCGCTGCGATCCAGCGCCGGCGCATCGACAACGACGTGCGCCTGCCCGGCGCGAGCAGCGTTCCAGTAGTCCGGACCCGATGAGACCGCAACACGAGCGCCGGCAGGCAAGGCGCGCGTATCGAAAAATCCCGCGTAAATGCGCGAGTGGCCGACACGGTGATAAGTGTAAGCCGGCGTCGTTTCCCCGATCAGCGTGTTGGACGCGCTGCGCACCGCATAGAGCGATACGCCGCTCAGCCGGCCCTCCAACTTAGGACCAAGCGGCGCGTATTCGCTTAGGGCTTTGGCGAAGGCGTTGCGCTTTAGGTCGAGATCGACCGCGTAAACAAAGCCCGCAACAGCGGCCTCAGCAACGGCCCGCGCCGCAGTGGTGACGCCTTCCTTGCGGCGCGCCGCAACCAGCATGACGGCGCGGCCACCGCCTGGGCTTTTGTGCGGTTGCGCCGCGAGCGCATCGAGAACGCCTTCTACGGAAAATGTCGCCGCGCTCATGCGCCGCCCTCTACCAAGGTGAGTTTCGGCTGCGCCTTCGGCGCGTGCGCTGCTTTCACGGGCTTTGCCGTGCGCTTTGCGGGCGCCCGGCGCGGCATGACGGCGAGCACCGGCGCCTCGAGCGCGCGAGCGGCGCTCGACGGCGTCGGGAAACTGCGGCGCATAAGGCCGCGCGACAATCCTGCTGCAAGCGCTACGATAAACGCGATCAGCAAAGTGACGATCATGATCGGCCAGCGCAGGCTCTTGCCTTGCGAGGGCGCCTCAGCGCGCTGGACGGAACTGATATTGTCGGTCGCGCGGCCGAGCATTTGACTGCGTGCGCGCGCGTCCTCGGCGCGCGTTGCGAAATTCTGCACGCTGGCTTCGAGAATTGCGCGCTCGCGCTGCAGCTGGCGAAATTGCGGCTCGAGCGCCTGCATAGCGCGCAAACGGTCGCGAACGTCCTGGCGTTGACGCGTCAATGCCTGCTCGCGGCCGCGCTGCGCGCGCGCTTCGGCTTCTATCCCATAAAGTTGACTCGCGACGTCCTGGCGGACAGGATTGGCGCCGCGGCGCGTGATGCTGGCTGGATCGCCGCCGGCAAGGAAACCTTCAAGCTGTGCAATGCGGCGGTCCACCTCGCGCACCGGTAGCGCATCTTCCTGGTAGCGGGAGAGCAATTGCTGGCGTTCGACCTGCGCTTCCACAAGTTCGCGGCGCGCGTCGGATTCCGAATAGAGCTGGATCTCTTCCGGCTCCGATTGATAGCGCGCGCGCAGCGATGAAGCCCGCGCCTCGGCTTCGCCGCGCTGCGTTTGCGCCGTCAGCAATTGCGTTTCGATGTCGCCGGCGCGTGCGGCGAGCGCAGCAAGCTCACTTTCGAAATCGCCGATTTCGTGCGCGGTGAGGAAGGCCGCCATCGCCGCTGTGGCCACGCCAGCGCGCGTGCTTAGGTCGGTGGTCTGCGATGACAGCGCCTCGAACTCACCGCCGACCAGAACGTCACGGCGGTGCGTCAAATATTGCTCGACCAATGCGTTCAGCGCGCGCGCTGCGACGTCTGGGTCCCTGTGTTCGAAAGAAAGGCCGATCGCCGGCGTCTGCGGCGCGGTCTCGATGGTGAGGTGTTGAGCGAAGGCGCGTTCCGCCGCAGCTAGCTTTCGCGCGTCCGCGCCGGGCGCTGCGGCGATGTCGGGGTAAAGCGTTGCGAGGCCCACGGACTGGATTGCGCTGCGGACGACCGATCCCGACCCGATCATCCGCATTTCCGCGTTCACAACCGTCTGCATGTCCGGCGTCGCGCCCGCGCCGGCGCCGCCTGCTGTCGGTTGGTAGACATATTCCTGGCCAAGACGCACCAAGAGCTCGGAGCGCGCAGTGTAAGTCTTCGGCGCTGTAAGCGCGGCGACCAGCCCGAGCGCGCAGATGGCGCCGCCGACGGAGAGCACTAAAAACCGCTCGGTCCAAAGCATGGCGGCAAGATCGGCAAGGCTCAGCCGGGGCGTGTCCGCCCAGCCGAACCACGCGCGCTCCGCCCTGGCCTCAGCACCCGTCTTCATCAGCGCTCCTCTACGTGCGCGCGGAGGAAGCATGCTGGGATTTGGTAAATGATCATTCACCAAATCCCGCGCAGGCTGCCCTTCGCCACGTACGGTTAACCGCACGTCGCTAACAAAGCGTTGGAGTTTCAAAGATGCGCGACGCGATTGCGACGATAGCGGTGTTGATCGCGGCGGGCTTCGCCGGCTGCGCGACGCTGGCGCAGGGCCAAGAAGCGCCCCAAGCGGCATCAGCGCTCACCTATTCCGATGAGACGCCCGCTTATCGCTTTTATCCGGGCGACGAGATTGAGATCGCGGTCTTTTCGGCGCCGGAATTAACGCGCACCGTTACAGTGGCGCCTGACGGCCGCGTCGCCTTGCCGTTGGTCGGCGCCGTGCGCGCCGCGGATCTCACTGCGGAAGAATTGCACGATGCGTTGGTGGCGCACTACGCGCAGCACTTACGCATGCCGGAGCTCACGGTGACGCCGCGCAGCTATGGGTCGCGTCAAGTGTTCGTCGGTGGTGAAGTTGCACGGCCAGGCATTTACGAGATGCCGGCGCAGATCGATGCTTTTCAAGCTGTGGCGCTGGCGGGCGGCTTTTTGCCCAGCGCCAGGCGCGGCGATGTGCTGGTGCTCTCGCGCGCAGGCGGTGATGCGCAGGTTGCGGAAGTCGATCTATCCGTGCGCGCGATGCGCCAGGGCTTTCCCGATGCCCTGCCGTTGCAGCGCTACGACGTCGTCTACGTCCCGCGCTCGCGCATCAGCCAGGTCAACCTGTTCATGCAGCAATACGTGCGCGAGGCGCTGCCTGTGCAGTTCAGCTTTTATTACGACCTGCAGGGCAACCGGCAGAACTAGCGATCGCACGACTGGAGGGCGTGAGGCCCAAAAGTCGCGCGCTGCGCTTTGCTCTGTTAACGCCGTTAGTGATGCTTAACGCTCAGCCACTCGCGCGCGGAGCGCTGGGCGGCGGCGATCTCATCCTTCGACATCAGGTCCGACAATTCGCGGCGGCATTCCTTTGCCGCTTGCGAACCGCGCACTGCCGCGAGGTTGAACCACATGTGCGCTTGCACATAGTCCACCGCGCCGCCTTGGCCGGTCGAATAGATCAGGCCGAGCTTATAGAGATTGTCGCTGTCGCCAGCGCGGCGCACCGCTTCGTGCGCTTCGGCAATTTCAGAATCTGTGAACGCCATTTGGCCGCTCCCTTGTATCGTTTGGGAACGTCTCGGTATCCCGATGTCCGTTCCACCCCACTGACGTGCATTTCTCGCGCCGCCGGGGTGGATCAATGTCATGCATAAATTGCGATAAGCTTAAGCGGCGTCAGCCTTGTTTTGATTTCGCATCGTTGACGCTGTTGGCGGTTTGGCCGAACAGATTTTTCGCCATGTCACGGACTTGATCCTTACTCAAAGCTTGCTTTTGACGCAGTTCGTCGCCGGCTTTCAGCGCGCGCTGCACGGCTGGACGCTCGTAAATCCGATCGACCCAATCCTTCAGCTTCGGGAAGTCCTCAAAATTTTGACCGAGCTTGTGGACGATGCGCGCCCACGGCCATGACGCCATGTCGGCGATCGAATATTCGCCGGCGAGAAATGGCGCTTCGCCGAGCCGGCGTTCAAGCACGCCGCATATGCGATTGAGCTCATTGACGTAGCGGGCGCGGCCGTACTCGATCAGCGCCGGGTCGTCGACGAGCTTCGGCGCGTAATTGACGAAGTGGCTCACCTGCCCCGCCATCGGCCCCAATCCGCCGACTTGCCAATAGAGCCATTGCTCCACATCGCTCCGCGCGCGTTCATCTTCTGGATAGAACTTGCCGGACTTCCGCCCGAGATATTGCAAGATCGCGCCGGACTCGAAGACCGAGATAGGCGCGCCGCCGGGGCCGTTGGGGTCGACGATCGCGGGCATCCGGTTGTTGGGCGAAATGCGCATGAACTCCGGCGTGAACTGCTCGCCCTTGCCAATGTTCACGGGCTTCAGTTCGTAAGGCAGCTCCATCTCTTCAAGCGCGATGGAGATCTTCCAGCCGTTCGGCGTCGGCCAGAAATAGAGCTGTATAGGTTGGCTCATTTGTCCCTCGTAATGACTGACTTGGTCTCGCTTTACCGCCGTTCAAGGGTCACACCCGTTACCAAGGCCGACAAACTCTAACTGAAACTAAACATGCGGTTCCTGACGCATTCAGACGCCATTCAGTCACGCCCTGACACAGTCGCTTCCACAGAGGGACCTTCTTTTGGGCCAGCCTGGTTCAAGGGAAGCAGGAAGGAGACCTCGCATGAAACGCTTTGCGATGGCTGCGCTTGCCGCGGCCACATTCGCGGCGCCGTTGGCCTTACCATCGGAAGCTGCAGCTCAACGAGACCGCGGCGATCGACACGATGATCGAGACGATCGTCGTGATGATCGGCGTGACGACAGACATGATCGGCGCGGCGACCGGCGCGATGACCGACATGACCGCCGCGACGATCGCCGAGACGACCGGCGTGATTACCGGCACGACCGCCGGGACGATCGGCGCGATTACCGGGACGACCGCCGGGATGACCGGCGCGACCATCGCCGCTGGGATCGCCGCGAGCACAATGGCTACAATTATCGCGGCCGCTGGCATTATGGCCCACCGCCTGCTCATTACCGCGACGTAGATTACGGCTATCGCGCATGGCGTCGCGGCGATCGTTTGCCGGACTATTACCGCAGCCATTACGACTATGTCGACTATCGGCACTATCGCCTGCGCCCCCCGCCGCGCGGCTACCACTACGTCCGTGACGACCGCGGCGATTATCTGCTGGTAGGCATCGCCACTGGCGTCATCTTGGGTGTGATTCTCGCCAACAACTAAGAGCTGGCAAGTCACGTCCACCAAGCGCCCCGGAGCTCCGCCCAGCTCCGGGGCGCACTTTTTTGCGTTAACCGGCGCGCAACCAAACTGAAGGCAGCCTTCATGCTTCTCTCGGGAGGCGCTTATGCTGATGTACATCTGGTTCGCTGTGATGGTGCAGGCGTTCATGCCCGGCGGCGACCGCATCGCGTCATTTCAATCCGGCGCCTTTGAATCTCGCCTGCGCGCCGAGATAGAAGCGCCCGCGCTCGTTGGCGCAGCTAGCCACGTCGCCCGCTACACGCCGCTGACGGCGCGGGCGCGCTAGGCGCGCTTCGCATAGACCCAAGCGGTCTTGCCTGAAGCGAGCTGCGCTTGAGTGCGTTCATAGTCCTGCACTTCGTAACGATCGGCCGCCGCAAGTTCTGCGGCGCTGATTTCGAACATCGTTCCGGCCACGCGATCCGCGTCGTTGCCGGTGTGCGTCACGATCGGGTGGAAGCGCTCGCCGCTTTTTGCGAGTACGTCCGGGTCGGCGATTTCCACCATTTCTTGCTTGAAGCCGATCAGCTCATCGGTCGCGCCCGTGAGCAAACGGCCAAACGTCGCGAGCTGCACGTTCTCCTGCTGCAGCGTGCCGTAAGAAAAGAGGCGCTCGCTCATGCAGACCGCGGGTCTTCAGACGCGCTCAAAAGAGCGGGCCTGAAGGCCCGCGGTCCGAAGAAAGCGCTCACACGCCCAGCTTCTTTTTCAAGATATCATTCACGACACCCGGATTAGCCTTGCCGCCGGTCGCCTTCATCGTCTGGCCGACCCACCAGCCGAAGGCTTTCGGGTTCTTCTGCACGTCGGCGACTTTGTCGGCGTTGGCGGCCATGAGTTCATCGATGGCTTTTTCGATCGCGCCCGTATCGGTGACTTGGCGCAGGCCTTCGCGTTCGACGATTGCGCCGGGCGCATCGCCGGTCTCCAGCATCTTGGCGAAGACGTCCTTGGCGATTTTGCCGTTGATCGTGCCGTCCTGCATCAAGTCCAACAGCGCACCGAGCGCATCGGCCTTCACCGGCGAAGCGGAGAGATCGAGGCCCTTTTTGTTGAGCGCCGCCGCGAGTTCTTGCGTCACCCAATTGGCGGCCAGCTTTGGATCGCGGCCTTTGGCGACGGTTTCGAAATACGTCGCCGCATCGGTATCGCTTGAGAGCACGCGCGCGTCATAGGGCGTCAAACCATAGCTCTCGATGAAGCGCTTCTTTTTTGCGTCCGGCAGTTCGGGTAGCGAGGCGCGGATGTCTTCGATCCACTTTTCCTCGATCACCAGAGGCAGCAGATCCGGATCGGGGAAATAGCGATAATCGTGCGCGTCTTCCTTAGAGCGCATGGTGCGCGTCTCGCCCTTGTCCGGATCGAACAGGCGCGTCTCTTGATCGATGCTGCCGCCGCTTTCGAGAATTTCGATTTGGCGGCGCGCTTCGTACTCGATCGCTTGCATCATGAAGCGGGTCGAGTTGACGTTCTTGATCTCGCAGCGCGTGCCCCATTCTTTGGTGTTGGCGCGGCGCACCGAGACGTTCACGTCGGCGCGCATCGAGCCTTCGTCCATATTGCCGTCGCACGTGCCTAGCGCGCGCAGGATCGCGCGCAGCTTCAGGAAATAGGCCGACGCTTCCTTGGCTGAACGCATGTCCGGGCGCGAGACGATTTCCATCAGCGCCACGCCCGAACGGTTGAGATCGACATAGGTTTCGCTCGGCGACAGATCGTGGATCGATTTGCCGGCGTCCTGCTCCAAATGCAGCCGCTCGATGCGGATCGTGATCGCCTCTTCGCCGTCGGGCTCGATCTCGATCTCGCCTTCGCCGACGATCGGCATCGCGAACTGGCTGATCTGATAGCCTTGCGGCAGATCGGGATAGAAATAATTTTTGCGGTCGAAGCGGCTCTTGCGGTGAATCTCGGCGTTCAGACCGAGCCCCGTGCGGATCGCTTGTTCGACGCAAAACTTGTTAATCACCGGCAGCATGCCCGGCATCGCCGCGTCCACCAGCGAGACATGCGCGTTCGGCGCGCCGCCATAAGCCGCGCTGGCGCCGGAGAAGAGCTTAGCCTGGCTCGTCACCTGCGCGTGGACTTCGAGGCCGACGATGATTTCCCATTTTCCCTTGTCGCCGGCGACAAGCTGATCAGGGCGGGCGGAGCGGATGTCGAGCTGAGTCGTCATACGCGCTATCTAAGCGTTTCGGCGCGCGCCGTCACCCCGGCTGCCGGTACGGCGACGTCGCGCTTCGACGGGCTCAGCGTGACGCCCTTGTGAGAGAGGCGCTGAGGCCTCAATAGCGTCAGCCTGAGCTTGTCGAAGGCGCTCGATCCGGCGCCACGCCCCCTCACCCGCTTCGAGCCAACTCGAAGCGACCTCTCCCCCTCGCGGGGGAGAAGTGAAGCAACACCGCCACCGCACGCGCGCGAGCGCTACGGAGAAAAGAGAGCCGGAGCGCCTGGGATGCGCCGGGATAGTCCTAATGTTCGGGGCCAAATCGCTTCGACCCCGCCGCGCATCGCACGCGCTCCGTTACAGCTAGCTGACCTCGGCGCACGTCGCGGGAGGTTTTTCACTCCCGGAGGCGGCTAAGCCGAGGGCGTGGAGCGGAACGGTGTTCGCCCGCGCCGCCCGTGTGCTCCCGCCATTGCGACCTGGCGGGCTTCAGCGCCGATGCGGATCGCGGAGACGGCGTGTCGCCGGTGCGCTGCCTAGCTGACGAGGCGTTCGCCCCCGCTCTGCGCGCCGTCGCCTAAAGCCGCTCCGCGCACTCCCGCACATCCCCGGCTCGCCTTCGAACCGTTTATCAGAATGGCCGCGTTCGTCTGCGGCAGGCGGAAGCGCATCGGCGTTTTCACGCTCAACTGCATCGCGCCGAACTCAGGTGAACAAGGCTGCCTAAGTGCTCTCCGTTCGACGCGAGCGAAGAGTTTACGCCGGTTTGCGAGGTGTAGGATTGATTTTTGCGCGGGCGTTGATGGCGCTGGGTTTTGCGTGGGGAAGTGAGGGATAGGTGCGAGTCGTCCTTCTCCCGCTGTAGGAGAAGGTGTCTCGGCGCGTGAGCGCCGAGACGGATGAGGGGTGCCGGCGCAAATGCCAAACACTCGCGCTCACACCCCTCACCCAAACCTGCGCAACGGAAGCAGCAACGCCCGCGATCCCTCTCCCACAAGGGGAGAGGAGCGAGGTCGGCGCGCTCGATCAGAGTCCGTTTTTCGCCGGAAGCGGTCGCTCCGCGCCCTACAGAAGTCATTTCCGCATCGCCTACGTTCGAGGAAGGCGCGTGTCGCCGACTTGAGGGTCGCCAACTTGGGCGTCACTGTTCTGACGACCAACACGGACGCGGTTTCGTTCTCTTCCCGGCCGCTGAGGAAACGCCGATGATTGTCCCATTCCAGATTCCTTGGGACCTTGAGGGTCTTGCCGATTTACACCGCCGGCTGAGGGCGACCCGATGGAACGACGCGGTCGTTTCCGACTGGTCCTACGGCATGGAGCGCGGGTTTCTGCAACAGCTACTCGCTCATTGGCAGGATCAATATGATTGGGCAGAGCGCCGCGCGGCACTGAATCGGCTGCCACACTTTATAGCGACCATCGACGGCTACGGGCTGCACTTCCTGCACTACCCGGGGCGAGGCCCGCACGCAGTGCCCCTCCTGCTCATGAACGGCTGGCCTTCGAGTTTCGTGGAGTATCAGCGTCTGGCCGTTCTGCTTTCGCAGGGCGAGCCATCATTCGAAGTCGTTATTCCTACGCAACCCGGCTTTGGCTTTTCCGAGCGCCTGACCCAGCCTTATCAAATCGAGCCCTCGGATCTCTATCCCAAGCTCATGACCGCACTCGGACACCACCGCTTCATGGTGTCGGGGACCGACATTGGTTCGGGCGTTGCGACACGGATCGCTCTTCACCATCCGGACCGTATCATCGCGGCGCATGTGTCGGCCGTCGCGGAAAAGCCGCGTGCGCCGGGCGCCTCGCCGCCATCGGACGCGGAGCGCGACTACGAGGCGCGGCAGGCGATCTGGATACGCAAC
>JACMMP010000099.1 GCA_014378995.1 Hyphomonadaceae bacterium
CGGGTTGCCATCGCGGTCGAGGAAGGTGGTCGACTGGCCTTGGCGCGCCTCCCAGAGATCGTCGGTCGAGAGATCCTCGGTTGATGGCACCGGCCCGGCCGCGGGGCGTCCCTGCGGGAAAGCCGTTTGCAGATTGCCCGAGAGCCGCACCGCAATTGTCTCGATACGCCCGCCACTCTGGGGCCAAATCGCCGCGATCTCGTACGGCGACGGGCGCGCGAGCGCAGCTTCGACCGGAAGCCGCATGGTGTTTCCGCTCGTGCGCACCAGAGGCGTGACGGTCACGCCTTCCCGCTGACTGACGGTGAGGACGCCAGCCAGACCGAAGTTCACGCCGCGGCGCAGCCAGGCCGTCATCAAATCTTCGTCGTGAAGCTGACCGTCTTCGGCAGGGATCATGAAGAAGAGCGGCTGCGGAGCTTGGCCCGGCTGGCCAGACTGCGGATCTTGCACCTGAACAGGCAGCGCGCCATCGAGATCGAGCACGACGCTCGGCGGCATCGCCACGCCCCAGCGCGCGAGCAAGGGCTCAAGGTTCGAGCTTACTGGCGCGGGCGCGACGGGATTGAAGGGATCGAAACCGCCGCCGCTCTCCTGCGCCATCAGCGAGGCGGGATCGAGCGCGATAAAGGCGCGCCCGTTGCGCAAGACGAACTGATCGATCGCATAAAGCTGCGCCTGGCTCAGCGCGCCGGGATGGATGATCGCCAGCACGTCGACATCCGGGATTTCGGCGAAATCGGGCGCGAGCGTGGTGACCTGCATTAGCCGGCCCATCTCGGTGGCGAACATCGATTGGCCGCCGCCAAGGGGATCGGCCGCCGCGGCAGGATCGATCGGCAACGAGCTGATGAGCGCTACGCGCGTGCGCTCGGGATTCTCGAGTTCGAAGATGAGGCGCGTGATCTCGTATTCGAGGAACGCCTCACGCTCTCCGTCAAGAAACGGAATGCCGACACGATCGTCGATCGCGTTGGCGCCGCTCAAGCCGAAATAAATCGCGTCCGCTTCCGGGTTGGCGCGAACTGGCTCCACGCCCGCTTCGAGCGCCTCGTCCTCGGCCTCAGAATAAAGTTCGACATCGACTTCGACAAAGCGAATACGCCCGTGCGAGCGGGCCTCGAACGTCTGCAGCATTTCCCGCACCCGCGCCGCGTACGCGGCGAGTTGGGGTTGGCTGCGCGCGCTATCGGGCGAGTAATAGAGCGTGAGCTCCAGCGGCTCGGACAGATCGTCCAGGGTTTCCTGCGTTCCGCGGCTCAGCGTGTAGAGGCCGTCCTCGGTGAGATCGATGCGCCACGATCTGAACCAGGAATTGGAAATCGTGTTCGCGGCGACGAAGGCGACGAACAGCGCCAGTGCGGCAAAGAGGGCGAAACGGCGAGCGCTCATCGGTCAGCCTCCCCGCCGCGCATCGACCGCGAGCGCCGTGAAGCCAAGGCAAAGCGCAATCAGCGACACGTAGTAAAACACCGATCGAAACTCCACGACGCCCCGTTGCGCGGCGTCGAAATGGTGCAGCAGCGAAAAGCGGGCGATGGCCTCGGCCACGCCGCCGCCGATCATGCCGGAGAAAAAATCGAGCACCAGCGGCAGCCCGAGCGCCGTCAGCAGGAACGAGATCAGCACCGCGAGCACGAACGCCACGATCTGCGCCTGCGTCAGCGCCGACATGGCCGAGCCGATGGCGATGTAGGCCCCCGCCAACAAGAGGCTGGCGAGGTACGCCGTGAAGATCGCCGCATTGTCGGGCGAACCCAAAATGTTGACCGTGATCCAGAGCGGAATGGTCAGCAGCAGCGCCACCGCCGCAACGGTCCACGCCGCGAGAAACTTGCCCGCCACCAGGGCCCAGGTCGGCGCGGGCAGCGTCAGCAGCAATTCGAGTGCGCCTGATCGAGCCTCTTCAGCCCAGAGCCGCATCGCGATCGCCGGCAGGAAGACCATGAATATCCACGGATGGAAGGTGAAGAACGCCGTCAAATCCGCGCGCCGCGCGTCGAAGAAGCCGCCGACCTGGAACGTGAAGAGGCCGATCGCGAATAGGAAAACGGCGATGAACACATAGGCCGTCGGCGTCGTCAGATACGAGAGCAGCTCCCGGCGATAGACCGCAAGCATGCTGGAAAGTCCCGGACGCTTGGTCACGCGCGTTCCTCCCCGCCCGTGAGCGCCGTGAACGCGCGTTCGAGCGAGCCATGCTCCTCGATCAACGCTTGGGGCGTCTTGTCGGCGACGATGCGGCCCTTATCGATGATGATGGCGCGCGTACACACCGCCTCCACCTCTTCCAGCATGTGCGTCGAGATGATGAGCCCCCGCTCTTCGCCAAGTTTCTTGATCAAGTCGCGCACGGCGTGGCGCTGGTTTGGATCGAGACCGTCGGTCGGCTCGTCCAGAATGAGCAGCATCGGGTCATGCAGCAGCGCCGCGGCAAAGCCCACGCGCCGGCGATAGCCCTTGGAGAGTGTCTCGATCGGCCGCTCTATGGAGTCGCCCAGTCGCGCGTCTTGCGAGGCGCGCCTTACCGCATGCCGCGCGGCTTCACGGCTCATGCCACGCGCTTCGGCGATGAATCGCAGAAAATCCCAAGGCGTCATCTCGCCATAGAGCGGCGCGCCCTCTGGCAGATAGCCGACGCGCTCCTGCGCCCGGCGGCGGTCCTGCGCCACGTCGATATTGAAGACTTTCGCAGCGCCGTCGTCCGGCTCCAAATAGCCGGCAATCATGCGCATCGTCGTCGTCTTGCCCGCCCCGTTAGGGCCGAGAAATCCGACGATTTCGCCTACGTCGAGCGAGAAGCCGATGCCGTCAACCGCGACGCGGCGACCGAACGTCTTCCGCAGACCTTCGACCTGCAGCAGCATGTGGATGGATGACCCCGTCGAAAAACGAGGGCCGCTCTTAGGGCTGTTTTGGCGAAAACGCCACCCGTACTTATCCACAGGAGCGCGGGATTTCGCCGAATCAGATTCGGCAGTCGCGACGGGAAATTTCCATCTGATGAACAGGCCAAGCGACTTTACCAAAGACGCGCCGACACGCCGCGCCCCGCGCCTGCAAAGCTCGGCGCGCCCGCGACGGCTCTGTACCGAACGCTTGATTTAAACGGGTTTTCAGCGTGTCAGATACAACAAAGCCCGCGCGGTGCGCGGGCTGTTGCAAGAGAGATGTGACCGACCGAAGCGCGTACTGGGGGGGCTGGGGGGGCTGATGGATACCCAGCACGAGCCTTTCTCCGGCCGGCCACACACCTAAGGTCGCGCTCGCTTGCGGCGAGAGCAAGCGCAAAATCGGGCCAAAAGCGGACCTGCTGGTTTTTTAATGATCCTACGTCCCCATCTCTCAGTGTTGTAAGCGGTGAGACAGACTGGAGCGCGATGCGCATGAGCGGACGCAGTGTTTTTTTCGAGCGTCTCGAACTCGATCGTCTGCTGCGTTTTTATGGCCGCATGGTCGCCGCGGGGGAATGGCGCGACTACGCGCTCGACGCTTTGCCGGACTGCGCGCTTTTCAGCGTCTATCGCCGGAGCAGTGAGGCCCCACTCTACCAGATCGAGAAACGTCCCGACGATGCACGCAAGCAGGGCGCCTATAGCGTCCGCGCCGTTGACGGCCGTGTACTTAGGCGAGGCCATGATCTGGACAGGGTGCTCGACGTGCTCCTGCCAAAGCGCATGCGCGTCGTCAGCGACTGAGCAAAGAAAAACGCCCCGGCCGAAACCGGGGCGTTCCCTTAATCCACAAGGCGGATCGCTTATTCGCGCGAACTCATCAGGCTCAGCAGCATCTGAAAGATGGTCACGAACGCTATGTAGAGGTTCAGCGCGCCCATATTGGTCATCACCGCTTGGCCACGCTGATCGTTGGCCAGGTAGTAATAGCTCTCGCGCAGCTGGTTGGTTTGCGTCGCCACAAGCAGCGAGAACACCACCAACGTGACCGCTTGCATGATCAGCTCCATCATCCCCGACTTGAAGATGAAGAAGTTCAGCATGCTGATCGCGACGAGGCCGAATGTCACCATGACGAGCATCGAGTGCAGCCCGCTCAAATTACGCTTGGTGGTGTAGCCGTAGAGCGACAGCGCGCCGAAGGCGCCTGCGGTCAGCAAGAACGCCTTCGCCATCGCCTCGAACGTCACCAGAATTTCACGCCCGCCGGCGGAAGTGGCGCCGATCGCATTAGTCGCCATGAACACCCAAACGCCAAGGCCGGCGCCCATCAGCGTAACAATGCTCCAGTACAAAATTCCCGACGCCGTCGGTGAGGCGTTGCGCATGAAGAAGTTGGATCCCAGCAAGATCGCCAGCGGACCCCATTGGACAAGGTAAATTACAGGCGCGGTCAGCACGACCTGCGTCACCGGCGCGATGGTGCCCACGGCGTAAGCCAGCACCGCCGACCACACGAGGCCGAGGCCCATTTTCGCGTACACGCCCAGCATGAACTTACGCAGACCGGGGTCGATGGCCTGCTCTTCCCGGCTTACCGGTATGGAGCCGGCGCGGCCCAGATACTCGTTCATCATGACTCTCCTCTTAGGCAGACGAACTGCCCCGAACATGGCTCTATATATGGGCTCTGTTGCGCAGCTCGCAACAAAAAGAGGAGCTTCTTTCGGTTGCGGAAGGTTTGCGCGGCGCCCACTATTTGACACAGATGCGCTGGAACAGCGGGTCTGGCCGCCGCGTTTTCGCCACATCACGGCGGCGACCTGCGGTTTGAGCGGGAACGCCGTCGAATCGCGCTACCAGCAGCGCAGAGGATATGAGCCGGGGTGGCTGACGAAAACGATCCAAGCGCGCCGGGGGACGAGCCCCCGAAGCAGCCCCCCGTAGAGGGCGGCGAGCCGGCGCAAAGCGCCGCGCCCGACGCTACGCCTGAGGATTTGTTCGAACAGACCGAAGCGGCGCCTAGCGATGAGCCGGAAGAGCTTCCCGCGCCCGAGCCGGTGCACACCTACCGAGAGCCCCCGCCGCCAGAAGTGAGCGCCGACCTCCCGCCCCACTATTTCCGCGCCGCCGGCGATCCCGAAGAGCCCCCGCCCGAACCTGCGCCCACTTGGTTCGGCCAGATCGGCGCCCGCGTCGGGGACACCGTGCGCGATCTCTGGGGTGCGACCAAACCGAAGCTCGATGCATTCTCCGTAACCGCGGGCGCCGTGGGGAGCGAGGCCCTGCGCGCGGCTGGAAACATCAAGCACCCGCGCAACATGCGCGAAGCCGCCGTCTGGAGCGGATGGGCCGCCGGCGCCGGCGTCGCGGTCATCATTGGCTTCTTCTTTTTCGTCACCTGGGGCATGCCTTCGACTGACGACCTCTGGGAAGCGCGCCAAGGCCAGTCGATCACTTTCTTGGATCGCAACGGCCACGTGATCCTGCGCGAAGGAGCACAAAACGCACCGCCTGTCGATATCGCTTCGCTGCCGCCCTTCGTGCCGCAAGCCTTCATCGCCATCGAAGACCGCCGATTCCACAACCATCTCGGCGTCGATTTCGGCGGCATGATGCGCGCGGGGGCCGAGAACATCCGCGCCGGCCGCGTCGTCCAAGGCGGCTCCACCATCACGCAGCAGCTGGCGAAGAATCTTTTTCTCACCAACGAACGCTCCTGGCGCCGCAAGGCGCAGGAAATCATGCTGGCGTTCTGGCTTGAGAGCCGCTTCACCAAGGACGAAATTCTCGCGCTCTATTTGAGCCGCGTCTATTTCGGCGCCGGCGCTTACGGCATCGAAGCCGCGGCCGAACGCTATTTCGACCGCCCGGCGCGCGAACTCACGCTGCTTCAGTCGGCGATGATTGCGGGTCTGGTCAAAGCGCCCTCGCGCCTCAACCCGGCGCGTCAAGACATCGAGGCGGCGCGCGCTCGCGCCACCATCGTGCTCAACGAAATGGTGGCGGAAAACTTCATCAGCGCCGCCGAGCGCGAAGCAGCGCTGCAGCAAGACCTCATCATCAGCCGGCGCAATCCGGCAGGCGTGCTTTCCTATTTCCGCGACTACATAGATCCGCTGCTCAACGACATCATCGGCAACCAGCGCGACGACTTCGTGGTCGAGACCACCATTGATATCGCCGCGCAGCGCGCCGGCGCCGAAGCGGTGGAATTGGTTTTAGCCGAGCAAGCCGAAGCCCGTCGCGCCCGCCAAGCCGCCGCTTTGGTGATGGATGATACGGGCGGCGTCCGCGTCATGGTCGGCGGGCGCGACTACGACCAGAGCCAATTCAATCGCGCCACCCAAGCGCGCCGCCAGCCTGGTTCGTCGTTCAAGTTCTTCATCTACCTCGCGGCGATGGAGAACGGCTTGACGCCCTGGAGCGTGCGCGAGGACGCGCCGATCACCATCTCGATCGAAGGCCAGCCGGACTGGACGCCCGGCAACTATACCAACGAATTCCACGGCCCCGTCACGCTCAGCGGCGCCTTTACGCACTCGTTCAACATGGTCGCCATCCGTGTCGCCAATGAAGTCGGCGGCCAGAACGTGATCGATGTCGCGCGCCGGCTAGGCGTTGCTTCGCCGCTGCAAAACTACCACTCGCTCGCCCTCGGCGCGCAGGAGATTACGCTGCTCGAAATGGTCAGCGCGTACGGCGCGATGGCGTCGGAAGGCTATCGTGTGCGTGCGCACGGCGTCGCCCGCATCCGCCGCGCCAACAACAACGAGACGATGTGGAGCTTCCGCGACGACCGCACGCGCGTGATTGAAGAGCGGCCGCTCCGCTACATGAATCAGATGATGCACCGCGTTGTCGAAGCCGGCACAGGCACCGCCGCACGCATCAGTGGGCGCGAAATTGGTGGCAAGACCGGCACCGGCAACGATTATCGCGACGCCTGGTTCATCGGGTACACGCCCGGCCTCGTCGGCGGCGTCTGGGTCGGCAACGATAACTTCACCACCACGGCGCGGGTCACCGGCGGCTCGTTGCCGGCGGACATCTGGGCGCGCTTCATGCCGGTGGCGCTGCGCGACACGCCGGTGCGCGCGCTCGAGATGCCGACCGACGAGGATTACGACGTCGGCGCACCCGATCCGAGCCTCTCGACCATGACAGCCGTCGGCGCCCCGATCGGGGTCAATATCGGCAACCCGTTGCCGATTCCCCCCGACGACAAGGACCGTTCCCTGGATTTCGGCCCTGAAGGTTGAGCCAATCGGCGGTTCCTATGCGCCGCCGGGCTGACAATCGTCACTCTGCTGAGTAAACCAAATTGGCGAGACGACCGTAACACCGGCGTTTGGGGGTGAAATCATGATCCGTATTATCCTCGTCCTCATGGGGGCGATCCTGGCGTTCACAACGCCAGCCGCGGCGCAGCAACGTGCGCCGCTCGATTGGTTTTTGGGCTACGATCAATTCCGCGGCGCGACGCTTTCGCCCGACGGCCGTCACCTCGCGGTGATCCGCCGCGACAATGTTGGCGACACGCTTTTGGTCGTCGATCTGGAAACGCGCCGTCCGGCAGCGATTCAGCGCGCGCGCGCTGATCAAAGTTTGGAGATCAGCCAAGTCGGCTTCGCCAACAATTCGCGGCTCATCTTCCGCCTCATTCAGCGCAATCGCGTCGTCGCGGACACCGGCGGCAGCATGGTCCGCAATCGCGGCCGTATGGACGACGGGTTCGAAACAAATTCCCGTATCTACGCCGTCAACCTGGACGGCTCGAACCTCCTGCAGCTCTACGATCCGTCGGCGCTCGGTTACGCCTACATCGATGCCGGCGTCGTCAGCGATCTGCCGCGCGACGACGAGAACATCTTGCTTATCGTTCCCACTCAAGGCGGCGTCGAACTCCGCCGCGTGAACGTCAACACCGCGGCCGCCCAGCGCGTCGAGAACGGCACCATCCACACTTTTGGCTTCGAGGTCGACATCAACGGCACGCCGGTGCTGCGCCAAGATAGTATCGCCAATGGCGGCGGCTTTGCTTGGCTCCGCCGCGGCCCAGGTCAGCGCGGCTGGACCGAGATCGCACGTTTCCGCGGCGCGGCCGCAGCGAACTCGGGTCCCGACTTTCAGCCGATCGGCGCGGCAACCCAGCCCGGTCAGGTCTTCGTGCTTGCACGTCGTGAGGGGAACGACACGAGTGGGCTCTACACTTACGACACGGGCACTGGCCAATACACCGAGACCATTCAAACCAGCCCAGACTTTGATATCACCAGCGCCGAACTCGACACGGCTAACAATGTGCTGCAGGCGGCATGCTGGTGGGCGTATCGTTTGACGTGCGAATCCAAGGACGCCGCGTTCGGCGAACGTTGGACCTCGATCAACGCCGCGCTCGGCGATCAGGTCAACATCTCTTTGGTGGATCGCTCCGACGACGGCAATCACTGGCTGATCTTCACCAACGGGCCGCAAGATCTTGGCACCTACTATCTCTACAATCACCAAACGCGGACGATGAACTCGATCATCTCGCAACGCAGCGGCGTGAACCCGGCGCTGCTGCCGACGCAGCACGTGGTTGAGTACACGACCTCGGACGGCCAGCAGCAATGGGGCTATCTGTGGCTTCCGCCAGGCGTGACGCGGGCTCAAGCGCGCAACCTGCCGACCATCGTCGTTCCGCACGGCGGTCCGGAGGGCCGCGACGTGTGGGGCAACGATCCGTTCGCGCAGTCGTTCTCAAGCCAAGGCTACGCGGTGTTCCAGCCGAACTTCCGCGGCGGCGGCGGCTTCGGTCGCGCTTTCGTCGTGGCCGGCCACGGCCAGTGGGGCGGACGAATGCAGGCGGACGTCGCGGACGCCACGCGTCATCTCATCCAAGCCGGCATCACCGATCCTAACCGCGTCTGCATCAACGGATGGTCGTATGGCGGCTACGTCGCCTTCACCGCGTCGTTCATGAACACCGACCTCTTCAAGTGTTCGGTGGCGGGCGCCGGTGTTTCGGACCTGCGTCAAATGCTGCGCTGGGTGCGCAGCGGCGATCGCGGCGATGTGCAGGGCGGCGGCGGCGGAGGCGGCGTTCGCTCGACGTCATACCAGTATTGGACAGACGCGATGGGCAGCCGCGGCGACGCCGACATCGATGCGGTTTCCGCCGCCCAAAACGCAGCTCGTGTCGGCATGCCGCTGCTGATGATCCACGGCGATGAAGACATCACAGTGCCGATCGAACAGAGCATCATTATGCAGGATGCGATGCGCCGCGCCGGCAAGGATGCGCGCCTCATCACGCTGGTCGATATCGATCACTACGCCTCGCCAAACAATGGCGACGCTTGGCGGATCGTGCTTACCGAGGCGCTCGGTTTCTTCAACCAGCACATCGGTCCAGGCGTCCCGCCCGGCGGTGCGCCCGCCAACTAGGCATAAAGTCAGCGTCAAATGAGAAGCTCCCCGTGGGAACACGGGGAGCTTTTTTTCTTACGCGGTTGCACGCTCAACTGCGTTCGCTTGGACATCGCTAGCGCTCGCAGAATCGGGGCCGGATCCGGTTGTGCAATGCCAATGAGCCCGTATCCTCCTAACGCTGGCGCGCCAATGCGAACCGAAGGAGCAAGCCATGCAGTGGATCAACGATAAGCGCAGTTATGGCTGGCTCTCGATCGCGCTGCACTGGGCGGCGGCGCTGATCATTGTCGCGATGTTTGTCACCGGCTTTCGCGCCGACATGGCCGGAGACGCTGGCGACCGCGAAGCGCGCGGGATGCTGATGGGCTGGCACATCTCGATCGGCGCCTCATTCGCGCTGGTGCTGCTGGCGCGGGTCATCTCAAGCTACGCGCAGCCTCGGCCGACGCCGCCTGAGCAGGCGCCGGCGCTCAAGTTTCTTTCGAGCGCCACGCATCAGCTGCTGCTGCTCGCCGTCCTGATACAGATTATCTCCGGCCCGCTCGCGATCTGGTCCGGCGGCCGCGCCATCAATGTGTTCGATCTGTTCTCGATCCCGAGCCCGTTCGCCACCGCCAACGACGGTGTGCACGAGTTTGCCGAACTGATGCACGCGATCGGTCGCTGGACGCTGCTCGGGCTGATCGCGCTGCACATTCTCGGCGCGCTGAAGCACGTCTTCATGGACGAGAACGGCGAGTTCAGAATGATCGCGCCGAAGAGGTCCTAGCGGACCAGGCCCACGGCGTGGAGCTCGCTTCCGCGCGCATGCAGCCATTGCCGCCCGGTTTCGAACTCGGGCAGACAGCGCTTCACTTGCGTCCAGAAGCGGCGCGAATGGTTCATCTCGCGCAGATGCGCCACTTCATGTGCGGCAAGATAGTCCAGCACGAAGGGCGGCGCGAGGATCAGCCGCCATGAGAACGACAGCACGCCATCGACCGAGCACGAGCCCCAACGCGACCTTAGCTCCTTGACCTGAATCCGCACCGGCTTCACGCCCAGCGCCACCGCATGCACGGCGACCCGGTCGATCAGGTCGTCGCGCGCCTGATCCTTGAAGAAACGCAACAGCCGGGACTCGAACAAGGCCATGTCCGGCGCTGGCACGATCAATCTCGGCGCGTCCCCGCCTTCGATCCGCGGCGGCGTACGGCCGTGTTCGTACACAAGCAGGTGCGGCACGCCGCGGAACGGCACGCTCGATCCGGGCGTCAGCAAAACGCCTTGCGGCAGGCGCGATAATTCCTGCGCAATCCAGCCCGCCCGCTCGGCGGCAAATTGCGCCGCCCGCTTCAGATGCCGCGACGACGGCGCCGTCGCGATCGCCTCACGCCGCACAGGATCGATCCGCACCGACACATGCCGCGCGCGCGGGTTGACGATCAGCTTCACCGGAACGCGGCGCCCGTCGATCGTTTCGATCTCGGTTTGAGTGGGATCGGCCTTCGGCCGCGAATCGAAGCGCATGTTCAAGAATCTCACGAAGCGCCGCTTCACGCACCTCATCCGCCGCACTAGCCTGCGTGCATGCCTCGCTATTCCGGAAGCTGTCACTGCGGCGCCATTCGTTTCGAGATCGATACTGAAATCACCGATCTCTATACGTGCGATTGCTCGCTCTGCGCCAAGAAAAACGCGCTGATGACGAGCGTGCACGAAAGCCGTTTCAAGCTGCTCGCGGGCGAGGAGAAGCTTACGCTCTATCAATGGAACGCACGCATAGCCCGCCACTATTTCTGCAGCCTCTGCGGCATCTACCCATTCCACCGCAAACGCTCGATGCCGGATCATTACGGGATCAATGTGCGGGCGTTGGATAATTTCGATCCAACGGGAATGCCCGTGCGCGCGGCGGAGGGGAAAGGGATGACGCTGGTTGATCCCGACCCGCAGCGAACGTGGAGTGGGCCTAAAACCTAGAGTCATTCCAGACGCGCTTGCGCCGCCGAAGTCGGCTTCAGCGACGCCGGCGCGCGGAGCGCGATCTGGAACCCAGGGCAAACGACGAGCTTGCGGCCCCGGGTTCCAGGTCTCCGGCGCTACGCGCCTGCGCCTGGAATGACTAAGTTTTGGTAGTTGGTACGGAGCGCTATTCGCTCACAACCTTCAGCTTTGCACGTTTTGCCGTGCGCGACGCTTCCGACTGAAACGTCCGCATGAAATCGCGCATGCGCGGATAAATCTCGGTACGGAAACGGCGGCCTGAGAACACGCCATAATGACCAACGCCGGCTTGGATGTAATCGCGGCGCATGGTCTCCGGGATATTCACGCATAAATCGTGCGCCGCTTGGGTTTGGCCGATGCCGGAAATGTCGTCGTTCTCGCCTTCGACCGTCAGCAGCGCTGTTTTCGCAATTGCGCTAGGATCGACCTTGCGCCCGCGATGCACCATCTCGCCATTCGCCAGCGTGTACTTCTGGAACACCTCTTCCAGCGTCTGGATGTAGAACTCTTCCGAAAGATCCATCACCGCGAGGTATTCGTCATAAAACTCGCGGTGCCTATCAGTCGAATCGCCGTCGCCCTTCACCAAGTTCTGGAAATATGAATGGTGCGCATCGACGTGACGCGACAGGTTCATGCCCATAAAACTCGCGAGTTGCACGAAGCCCGGATAGACGCGCCGGAATGCGCCGGGATAGATCCCCGGCACGGTGTGGATCATGTTCTGTTTGAACCATTCCAGATCGCGCGTCTCGGCGAGTTGGTTCGGCGCGGTCGGCGATTTGCGCGCATCGATGGGCGAGCCCATGATCGTCATCGTGGCCGGCGTGCAGGGATCGTCTTCCTCAGCCATCAGCGCGACAGCCGCCAGCACTAGCGGCCCCGGCTGACACACCGCGACCACATGCGTTTCGGGCCCCAGCGCTCGCAGCATGCCCATGACGTGATCGATGTAATCGTTAAGGTCGAAGCGCCCGGCCATCACCGGCACCATGCGCGCGTCAGACCAATCGGTGACGTAGACTTCGTGCTCGGGCAAAAATGTTTCCACCGTGCCGCGCAACAGCGTCGCATAATGTCCAGACATCGGCGCGACGATCAGCACAGTGGGATCGGTCCGCTCGCCGCGCGCATTCTTAAGCGCCGTTGCATCGCGCTCGAAGTGCAGCATCCGGCACCAAGGCTTCGACCACACCGAACGCGGCGTAACAGCAACTGGGCTGCCCTCGACACTCGTCGTCGGCAGGTCCCAGTCCGGCTTGCGATAGCGGCGTGTCATGGATTCGAACAGGTCGGAGGCCGCCGCGGCCGTGCGGGCCACTTCAGTGTCCGCCATCGGATTGAGCGGAGAGCGCAACATCGACGACTGCATCAGCGCCGCCATTCGCAGCGGCGCGACGGACATGTGTCCCAATTCATAAAGCGAATAGAGCATCAGGGCCCTTCCGTGCTGCAACGCAGCAAAACAAAGGGAGTCTGCGCCGCGCATCATTACTAACAAGGTAAGACGCCCTTTGAGGCGTCTTTGTTGCACTGCAGCACCAATCAGGCGACTGGCCGCAGGCCTTACCGAGCAATGATCTGGCGTTCCCCCGCCCGAACTAGCCCGTGGGCAACGTAATCCCGGTTACGACGGGCGCCAAGCACCAACCGCCGCGCCCCTTCACATAATCACGAGGCGGCGCGCTCCAGCCCTGCCGCGACGCAGGCGGCAATTTGCGCTGGCGGCGTCGCCACCATCGGGCTGCGCGGGTCCGACGCGTCGGCGCGCGCCATGGTCGGTATGATGGAAACCGTGCGCCATTGAGCATCGACCACTTAGAGCAGCGAGGAATGATCGACGTTGTAAGTCCCTTCTGGGGCGTCTGGCATGTCGGCGCGGGCCGAATAGACGCGGAACGCGCGCTTGGCCGCCTCAACCTGCGCTTCGCTGCCGCTAAGCCCCACCAGACCCGGCGGAAAACCGGCCGTCCGCGCGTATTCGCCCATCACGCGGGGTGTATCGCGTGCGGGATCTACCGTGATCAGCACCGACTGCACATCGTAGCCGTTCTCCTCCGCGAGCGCCTCCGCCACATTGTACATGGTCGATGGGCAAATATCGGGGCAGTGGGTGAAGCCGAAATAGATCACCGCCGGCTGGCCCGCGAAATCGGCCTGGCTGACGGGCGTCCCGTTCGCATCGACCAGATCGATCGGCCCGCCGACCGCATCGGCGTGTTCGAGAATGCAGCTGCCAAGGTCGGCTGCGGTGGCAGCATTTTGTTCGTCGTTGCGCCCGACTATCAGCAGCGCCCCCAGCGCCGCCAGCCCGGCCGCGGCCAGGGCCGGGACGATCGCGCCGGTCAAGCTACGGCGCGGCGTTTCGACGGGTTCTGCCATGGGGGAAACTTGCGCGCGGGCGCGCTTTCCACGCAACGCGGCGCGAGCGCACAGGGGGCGCAATGCCGCAGCCGCACTTGAGCCGCAACACCGAAACAGCGCATGTGACTGTCGTATGAAGCGCCTGCAGCCTCTGCCGCTGATACTGGCGGTGATCGCCCTGATCGCCGGCGCCGCAATACTGGCGTTTCAAGCCAGCCGCGCGGAAACCGATCGCCCGTGCGAGACGCGCGAGTTCGAGGGCTCGCGCTTCATCGTCTGCGCCTACAACCCCGGCCGTCACGAACTTCGCCTCGCTTCGCGCGCGCGCGACGGAGGCTATCTGCGCGGTTTCGAAGCGCTCCAGTCCGAACTCGGCCGCGACGCGCGCCGCGTTCGATTTGCGATGAACGCTGGAATGTACAACGATTCCGGCGCGCCGATTGGGCTCTACGTCGAAAACGGCGAACGCCAGCATGTACTCCGCCGCACGGACGGCCCCGGTAACTTCCACATGAAGCCAAACGGCGTCTTCTGGGTCGGCGAAGACGGCGCGCCGCATGTCGATGAAACAGATGCCTACGTCGAAGCTGGGCCATCGCCGCTTTGGGCGACGCAATCGGGGCCGATGCTGCTGATCGGCGGCGAGTTGCACCCGCGCTTCTCTCATGACGGCGCCTCGCGCTACCTGCGCAACGGCGTCGGCGTCAGCGGCGGCGACGCTTACTTCGTCATCAGTTCGGGCTTTGTGTCGTTCGGCCGCTTCGCGCGCTTCTTCCGCGATGAACTCGGCTGCACGGACGCGCTTTTCCTCGACGGCTCCGTCTCCAGCCTCTGGGCGCCATCGCTCGACCGCCAGGACGACAATCCGCAACTCGGGCCACTGGTCGTCGTCCTCGAACGGGATTGAGGCGCCTTGTGAATTCCCGCTCTTTTCTGCCGCGCCCTTGAGCCGCGCGGCCCAACCGCGCATGTGGAGGCCATGACGGCCCAAGACGTCCGGCTTCCCGCCCCTGTTCCGAGTTTCTGGACCGCCCAGAGCCGGGTGCGGCTGCGCACGCTGATCCTGCTGCGCTGGCTCGCTGTGCTCGGGCAAACGGCGGCGGTGGTGCTTGTCCGCTACGGGCTCGATGTGGACTTTCCGCTTGAGTGGGCGCTCGCCGCGATCGGCGTCTCGGTTGCGTTGAACCTCGGTCTCATCGCGCTGCGACGCTCGCAGGAATTGGCCAAGGAATGGGAAGCGGCCGCGCAGCTCGCTTACGACTCGGTGCAACTCGCCGTGCTGCTCGCCTTGACCGGCGGGTTGCAAAACCCCTTCGTTTTTCTCTTCGTCGCGCCCGTTGCTGTCTCGGCCACTATCCTTCGTCCCACCGTCACCGCGATGCTTGCTGCGCTGACCTTCGTTTGCGTCGCGGCGATTTCGGTTTGGCGCTTGCCGCTGCCGTGGCCGGAGGGCGCCGCGTTCGAGGTGCCGCAGCTTTATCAGTTCGGCATCGCCGCGGCCGTGCTCGTCGGCCTCGGTTTCACCAGTGTCTACGCTTGGCGCGTTGCGGCGGAAGAAGAGCGGCTGAACATCGCCCTCGCCGCCGTGCAAGCCGTGCTGGCGCGCGAGCAGACGCTTTCTGCGCTAGGCGGCCTCGCCGCCGCGGCGGCGCACGAACTCGGCACACCACTCGCCACCATTCATTTGGTGGCCAAGGAAATGGCGCGCGAAGCCAAGCCCGACGATCCCCGCGCCGAAGACCTGCAACTCCTCGTCACCCAGAGCGAACGTTGCCGCGCCATTCTCGGTCAACTCTCGGCCATGCGAGACCAAGGCGACGTGATGGTCCAGCGCGCGCCGATCCGCGTTCTGCTGGAAGAAGCTATCGGCCCGCACGAAGGCCTGGGCGCCGAGATCCACATCGACGCCCAAGGCGATGGCCCGATCGACGTGCGGCGCATGCCGGAGATCGTACACGCGCTCGGCGGCATCGTCGAAAACGCGGTCGGCTTCGCGCACAGCCGCGTCGACATCGAAGCGCGCTGGGACGCCTCGTCCGTCGAGATCACCGTGCGCGACGATGGGCCCGGCTTTTCGTCCGCGATCCTTGGGCGCCTCGGCGAGCCCTATTTGACCGAACGCGACCGCGAAGGCGTAGCCGGGGGCCTCGGGCTCGGCTTCTTCATCTCCAAAACCCTGCTAGAGCGGACTGGCGCTACGCTCGAGGTGCGAAATCGCAGACCTCCCAACCAAGGCGCGATGGTGAAAGCGCGCTGGCAGCGCACATCGATTGAGGCGCCTTCGCTTTGATCTGGGACGAAATGCATTACATAGCGCTCATCGGAGCCTAACCCCATGACCACCGCACTTCCCCTTGAAGGCGACAAGTCGCTGCTCGTTCTCGACGATGACGCCGCTTTCCGCACCCGCCTCGCGCGGGCGCTAGAAACCCGCGGCTGTGAGGTGACCGCCGTCGGCAGCGTCGCCGAAGCCAGCGACGTCGCCGCCAAGAGCCCGCCGGCCTACGCCGTGCTCGATCTCCGGCTCGAAGACGGCTCGGGGCTATCGGTCGTTGAAACGCTGAACAAGCATCGTCCCGACTGCCGCGTCGTGATGCTGACCGGCTACGGCGCCATCGCCACCGCGGTCGCGGCGGTGAAGGCCGGCGCCGTCGATTATCTCGCCAAGCCGGCCGATCCCGAGGACATCGTCAAAGCTCTGCTGGCCGCGCCCGACGATAAGCCCGAGCCGCCGGATAATCCGATGAGCGCCGATCGCATTCGCTGGGAGCACATCCAGCGCGTCTATGAACTTTGCGGCCACAACGTCTCGGAAACCGCCCGCCGCCTCAACATGCACCGCCGCACGCTGCAGCGAATCTTAGCCAAGCGCGCGCCGCGTTAGTCCCAACTCAGTTCGGCGCAGCTTCGAGCGGCCTCAGATCGACCGGCTTCGGCTCCAGCTCTGGCGCCGAGAGAACGCAAGCATTTGTTTCTTGAGCTCGGCGCCGGGATAGGCAGCTTCGGACGCGCGCCACGAGAAGGCGATCATGCCCGTGTGAACATCAGGGCGTAACGACGCCCGGTTGCTGCTCCGGCGCGGGCGGCGCGCTTGGCGCGCAATCCAGATAGCCTTCCAGAATGTAGCCGCCCGGGCGGCCGCCATAAGAATCGTAGTGCACAGTCGGCCGTTCGGCGCGGAAGATGTTCTTGCGATAATCGCTGTGCCCACACACCTCCGCTGCGCGACGGTCCCAGTATTCATGCGCGAGGGTGGGACTGCTGTGCTCGGGCAGCACGACCTGGATGGTGTAGCCGCCGTCCGCATTCTGTGTGTCGCGATAGCCGAAACCGTGCTGCTCGCTCATCGGCGCGTACTCGATCGTCATGCACCCCGAAAGCGCCGCGCAAGCGCCGATGACCGCAATCATCAGCGCCTGCTTTGCCATGGCCGGCGAGATCAACGCGAGGCCCGCCGCTCGGCTCTCGCCGCATCCCGCAACGCATCGGCCCGATTTGCGTGCGAGCGCGAGATCGCCACCGCGTTTCCATAGGTCGAGAACGAGCCGACACCGCCGGGCGAGGAGACGTAGGAGCCGGCAACCACACCGGCGCCGATGCGCCGAACGGTGCGTTCATCCGCCATCGTCTCGATACGCTGATCCGTTCCATCGAGGCTCGGCACCGCCGTGCTATTCAAATCCAGCGCCACGTAACGGGCGATGAAATCATGCGCCTTGGCGATCTCCTGGCGCAGCAACGCCGCATCGTCGCGCAGCCACTCGCGCGTCAAAAAAATCGCGATCTCGGACTTCGTCAGTTCGTCGTCGCGCGCATTTTCAAGCTCCCGCTCCATGGCGCGATATTCGGTCGTGCCTTCAACGGGCAGATTGCCGGCCTCGTCGCGGGCGCCTTGCTGCACCGATGCGATCAGCCGGTCGCGGAGCTCCGGCGTAAGCGTCGGCGCCGGCAACTGGTCCGAATAATAGGTGAAAGTGTTGCGATAGGCCGGCCCTTCTTGCTCGGCGCGCGGCACGGAGCCTTCGAACGCGTAGGGCGTCACGTAAGGCGTTTGCGGGCTTTGATAGGTGACGTAGGCCATCACCCGCAGGACGCTTGAATCCTCCGAGAGCGTGTAGGACGTGGAGATTTCGACGGCGTCGTCGATTGCGTCCGGCGCGCTCAGCTTCTGCACCGTAGCGACTTCGGAGAACGTGACCCCGCTTGGCGCCGCGACGCTGGTTTGCACAGGCTCGGCCACGATTGCTGGCGTTTCCGTTGTTGCACCCTGCTCCGTCGGCGTTGCCGAGCCGTCGAGCGCAGCATCAACTACCGCCGCGACCGCGACTTCGGTCCCTGGAATCTGCTGCTGCAGCCTCGTCACCAAGGATGTGTCGAACTCTTCGGCCGGCGCGATTTGCGCCACTTCATCGGCCGCTTCGCGCGCGCGCCGGGACGGCCCGGCATTGATAATCGCATCCATCGTCACGGTTACAAGCGCGCCGACGAGGCCGTAGCTCGCGCCAGCGGCGGAGCTGTCGGTCATGAACCAGCTCTTCATCACGCCGTAATTGTTCTCGGCGACGACGACCCGCGTCGGTCCCATGGTCTCGATATGCGCTTGGGTGAGCGGGCGCGCCGCCGGCACGGGCGCCGTCGCGCAGCCCACAAGAACGAGGCCGCAAGCGGCCGATAAAAGTACACGCATGATTTTCCCCCGCCGCGCCCGCCCAGCCGGCGCGTCAGGCAAGTTTCGCCAGCGCGTATTATTCTGTCAACGAAATGGTTTCTGCCTTCAGGAGTAGAGCAAGAACCTCCGCCGCACACCCTCCCACGCCTGCTCGTCCGGCGCGGTCAGCGCATCGAGATCACCCGGCGTGGCGTTCGGATCATCAACCCATTCACGCAGCAGCGGCGAGCCGTTGATCACGTCGATGGCCAGCTTGTCGAACACGTATTCGTACGAGAACTGACGCCATAAGTCGTAGTCGGGATAGAGCCGCCGGATCGCCTTGAACGCCAGCGCCTGCACGCGCCACGGCTTGAACGCGTTGTGATCGTAATACGCCGGGTCTTCGCAATGGATCTGGACGCCGTGGCAGAGCTGCCCCTCCCATTTGTGGAAGGTCGGCTCGAACCAAATTTCGCGCAGCTTGCAGCCGCCAAGCCAGTGCGGCGCCAGCCGCTGCATCTCACGGATAACTTCGCGCGCATTGATGTCGGCGGCCCCGAACACTTCCAACGGCCGCGTCGTGCCGCGCCCTTCCGACAGCGTTGCGCCCTCCACCATCACCGTGCCGGCATAAGCGCGCGCCATCCACAGGTTCGGCGCATTCGGCGAGGGGTTGACCCATGTGCGCTCGCCGATCGGCCAGCCATAGCCCGGCGCCTCGTTTGGGCGATAACCCTCCATCTCGATCACGCGATAGGCGACGTCGAGCTTGTAGTGATCGATGAACCAGCGCCCCAATTCGCCGAGCGTCAGTCCATGGCGCATCGGCATTGGACCTGCGCCAACGAAACTCTCCCAACCAGCGCGTAAGGTCAGCCCCTCGATTGGGCGCCCCGCCGGATTGGGCCGATCGAGCACCCAAACTTCTTTGCCCTGCTCGGCGCACGCTTCGATGACGTAAAGCAGCGTCGTGATGAACGTGTAGATGCGGCAGCCAAGATCCTGCAGGTCGATAAGCACGATATCGAATGTCGAAATCATTTGCCCCGTTAGCCGGCGCTGGTCGCCATAGAGGCTGAACACAGCCACGCCGTGCACAGGGTCGGTGTAGTCGCGCGACTCCACCATGTTGTCCTGCTTATCGCCGCGCATGCCATGCTGCGGCCCGAACGCGGCGGTGACGCTCAGGTCGCCGCACGCCATCAGCGCATCCAGAGAATGCGTCAGATCGCGCGTCACCGAAGCTGGATGCGCCACCAGCGCCACGCGCTTGCCTGCTAGCGGCGCCCGCAAGCTTGCATCTTCCAACAGCCGATCGATGCCAAACTTCATGCAAGCTCCACAACAAATGCATCGGCGTGGTGAAAATCCGGCTTGCCGGGCGGATGCTTCAGCGCCCAGTAGGACTTCACCCCGTTCGTCTCTTCGATCACCGCCGCCAGCGCCAAACGCCACAGCCCCTCGGTCGGCGGCAGATAGATCAGCGCGTCGACATCGATGTGCGTCACGTTTGCGCCGGTAATGATCGCCGGCGGCGACAGCTCCGCCAGCGCCATGCCGTCGCGATACGAGGTGAAGTGATACGCCGCCCATTTCGACGAGGGCGACAGATTGAATTCGTAATAACCAGCCCCCTGCGCGGTCTCGACGAACGCCTCGAAACACGTCGTCCGCCACAGCTCACCGGCGCGCAGCGGCGCCGACGGCGGCGCAAGGCTCACCTCCGCGATCCGCCCACTGACCGTGTAGCGCAGCGCCAGCACCCCCGGTTGTGGCCGCGCAATCGCCACGTCGATCCCATCGACGGCGCCGCTGGGCGTGTCCGGGTGACAAATCAGTTCGTGAAACACGCGCCCCCCTAGCACAAGAACCGCTTAAGAACGCAGTAACGCGCGCCCGCGGACTGCGCGCCGTCACCCTGTTGGTCCCGGCTCTCCTCTCGGTCAGCCGGGGAGACGGGAGTTGTTCGCTTTGGAACGAGGTTCGTTCCATGCTATCGCCCGCCCGCCATGACGACCGCCCCAA
Organism: Hyphomonadaceae bacterium; assembly: GCA_014378995.1. Classification (GTDB taxonomy): domain Bacteria; phylum Pseudomonadota; class Alphaproteobacteria; order Caulobacterales; family Aquidulcibacteraceae; genus Vitreimonas. Next base: position 20,341 of record JACMMP010000099.1, read on the forward strand.
CCTCCGACTTTCTCCGCACCGCGATTGCGCGCGGCCAGTTCCACCAATGCACTGATTTGGAGGGTCTGGATAAGGCCGCGCAAGCCGGCGTCACCGGCTATATCGGTTTCGACATGACGGCCCCCAGCCTGCATGTCGGCAACCTCACCCAAATCATGTACCTGCGCCGGCTGCAGCAAGCTGGCGGCAAGCCGATCGCGCTGCTGGGCGGCGGCACCACACGCGTCGGCGATCCCTCCGGCAAGGAGGAGATGCGCCAGCTCCTCTCCGAAGAGCAGATCGCAAAGAACGCCGCCTCGATCCGCGGCACCTTCGAAAAGTTTCTGACCTTCGGCGACGGCAAGTCCGACGCCATCCTAGTTGATAATTCCGACTGGCTCTTGAAGCTCAACTACATCGACTTCCTCCGCGACGTTGGCCGCCACATGAGCGTCAACCGCATGCTGACAATGGACTCGGTGAAGCTCCGCCTCGAACGCGAGCAGCCGATGAGCTTCATCGAGTTCAATTACATGGTGCTGCAGGCCTACGACTTCGTCGAACTGCATCGGCGCTACAATTGCCGCCTACAAATGGGCGGCTCCGATCAATGGGGCAACATCGTCAACGGCGTCGATCTCGGCCGCCGGATGGACGGCGCCGAACTCTTCGGTCTGACGCAGCCGCTGATCACTACTGCGAGCAGCGCCAAGATGGGCAAGACCGCGCAAGGCGCAGTCTGGCTCAACGCGGATATGCTCTCGCCGTACGATTACTGGCAATACTGGCGCAACGCCGAAGACGCCGATGTCGGCCGCTTCCTGCGCATCTTCACGGACTTGCCGCTCGAAGAGATCGCGCGCTTGGAAGCGCTGCAAGGCGCCGAGATCAATGACGCCAAAAAAGTGCTCGCCACCGAAGCTACGGCGCTGCTGCACGGCCGCGCCGAAGCGCAAAAAGCGGAGCAAGCCGCGCGCGCCACCTTCGAACAAGGCGCCCGCAGCGAAAACTTGCCTACGTTTACGGTGAGCAAAGAAGAGTTTGAGAAGGGACTTCGCGTCGCAAACGCATTGGTGATCGCAAACCTCGTCGCGTCCAACGGCGAAGGCAAACGCGCCATTCAGCAGAAAGCAGTCAGCGTCAACGACACGCCCGTCACCGACGAAGGCGCAACCTTGAGCGCCGCCGACTTCAAAGAGGGCGCCGTCAAACTCTCCTCCAGCAAAAAGAAACACGCCCTGTTACGAATGGGGTGAATTGCAGCTGGCGCTCTCAATCTTGATCGCAATCCCAGGCACAGCAGGAGCTTCGCAGATGAGCATTGCAGCGTCCGCCGAGGTGGTCACGTTCATACATACGCGCGATCGGGCGAAGGCGACGGCGTTTTATAGCGAAACACTGGGATTGGAATTCACAGGCGACGATGCGTTCGCCAGCGTTTTCAAACTCAACGGCGCACGCCTGCGGATCACCCAGATCGAAGATCACGTCGCCCATGCTCATCCCGTTTTGGGCTGGGAGGTGCAAGACATCGCAGCGACGATCAAAGCGTTGCGCGATCGCGGCGTCACCATGAACATCTACGAAGGCTTCGGTCAGGACGAATTGGGCATCTGGACCTCGCCCGATGGCAAAAGAAAAGTCGCCTTCTTCAACGACCCCGACGGAAATGGCCTAACCCTTACTTCAGACTAGCGGTCGCGCTAGCCGATGCCCGGCGCATTGACAAAAATCTGCGCGTTCGCCGAAGATCGCTATCAACCCAGGAGAGCGCAATGAGCAAAACACCTAGCGGCCCACCGCCAAAGCAAACGGGCACGACCAATAAGCCCGGCGGCGGATCGAAGGCCAACCCCACGCCCGCCAAGCCGGCCTCGCCCGGCGGCAAGAAAAAGAAATAGCGCATAGAAAAGGCGCTGACGCACATGACGTCAGCGCCCTTATTGTCCATGCGCGCGGAAGGTTACCCGACGATCTCTTGATCGTTGAAGAAGAACGCAATCTCGCGCTCGGCGTTTTCGAGGCTGTCGGAGCCATGCACCGAGTTGGCTTCGATCGATTCCGCAAATTGCTTACGGATCGTGCCTTCTGCGGCGTTCGCGGGATTGGTCGCGCCCATCACTTCACGATGTTTTGCGACGGCGTTCTCGCCCTCCAGCACCTGCACGACGACCGGACCGGTGATCATGAAGTTCACGAGATCGCGGAAGAAAGGCCGCTCCTTGTGAACGGCGTAGAAGCCCTCGGCTTGCCCTTCTGACAGCCAGATACGTTTCTGGCCGACTATACGCAGACCCGCGCCCTCGATCACGGCGTTGATCGCGCCCGTCAGGTTTCGCTGGGTCGCGTCCGGCTTGATGATGGACAGTGTGCGTTCGACGGCCATGATTTTCCGGGCTCCAGCTTGATTTGGAGCCGGGTCTATAGCCGCGCCCTAGCGCGAGGCCAAGTGCGTCAGAAATGCTTCACGCCGCTGCTCGCGCGAGGCTCAGAAACAGCGCAACGAGCCGACCTTGCCATCCGTGCCGACGAAAATGTTGAGCCGCTCAGGCGAAAAATCCTGGGTGACCATCATGTCAGGGGTGATGACCCGGGTCCGCGCCGGCAGCGTCGTACGGTCGATCTCCGCCGCCGGCATTCCCACCAAAGACGCAAACCGCAACGCGCCGCACGTATCCCGCGCCGCGGCCTCGTCAGCCGTCTGCGGGGGCGACGCGGCCGGC
>JACMMP010000100.1 GCA_014378995.1 Hyphomonadaceae bacterium
GAGCAGGGCGGCCGCAGCTGCCCGGCCCTGCCGGCGCCGCGGCCGCCACAGGCCGCCGATCAACGGGCGCAGCACGAAGAACACAAACGCCAGCGAGGCGATCAACGCCGCCACAATTTCCACGATGCGCATGACATCGAGATCGCCGAGAAAGGCGAACATGCCCGCATCGGCCATTTCCGATCCTGGCGGCGCCGTTCGCGCAAATTGTGTGTTCACCACTTCCACTACGTCGCCGCGCTCAGCGTTGAATCCGACCGCTGAGCGCACCAGCGCCGTCAGCCGTTGCATCTCTTCTGCGGTGCGCGGCGCGTAGGTGGGCTCAGCGCCTTCGCCGCCCGGCGCCAATAGGCCGTCGACCGCGACCGCGACCGACAGCCGGCGAATGCGACCGCCTTCGCTGACCTCCGTCCGCGTCGTGCGCGAGATTTCGTAATTGACCGTTTCCTGGCTCGAATTGTTGTTGTTCTGGGCGCCGCCACCCGCGCCGCCGTTCGGATCGGGGACGTTGGCGCCCGCCGTCGCGCCGCCGGCGCGTTCGTTGCTGGCCGCTGTCTCCTCCGTGGAGGAGGTCGACCGCACCACGCGGCCTTCGGGATCGAAGCGCTCGGAGGTTTCGCTGACGCGGCTGAAGTCCATCTCCGCCGTCACCTGCACGCGCGCATTGCCCTGGCCGACGACGCCTTCAACAATGTCCGTCACGGTGCCGCGGATGCGTTCTTCCGTCGCCGTCTGCCGCGAGTCGATGCCTTCGGCGACGGCGCCGTCTTCGCTTTGAGCGGCGGCAAGCAGGCGGCCGGTTTCATCGATGATGGTGACGCGGTTCGTTGTCAGTCCGGGCGTTGCGCTGGCGACGAGATTGCGGATGGCGCGGATTTGACCCTCGGTCAGCTGATCGCGCCGCAGCTGCAGCACGATGGAAGCGGAGGGCTGCTCGGTCTCGCGGGCGAACAATTGGCGCTCGGGCAGCACCAGATGCACGCGCGCCGATGCGATGCCGTCGAGCGACCCGATGGTGCGCGCCAGCTCGCCTTCGAGCGCGCGCAATCGGTTTATGTTTTGCTGGAATTGCGTCTGCCCCAGCGCGTCGGGCTCGTCGAAGATTTCGTAGCCGATCGAGCCGCGCGAGGGCAGGCCATCGGCCGAAAGCATCATCCGCGCTTCCAGCACCCTGGAGCGGGCGACAAAGATCGATGTGCCGTCGCCGCGCAGCTCGTAAGGGATCTCGGCTTGTTCCAGCCGCTGCGTGATCTCGCCCGCTTCGCTCATGTCGACGCCGGCGAACAGCAGCGACTTCTCTTCGCCGCCCATGCGCAGCACAAGCGTAAAGAGAAGCGCCGCCACGACGGCGGCGATGCCCAGCGCCGCGAACAAGCGCGTTGGCCCCGCTTTCATCAATAGATCGGCAAAACTGTTCACGCCCAGCCTCTGCACACGCGAGGCGAGACCCAGGAATCAACTGGGCAAATCTCGCCGGTCGGCAGAAATTGCCCGGTGGGCGTGAAACAATCGTTAAGCACGTTTTCTTGGACCGCCGGCGTCCCCGCCGGCACGGCGCCGCGCGTTGGTAAAGGCGCCGCCATGCGGTCAGCAGGCCGGCGAGGACGCCGGCGGTCCAACAAGGCGGAGGCTTAACAGACGCGCAAAAGCCCACGCCGTGAGGCGTGGGCTATGGGCCGTTGCGCTTAGCTGTCTCCGAACCCAGGCGCGCGCCGAAAGACGGCGCGGCTGGGCCGGTTACATGCTCGGAACGCGATAATGCTGAATGCGCGTGGTGCGCAGGCCGGGGAGGCCGTGCTTCTCGATCGACTTGCGCCAAGTGTCGAACTCTTCTTCAGAGAGCCCGTACCGTGCGCACGCGTCTTCGAGCGTCAGCAGGCCGCCGCGGACAGCCGCGACAACTTCAGCTTTGCGGCGAATAACCCAGCGGGTCGTGCCGGCCGGCGGCAGATCGTCCAAAGTGAGGGGATTCCCGTCGGGACCCATCACCACCCCATCATAGCGGCGTTGCTTCTGCATGGCGCCTTTCTCCTCGTTCTTGAGGCTCACCATAACTCGGAGCGCTAAAGAAACGACTAAGACGCACGATGAACTGAGTGCAAAAGCGTGTCTCGAATTAGAACACGAGTCTCTTACTCATTTCTTACCCGGTGTTTGTTTTTGGTTGGTCTTGCTGGGCGCTTTTCGCTTCTGCACACCGTCATCCTGGGCTCGCACTTCGTGCGCCCCAGGATGACGGTGAGGTTACGGATCAACTCAACTCAGCTCGGCGCCTAGCGCTTGATCATCAGCAGCTCTTCCAACATCTGGTCGGCCGTCGTGATGATGCGTGACGCCGCAGAATAGGCGCGCTGGGTGGTGATGAGGTTCGTGAACTCCGCCGCGAGATCGACGTTCGAGGCTTCCAGCGCGCCGGATACGACGCGGCCGGCCCCGCCTGCGTTCGCCGAGTTGATGTTATAAAGCCCGGAGTCCAACGTCGTGCGGAACGCGCCGCCCTGATCGGGCGCGAGGCCGTTGGGATTGAGAAAGGTCGCCAGCGGAATCTGATAGAGCGCCCGCGCCCGGCCGTTGGAAAACTGCGCCGTCAAGAAGCCGTCGCCTTCCAGTACGAGTCCGACGAGATCGCCCGGCGGGACGCCGTCGGCGGTGACGCTAGTGACGCCAAAGCTCTTGGCGAACTGGGTCATGCCGGTCGCGAGATCGAGGTCGATGTCCTGCGCGGCGGCGCCCGTTGTGGCTGCCCACGGGATGGAAAAGGTTGCGCCAATCGTTCCGGTTACGGCCTGCACCGTGCCGTCGGCGTTGAATTGCAGCGTGCCGTTGGCGAGCAGGCCGCCGGTTGCGCCGCCGCCGGTAATGTTCGTGTTTGGGCGGGCGTAAGCTTCCACTGCCCATGTGTTCGGCCCCGTCTTCATGAAGCCGAAGGCGACGCTGCGTGGCGCGCCCAAGCTGTCGAATACTTCGAGCGAGCTTTCAAAGTGCGGCGAGATCGTGCCGTCAGCCATATCGCCCGCCGCGTAAGCGGGCGGGCCAACATAGCTGGCTTGATCGGAGTTCAAATTGGCGTTGATGCCGACATTCGCTGTCGCTTCAGCGAGGCCGCCGACGCCGGAAATGTTGATGGGCTCGATCGCGGAAAGAGAGGTCGGCGATGAGATGACGCTGCCGTCGCTGTTGACCGGCCACCCCTGCAAGAACAGTCCCTGCGCGTTCACCATGTAGCCGTTGGCGTCGATGGTGAAGGAGCCGGCCCGCGTGAACAGCACCGAGCCGCCGTTTGAAAGCTGCTGGTTGTTCGGCGAAACGATGAAAAAGCCTTCGCCAGAGATTGCAAGGTCGGTTGTGGACCGCGATTGCTCGAGCGAGCCTTGCAGCGAAATTTGCTGGCGCACCAGCGGCAACACGCCGCCCGCATTATATGTCGTGTTCGAGTTCTGCGCATTGACGAGTGCGCTGAAATCGACGCCGGAGCGCTTGTAGCCAACCGTGTTCACGTTGGCGATGTTGTCGGAGATAACGGCAAGGGCGCTCGAATTGGCCGTGAGGCCGGAAACGCCCGCGCGCAACGCGGTATAGATTGACATTATCCAGCTCCATTGCCGCGTGCGTCCCATGCCGCGCGGCGGTTAATCAGCGATGGAGCGCTTCTGCGCCTTCAAAGCGCCGGCCTTCGGCCGGCGCGAAATCATGGTTAGCCCGTGCTGTTGTTCAGCACCGATCTAATCTGGTCGATCGAGCGCGTGCCGGAGGGCGTGATCACCACCGGCGTGCCGCCGGAGAAATCGACGCCCATGATCGTCTCGCGCACATTGACGATGGGCCGGATGGTCCCGCCGGCCGCATCTTTCGCTTCGAATGTCAGCTCGTAGACGCCGTCCGGCGCAGTCGAGCCGTTGTTGGTCGCGCCGTTCCAGCTGAACAGATGTTCGCCGGCCGAACGCGCCTCGGTGGTGGAAGTGTAAACAATCCGGCCGCTGGAATCGCGCACGTGCACAGTCATCGTCGACGCGCTGGCGGGAAGATTGTAGGCCCAGTTGGCGACGCCGCCGGCGAGGTAGGTTTCGTTGGCCTCGATGATAGCGTCCTTACCGAGATAGGAGAGGGCGGCGCCCGCGGTCGCGGCTTGGTATTGCCCGACCAGGCCCTCCAGCTGCTCGTTGGTGCGGATCTGCTGTTCTACTTGGCTGAACTGCACCAGCTGCTCGGTGAACTGCGTCGAATCCATCGGCGCGAGCGGGTCCTGGTTCTGCAGCTGCGCCGTCAGCAGGACGAGAAAGGTGTCGTAATTGTCGGAAAGCCGGTTGCGGTCGCCCACAGCCTGCGCTGGCAATTCATTGGTTACGCCGCCTATTGGCATCTTTCAGCTCCTCAAACCATCACATCGACGCGAACGCCGCGCCAACGCTCGAGCCCAATCGGCCGCGCCGTCACGGGCGTTTGTGCAGGCGCTTCTTCCGCGCTTGCTTCGCCGGCGCCGCTGCCGCTGCTCTGTGTTTCGTTTGTAGTGTCGTCAGGGCTTTGCCGCAGATCGAACGACAAGCCATTTTCATTCAGCTGCAGCCCTGCCGATTGCAGCGTCTGCTCCAGCTCGCGCGCGTGCCTCACCAATTCGCTCAGCGCTTGCGGCGAATCCGCCGACACCACCGCACTTACACGGTGGTCGCGCGAAACCTCGAGCCGCACCTCGATGCGTCCCAGCTCCGGCGGATCGAGCCGCAGCTCAAAGCGCGTATTGCCGCCATCGAACCGCCGCACGATTTCGCGCGCCACTTGCGTCGCCGCGGGCATGGCGCGCGCAGCGCTCTGGTCGGAAACTGCGTGTGAATTTTGCGCGGGGTTCGCGCTTGTTGGCGAGAGCGTCAGCGGCTGCGCCGCCTGAGCCAGTGTCTCTGGCGCATCGGCTAGCACGAACGGCGTCGCATCGCCCTTGTTCTGAACCGCAGGCGGCGCGTGACCTTGTGGCTTTTGCGCTGCGCTCCGTTCGATCGCCTTGGCGTCCGTTGCGTCCGACTTCGCGTTGTCCACCGCGACATCGGTCTTGCCGCTCTGCATCGTCCGCGCGCGTACCGGCTGCGCTTGCGCAACGGTAGCCAACACAGGCGGCGGCGTTGTTTGTTCAGCTGACGGCTCGGCATCGGTGCGCGTTTGTTCGTTTGTCGCGGTTTGCGGCGGCGGCGCCACAGGTTGCGCCGGCATAATATTGAGCGGCTGCGGCGGCGCGGATTGCTGCTGCGCCACAAGCGGGCGCGACGGCGCCTCTGCGGGCGCATCGCCAGCGTTCGCCGCAACTTTTGCTGCGTCGCCGTTCACATCGGCGCTTTCAGTGTCAGCGCTATCAGCCGGCGCCTGCTCCGCGCTGTGGTCTGGTGGAACGCTCGGCGCGATTGGCGGCGCTTCCATCGCGGGCGCCGGAGTTTGTGGCGCTTCAGCCGCCGCTCCGCCTGCAAGATCGATCAGCTGCAGCATCACCGGCGCTGCGGTTGGCCCCAGAACGGGGGCAGGGCCAGACACGGCCGTTTCAGGCGCCGCTACGGTTTCGGGCGCTTCATTCTCTATGCCGGGGACGAGCGGCTCGTCACC
>JACMMP010000101.1 GCA_014378995.1 Hyphomonadaceae bacterium
CGGCGAGCACGACCATGTCCGCGTCCGCGACAGCGCCGCCAGCGTCGTCGCAGACTTCGCCAAGCTCCAGCGCTCGCGCCCGCGCGCGCACGTCCGCGCTACAATCGTAAAGCGCAATCGCCCGCGCCGCGCCTTCGGCCTTCGCCGCGCGCGCGATCGATGCGCCGATCAAGCCGGCGCCGATAATGGCGATGCGTTCGAATATCGGAGTCATCAGATGCGCGCGTAGGAACCGAGCACGCGCACGTTCTTGATGCCGCTGTGCTCAAGCGCCATCGCGCGGGGATCCTCCGGCGCGAGGAAGCCGTGAACTTTGACCAGCACGCGCGGCTCGGCGCGGGCGATTTCCTTGCCCTCTAGACCGCCATCGCTCAGCGCGCGCTGGATGCGGTGGTTTGGATCGTTGGCGAAAATCATGGAGATGTCACCACCGCTTGCGCCCTCGGGCGTTGAGGCGGCGAACAGGGCCGCTTCCGGGTCATCGGTAGTATTTAGCAGCGGCAAGCCCGCGAGGAGACGCAGGCTCTGAAACCGCGTCTCCGACAAAGCTGGCCACCAAGCGCCTACGCCCGGCGCGGCGGGCCACCAGGTCACGGCGACCGTCGTCTCCGGATTCTCCACCGCCTTCTGCAGCGCCGTTTGCGGCTCGCCGACATCTTTGATCCGGGTTCGGGCGCCGAAATGACGGCGTGCGATATCGTACAACCGCGTCGGGTCGCGCCCGCCGCCGACAACGACGTCAATCACGCGCTGGCGCCGCAGCGACGCCGCGATCAAAGCGCGCCAGAGCTCGACCACGAGTTCGCGCTCGAGCGGCGCTTGCGCTTCCGCAACGAGCCGGCGCAGCAGCGCCACTTCGCGGCCCGGCCGGATCGGCAGCCCCGATTGCGGCGACTTCAATTCGGTGACTTTGTCCGCCAGCTGCAGCCGCTGCGCCACGAGCGCAAGAAGCTTGGAATCGATCTCGTCGATTTGGCGCCGAATTGATCCCATTGGATCGTTCGGGTCTTCAGGCGGGGGACCGGCGTCGTTCATGCGGCGGGACCATAGCCGCCTTTCGCCGCTACCGCCAACGCCCGCGCCATATGCGCGTCATCAACAGCAGCGCGCCGCTTCGGGGGATGCGTAAGGGGCGAAGCAGTTTATGCATGCGGCCATGATTCATGCTGGCGGAGCGGCGAAACTGCAGGCGGCGGGAGGCGTGCGTTCCCTCTCGTTCGACGCCTCCTCGCCGCTACAATTGCAGAGCGGCGAGTCGCTCGCGCCGCTCACGGTGGCGTTCGAAACCTACGGCGCCCTCAATCACGAGCGCACCAACGCGGTTCTGGTGTGTCACGCGCTTGGCGGCGATCAGTTCGTGGCGAGCCCCAATCCAGTGACCGGGCGCCCCGCCTGGTGGCCGCGCATCGTCGGCCCCGGCCGGCCGATCGACACCAACCGCTTCTTTGTCATCTGCGCCAACGTGCTGGGCGGCTCGATGGGCTCGACCGGCCCTGGCACGATTGCGCAGGATGGGCAGCCATACGGCCTGCGCCTGCCGCCGATCACGATCAGCGATACGGTGCGGGCGCAATCCATGCTGGTCGAGGCGCTGGGCATCCAGACTCTGTTTCTCGTCGTCGGCCCCGGCATGGGCGGCATGCAGGCGCTGAACTGGGCGAGCGCGTATCCAAAGCGCGTGTTTGCCTGCGCGACGGTTGCGGCGGCGCCTAAGCAATCGGCGCAGAACATCGCGTTCGCCGAACTCGGGCGCCAGGCGATCATGGCCGATCCTGACTGGCGCAACGGCGCTTATCTCACACACGGCGTCAGGCCCGTTCGCGGCTCGGCGGTGGCGCGCACAGCGGCGCAGATTGCGGGGCTTTCCGCCAGCGAGGTGCGCGCCCGCTTCGATAACGCCCGCACGAAAGAGCGCTTCGGCTTCACCACCGGCGACAACGAAGCCGCCGGCATGCGCCAGAACAGCGCCGGCTACATCGATCGCTTCGACGCCAACTCGTATCTCTATCTGTCGCGCGCGATGGACGGCTTCGATCTCGGCGCCGATTTCGGCGGCCAACTTACCAACGCGTTCAAGGGGGCCGATACGCGCCACGGCGTGTTCGCGTTCTCGGGCGACTGGCGCTATCCGGTCGAGGAAAGCCGCGAGATCGCGCGGGCGCTGATCGCGGCCGGCGCGGAAGCCTCGTTCGTCGAGATCAAAAGCCAAGGCGGCCACGACGCCTATCTCGGCGACGAGCCGGCATTCGAAGCAGCGCTTACGGGCTTCATCGATGCGGCCGCCGCGGCGCGCGGGCTTGCGCTGCAGGGAGGCGCAGGCTGATGGCTCAGCTCGAACTCGTTCACCCCGCGCCGCTGGATCTCGCCGCCGAGCCGCGCGCCGACCATAACGTGATCGCGCAACTGGTGAGCGAGGGCGCGCGCGTGCTCGATGTCGGCTGCGGCGACGGCGCGCTGATCGGCTTGCTGACGCGTGCATGTTCGGCGCGGGTGCGCGGATTGGAGATCGATCCAATCAAGGTGCATGGCTGCGTCGCGCGCGGGCTGTCCGTTGTGCAAGGCGACGCCGAGCGCGATCTGGAAGCCTTCCCCTCCGGCGCGTTCGATTACGTCATCTTCTCGCAAGCGCTGATGAAGCTGCAGCGTCCGCAACAGGCGCTGAAGATCGCGGCGCGCGTCGGCGAGCGTGTTATCGTCTCGATTAACAATGCCGGCCACTGGCGCGCCCGCACGCGGCATATGTTCAAAGGGCGCCTGGCGCACTGGGCCGACGACGCGCCGTGCACCGTGCGCGACTTCGCCGACATGGCGCGCGGCTTGCGGCTTACCGTGGAGCGCGCCGTGCCGCTTTCGGGCGGACACGCAGGCGCTCCGTTCGCCAAGACGCTGTGGCGCGCGAACCTGTTCTCTGAGCAAGCAGTGTTCGTACTCGGCCCATGAAACGCATTGTCATCTGTTGTGACGGCACTTGGCAGCGGCTCTATAATGCGAGCCTCACCAATGTCGCGCTGACAGCTCGGGCGGTCGCGCCGCGCGATGCGCAGGGACGCCCGCAGATCGTCTATTATTCCGCGGGCGTAGGCGCGGCGATGTACGGCGTCAGCATGTGGCAGGGCATGACGGGCGGCGATCTCGACGATCATTTGCTCGACGCCTACCTCTTCCTCAATCTGAACTACGAGCCGGGCGACGAGATCTACCTGTTCGGCTTCTCGCGCGGCGCCTACACGGTGCGCAGCCTGGCGGGGCTGCTGCGTAAATGCGGCGTGCTGCGGCGCGCGCACGTTGATAAAGCGCGTGCAGCGCTTGAACTTTACCGCCACCGCGAAGCCACCGCCGACACCTTCCTCGCCGCCCGCTTCCGCGCCGCACACGCCATCGCCTGGCCGCGGCTGACGCATGAGGGCGCAACCATCGACACGCCGCCGGTCGATCTGCGCATCCGCTATGTCGGCGTGTGGGACACGGTGGGTTCGCTCGGCGTCCCGCGTGTGCTGCCAATTTCGGTGGGGCTGAACGAGGGCTATCGCTTTCACGATACGGCGCTCACGCGCGCCGTGCAGGCGGCGCGTCATGCGGTGGCGATCGACGAACAGCGCGCCGCGTTCGCGCCGACGCTGTGGAGCAATGTCGACGCCTTCAACACGCCTGGCGCGCCTCCGCGCGTGATGCAAAATTGGTTTCCTGGCGATCACGGCGCCGTTGGCGGCAACGCGGAATCGCGCGGGCTTTCAAACTGCGCGCTGCTCTGGGTGCTGGAAGGCGCAGAGCAAGTTGGCCTGACGCTAGCGCGCGAGCCTGGTTCGGTGTTGTCCGCCGCGCTGGCGGAAGTTGACCCGCTAACCGCAGCGCTCGGCGCCAAGCGCGGCTCGGCCCTCGATCTTATGGGCAAACGTTGGCGCAACGGGCTTGCGCGTTACGAAGACTTGCACGAAGTCGCGCGGCTGCGCTGGCTGACCGACCGGGCTTACCGGCCAAAGCCGGTGCTGCGCTTTGCGCGCGAGATAGCGGACTCCATCAAGGAACAATCGCGCGCAGCTTAGCGTCGTGATCCGCCCGCCAAAGCGGGGCGTAACTGCATCAGCGGATCAGGATACGCAGAGGAGACATCATGAAGAATATCGTCACAGCGACGGCAGCGTCGCTCGCTTTCGTATTGGCCGGTTGCGGCAATGCGGAACAATCGACATCGGAGACCGGCGACACGACCTACGCCGCCGGCGCGGAACAACCAGCGCCCGCGACAACCATCGTCGATGCGGCGGCGGCGAATCCAGACTTCTCCACTTTGGTTACGGCTGTGCAGGCTGCGGGCCTTGCTGAAACGCTTTCGGGCGCCGGGCCGTTCACGGTTTTCGCGCCGACCAATGCGGCGTTCGGCAAGCTGCCTGCCGGCACGGTCGAAAGCCTCACGCAACCGGCGCAGCGCGATGCGCTGCGGGGCATACTCACCTATCACGTGGTTTCCGGACGCGTTGGCGCGGCCGATCTCATCTCGCAGATCCAAGCCGGCGGCGGCACGGCGACGCTGACCACCGTGCAAGGCGCAACGCTCACTGCCCGCCAATCCGGCTCGAGCGTGGTGCTGACGGATGCGGCGGGCGGCACGTCTACCGTGACCACCACCGACCTCAACCAGTCGAACGGCGTCATCCACGTCATCGACACTGTGCTGATGCCGTCCTAAGGGCTGATGGACTAACGAACGCTGGCGGCGCCGCCCTCCTACCCCGGGGCGGCGCCGCTGCGTTTAGAGGTACGACAACCACCAATCACGCCGCCGCGCTTTCAGCTGCTGCCAATAGCGGCAGAGCGGATAGAGCAGCGCGAGCACGACGATCCAGGCGGCGTACACCCACGGCAAACTGAAGCCGATCTGCTGCATGGCGGGCATGCCGGTGAAACCGTTCACGAGATAGTTGAAGAACGGCGAGACGTCCCGCCCGAGCGCGGCGTTGGCGGCGATGGCCAGCACGTGGATCAGATAAATGTGCAGCACGTAAAAGAAGAATGGCACCGCGCCGAACGTCGTTAGGAACGCCGCCACGGGTCCGCGCACGCGCGCCAGCAACGGCCACAGCGTGAAAACGATCCCAAGCGTCGCCAGCACGAAGTGCAGCGACGGCGGATATTTTTGTACATCCATGAAGCCCATGATTTGCGCGCCGAGTTCCGGCTGATCCTGCCAGGCGACGCTGGCCCCGAACGGGCCGCCGCGCGCATCCGCGTACGGATTGCCGTAAAGATCGAAGCCGCGCAGTACCAGGAACGCGGCTATCATGGCAAGGCCAAGCATCAGCAGCGTGCGATCGCGCTTGGCTGGCGCCTCCATGAACACGGCGCCCATGCCGTAACCAAGGGCGATCACGCCAAACCACGGCAAGATCGGATACGCCAGTATGCCGATCGGCGCCTCGCCAACAAACACCGGGCCGCCCTCGTGCAAGAATTGCCACAGCAGCGACGCTGACCCCCATTGCTGCGGCGAGATCGGGTCGAGCAGGTTGTGACCGGCGACGATAGCGACGCCAATCGCCAGCACCGCCATGCGCGGCAGCCACACGGCCCCGGCCAATACAATCATCGACCAGCCGATCGCCCAGATCACCTGCATGAACAGCATCCATGGCGCGGCGAACGACCAGCCGAAGCTCAGCACCGTGAGTTCGAGCGCGATTAGCCAGAGCCCGCGCGTCAGCAAGAACATCGAGAGCTTCGGCGCCGTCTTGCCCTTGGCGAATTGCAGATACGCGGAAACGCCTGCGAGGAAGACGAAGGTGGGGGCGCATAGGTGCGTGATCCAGCGCGTCGCATAAAGCCAGGGCGTCGTCTGCGCGGGATCGAGCGGATTGGTGCTGAAGCCGCCCGCGGTGAAGAAATAATCGCGGGTGTGATCGAGCGCCATCAGCACGATGACCAGCCCGCGCAGCATGTCGATTTCGCTGATGCGGACGCCCGTTGCGACTTGGGCGCTAGAAGTGGAAGCCGCCTGCATGGCCGGCGATGCAATTGTATCCGTCATGAGCCTACGTCCGCCCGTACGATGCGGGCGGACTATGCCTCAGGTCACGGCGCGACGCGATGGATTTACGACCGGCTCACACGTTGGCGAAGGCGAACGCCAAGCGGCCGATCACGCCATGGGCTTTTAGCCTGCCCTCGGTGGCGAACAGGCAGACGCAAGCTTCATCGCCCTCGACCACTGGCTGGTGATTGAAATCGCCGTCCGCTGCGGCAAAGTCGCCGGCGCTGAATACGCCGAGTTCGTCGCGATACGCGCCCTGCAACACGGTGCAAAACTCAGCGCCCGAGTGTTCGTGCCGCGCCGTCGGCATGCCCGGCGCGATCGAGAGCAAATAGACGCGGTCTTCCGGCGCGTGCGGAGTATCGACCGCGGCAACCCACACACCAGGCGCCACCCAGCGGCGCGGTTTCAAGGACAACCGTTGCAGCAACGGCCGCGTATCGGGCGGCGCGATGTGTTGCGCGGGCTCATCGAGACGGGCCATCACGCGAGTCAGCGCATCGCCGGAAATGTCCGCATCCGGCAGCGCCTCCAGCGCCGCGCCGGACGCCGCTTCGAAGGCGCCGACCTGCACGCGGCAGGCCGAGCAGCTCTCGATGTGAGCGCCGACCACAAGCCCAAAGCCCGGCGCGAGAGCGCCCGCTGCATAAGCCGCCAGAATGTCTGGCGAGGGGTGATGACGCGTATTCACTGATGTTGCTCCCAATGCGTGCGCAGCTTCGCCAGCGCAAGCCGCAGCCGTGACTTCACAGTGCCCAGCGGCAAAGACAAGCGCTGGGCGATTTCCGAATGAGGCCGGTCCTCGAAGAAAGAAAGTTGCACCACTTGGCGCTGCTCAGGCGAGAGCAGCATAAGCGCGGCCTGCATCTGCTCTTCCGTCTCTATGCGCGCGACTGCGGCGTCCGGCCGCTCGTCGTCGCTCTCCTCGCTTAGATCGAGCGCGCCGCGATAGGCAAGTTCGACCTTCTCTCGCCGCAACCGATCGATCCAGGCATTGCGGGCGATGACGAACATCCAGGTCGACACCTTGGCCTTGGTCGGATCGAATGACGCTGCGCGCCGCCACACCGCGACCATGGCGTCCTGCGCTAAATCTTCCGCCAGCGCGCCGCGCGCGCCGAGCCTGATCAAATAGGCCTTCACGCGCGCTGCGTAGCGGTCGAACAGCGCCGCGAAGGCGGCGCGGTCGCCGCCGGCGACGCGCGCGACCAAGCTTTCGTCGATATCAGCGGCCCCGTCACGCACGGCGCATGTCCTCGTGGCGCGCGGTGGACGCGCCGAAAGTACGGGTCCGGTTGAAAGGGCGAATGCGCGCATAAGCACTGTTACGCAGAGTTCCGCGCATTGGTTCACATGATCCGGCGCCGCCGGGCGGGCGTATCCTCGCGGTAGACCAGCCGGAAAGCTCTCCGCTGGCAGAGGCGGAAGACATGGCGTTCACTTCGGCATCCTCAACGCGCCGGCAAAGTATAGCCGTGATCGGCTCTGGCATAGCGGGAATGTCCGCCGCGTGGCTATTGAGCCAGCGCCATGATGTCACCGTATACGAAAAGAATGGCCGCCTCGGGGGGCACTCCAACACTGTTATGGTGAATACAAGCTTGGGACCAACGCCGGTCGATACCGGCTTTATCGTCTTCAACGACCTGACCTACCCCAACCTCATCGCCCTGTTCGATCATCTCGGTGTCGAGACAAAGGTCTCGGACATGTCGTTCGGCGTATCGTTGAACGGCGGGCGCACGGAATATTCGTCGGTTGGCGCTTCGGCCTTTCTTTGCGGCGGGCGCAATCTGCTCAGCCCGCGCTTTTGGTCGATGACGTACGACCTGTTGCGCTTCTATCGCCACGCGCCGGGCGAGCTGCTCGGCGCGCGCGACGACATGGTGTCGCTTGGCGATTATCTTGAGCGGCGCGGCTATGGCGAGGCGTTCCAGCGCGATCACCTGCTGCCGCAGGCGGCTGCGATTTGGTCGGCGACGATGGGCGAGATACGCCACTATCCGGCTTGCGCCTTCGTGCGCTTCTTCGAAAACCATGGCCTGTTGAAGCTGAAAGGCCGCCCGCAATGGGGCACGGTTGGAGGCGGCAGCCAAGCTTACGTTGCAAAGCTGACGGCGGCTTACGCCGATAGCGTCCGGCTGAATTGCGGTGCGGTTTCAGTGCGGCGCGAAGCGGGCGGCGCATGGGTGCGCGACGCTTCGGGCGACGTGCAGCGCTACGACAACGTCGTGATCGCCACGCACGGCGACGAAGCGCTGGCGCTGCTGGAAGATGCAAGCGCCGAAGAGCGTGCGCTGCTTGGCGCGTTCCGGTACGCGAAGAACCGCGCTGTCCTGCACACCGATCGCGCGCTGATGCCCAAGCGCGAGCCGCTGTGGGCGAGTTGGAATTATGTCGGCGACAATCCCGACGGCGGCTGCATCGTCAGTTACTGGATGAACAAGCTGCAGCGGATCGAAAGCCGCGAACAGATTTTCCTCACGCTCAATCCGCGCACGATGCCACGCGAGGAGACCATCCTTTACGAAACCGACTACGATCATCCCCTGTTCGACGTCGCCGCGATCCGCGCGCAGGAAAAAATCTGGTCGCTGCAGGGCGTGCGCAATACCTGGTTCTGCGGCGCCCATTTCGGCGCGGGCTTCCACGAAGACGGCCTGCAGGCCGGGCTCGCGGTAGCGGAACAACTTGGCGGCGTGCGGCGTCCGTGGACGGTGGCCGCCGAGTCGGGCCGGATATTCTTGGGCGGCGCGCCCGCGCAGCCGGAGGCGATTGCAGCGTGAACGCGATCTACACTGGGCATGTCGCACACAATCGGCCGGGCAAGCACCGGCTGCGCTACACCATGTTCATGCTCGCGCTCGATCTCGATACGTTGGGCGCCCTAAAGCGCCGCCTGCTCAAGCACAACCGCCTCGGATTATTCTCCATCCGCGATCGCGATCATGGCGCGCGCATTGATGCGCCGCTGAAACCGCAGATCGAAGCCAAGCTACGTGACGCCGGCATTGCCTGGGACGGCGGGCGCATCGTGCTGCTGACGATGCCGCGCCTGTTCAACTACGTGTTCAACCCGCTCAGCGTCTATTTTTGTTGGCGCCGGGACGGCTCGTTGGCGGCGCTAGCGCACGAAGTCTCGAACACGTTCGGCGAAACCCATTTCTACGTGCTGCCGCCGCGGGTGGCAGAGAACGGCCAGATCGTCCAGGCGTGCGACAAGGCCTTCTTCGTCTCGCCGTTCCTCGAAAGCGATCTCCGCTACGAATTCAGCGTCACGCCGCCGGGCGAGAAAGCTGTTGTGGCGATGACCGTAAAGCGCGGCAGAGAGACCGCGCTGACCGCGTCTTTCGCCGGCGCGCGGCGCGACCTCACCGACGGCGCGCTCCTGCGCGTTTGGGCCGGCAATCCGCTCATGACGTTCAAGGTGATCGCCGGCATTCATTGGGAAGCGATACTGATGCTGTTTAAAGGCGTGCGCTTCCTCGGACGCAAAGGACAAGGCGAACGGTCTCCCCCCTCACCAGCCGTTCGCACAGAAACGGCGGCGTGATCCCCGACACGCCGCCGTTTCGCACTTTGCCTTTTTCTCTAACGCTTCATGCGCGCAGCTCAGCGACCCAATCGTTCACTAGGCCTTCAGTCACCGTGAGCGGCGTTGAGCCGTTGGTGAGCACACGGTCGTGGAAAGCGCGCAGGTCGAAGCGGTCACCCAGAGTTTGGCGCGCGGCATCGCGCATGCGATTGAGCGCCTGGCGGCCGGCCATGTAGCTGCAGGCTTGGCCCGGCCACACGCAATAACGTTCGATCTCGGTGGTGACGTTCGACTCCTGATCGCCCGTCGCCTGCACCATGGATTGGATCGCTTGTTCGCGGGTCCAACGCATGTGGTGAATACCCGTATCGACGACGAGGCGCGAAGCGCGGAACGTCATCGATTGCAGATAGCCGACGCGGCCGAACGGATCGTTCGCATACATGCCCATTTCGTCAGCGAGCTGTTCCGAATAGAGACCCCAGCCTTCGCTGAAGCCGCTGAAGCCCAAAAGCGCACGGCGGATGAACGGCATCTCGCCCGCTTCCTGCTGGATCGAAAGCTGCCAGTGATGGCCCGGCGTGCCTTCGTGATAGGTGAGCGTCGGCAGCGTAAACTTCGGCCACTCGTTCGCAGGGTCGCGCAGGTTGATGTAGTAGGCGCCGGGGCGCGAACCATCCAGCGCCGCGACTTGGTAATAGCCCCCAGGCGCGCCGGCCTGGATGTATTCCGGCACGGCCTTGATCTCGAGCGCCGCTTGCGCTTGGACGCCGCACACTTCCGGCATGCGCGCCGAAATCGCCGCCATTTGCTGGTTCAGCATGGCGAGCAGCGCCGCACGGCCCGCAGGCGTGCTCGGAAATTGCTGATCCGGACGCCGGCCCAGCGCGCTGATGCGCTGGTTCAGCGTGCCGTTGGTCATGCCCTCCGCGCGGAAGATTTGATCCATCTCGCCGGTGAATTGCGCGATGAGAGCGAGACCCATCTGGTGCAATTCTTCGGGCGTCATGCTCGTCGTCGTGTAGGCGCGCAGCGCCGTTGAATAGAGCTCAGCGCCGTTAGGCAGACGCCAAACGCCGGCGTCCGCTGTTGCGCGCGGCAACACGGCGTTGAGTGCGTCGATCTGACGACGATAAGCCGGGAGCACTTCGTCGCGGACAATCGCCTCTGCGCGTTGCGTCATCGCCGTCTTATCGGCGCCGGGAATGTCAGCGACCTCCGCCAACCGCGCTTGCAGCGACGTGACAAGGACGGTCTGCGCCGGGGCGGTATCCGCAAAGGCGTCGAGCTGGCGCACGGCGCCGCTGATTGTGAAATTCGGCTGGATGATGCCGGCGGCGGCATCCTCACCAATGCGCGTCGTTTCCTGGTCCAGCACGCGCGCGTAGGCGGCAAGCCGCGCGAGATACGCATCGGCCTGATCCCGGTTTGTCACCGCATGCTGACTGGAAAGGAAGTCAGGGACGCTGGTGTATGCGCCGGTGAGCTGAGTTACGACATAGGGCGATTGAGCGCCGCCGCCGTGCTCGAAGCGCGCCGCGTCCACGCTGTCCTGCATCGAGGTTGAGACCACATCGAAGGTCACGCGATCTTGCCCTTCGAGGCGATCGCGATCGAGCGCCTGCAGATCGGCCAGCGCGCGCTCGGCGATGCCGCGCAGACGCAGCGCACCCTCCTTCGAATAATCGCTCAGGCGATCGACGTAGCGTCCCCCAGCTTGTTCTTCGGAAACAGCAAGGCTGGTCGAGGCTTCCGGGATCTCCCGCAAAATGTCGGTCGAGAGGCGGTCGAGGATGCTGTTGAGATCGCCGCTATTGGCTTGCCGGCCGCACGCGGCGAGCATCATGCCAGCCGCGGTCGCGCCAAGCAGTGCACGCCTTGAGAATTGCATGTCGAGTATCCCTTGCGATGATGGGGAGAAGTTCCGGCGACTAGTCTAGCCCATGGGACGGGCTCCGCACGAGGGCTGCGACGAACGGCTTTTGTCGCGCTCAGCCGTCCACAGCCGCCTGGCCAGTCTCGCCGGTGCGAATGCGCTGGATCGAGTCGAGGTCGGCGACCCAGATTTTGCCGTCGCCGATCTTGCCGGTCTTGGCGGCGGTCGCGATCGCTTCGATCGCCTTCTCCACGAGCTCCTGCGGGGCGACGATCTCGATCTTGACCTTCGGCAGCAGCTTCACCTCGTATTCGGCCCCGCGATAAACCTCGGTCTTGCCCTTCTGACGGCCAAAGCCCCGCACCTCCGAGACCGTCAGCCCGCCGACGCCAGCGTCCTTCAGCGCATCCAGCACTGGATCAAGACGGCTCGGCTTGATGATGGCGGTGATCAGTTTCAATGCGGGGCTCCCTTCGCACCCGCAATATAAGCGTCAGCCGTCGCGCTGGGGCAAGTTTCCTGGCGCCTTCTGCGTCGTTCGGCGCGGCGCTTTGGCCAAAAGGACACGCCCTTCGGACCGCGCGGTGTTGGCGTAGAGACGCTTGACCGCCTCCATCAGCACCACGCCGCCCTGCGCGGGCCAAAGCAATTCTCCCACCCGCTCGAAAGCGTCGGCAGCGCGCACCAAGGGCGTCCAAGTCGTGGGCGGGGTGTAGAGCGCGCGGGCCGAGACGACCGGCTCGAACATCGCATCGGATAGCAGCGCCGCGAGCTGCGTGCGCGAGAAAGGGCGGCCATGGCCGAACGGCGTGGCGCCCGATTGCGCCCAAAGGCTCCAGCGGTTGGCGGCGATGACGACGACCCGCCCCTCCGGCGCCATGACGCGCCACACCTCACGCAGCATCGTGTGCGCGGCGTCGCATTCCTCCAACGCATGCACCAGCAGCACGCGATCGAACACCGCGTCCATGAAGGGAAGGCGGGTGTCTTCCGCCAGCGTCGTGAGTACGCGGCCATTCTCACCAGCCCACGGCTCGGCGCCCTGCGCTGCCGGCATCATCGCCACGGCGCGGCGCGCATCGCGAAAGCGGGCGAGATAAGGCGACGCGTAGCCCACGCCCAATATGTCGAGCCCGTCCGTGCTCGGCCACAGAGCCGCCAGCCGGCGCGAGGCTGCGCGCCAAGCTGCTTCGCCGAGCGGCGAGGCGTAAAAGCGCTGCAGAGCTAGGACATCGACGCGCATGGGAGATTAGGGGCTCGGGATTGGGGATTGGAGGATGGAGGCGTAATCTAGTGATTGCGCCCGTTTGGTCCTAACCAAAATCCCCAATCCCCCAATCCCGAGCCCCAATCCCCATCATGCTTCAAATCAATCAATTCCCCTGCCTGTCCGACAATTACGGCTTTCTCGTCCATGATCCCGCCAGCGGCGCGACGGCGACAATCGATACGCCTGACGCCGCGGAGATCCTGCGCCAAGCGCAGGCGAAGGGCTGGCGCATCAGCGATGTGTGGAACACGCACTGGCACCCCGACCACGCCGGCGGCAACGCCGCGATCAAGGCGGCGACCGGCGCGGTGGTGACTGGCCCAGCGGAAGTGGAGCGGATCGGGACGGCGCCGGACCGCATCGTCGTCGAAGGCGAAACGATTGCGCTCGGAAGCGCAGAGGCGCGCGTTCTCGACGTCGGCGGCCACACGCTGGGGCACATTGCTTATGTGTTCGACGCCGAGAACGTCGCCTTCGTGGGCGATGCGCTGTTTGCGCTGGGATGCGGGCGCCTGTTCGAAGGCACGCCGCAGCAAATGTGGACCAGCTTGCAGAAGATTGCCGCGTTGCCGGATGCGGCGACGCTCTATTGCGCGCACGAATACACACAAGCGAACGCGCGCTTCGCCGTGACGGTCGATCCTAACAACGCAGCTTTGGCTGCGCGCGTGGCCGAAATCGATCGGCTGCGGGCGACGGGTCAGCCCACGGTGCCGATGACGCTCAGGACGGAGAAGGAAACCAACCCCTTCCTGCGCGCGCCGCAGCTCAAAGCGCCGCTAGGTCTAGCGGGGGCCGCAGATTGGGAAGCGTTCGCCGAAGTGCGCAAGCGCAAGGACACCTTCAAGGGCTAGCGAATGCGGCTGACACGGGCTAGTTTGGATCATGTCCCACGACCGTATCACCCGCGATCCCACGGTGCTGTTCGGCAAGCCTTGCATCACGGGCACGCGGATCAGCGTCGAGGTGATAGTGCGGCGTTTGTCGGCCGGGTTATCCGCGGATCAGGTGGCGGCAGAGTACCCGGAGCTGACGCGAGAAGACGTGCTGGCGGCGACCGCGTACGCCGCTGACCTCGTGCGTCACGACGGCCTCGCCGACGCTAAGTAAGGATGCGCCTTTTCCTTGATGCGAGTGTGTCGCCGGCTTTGGCAGCAGCGCTGTGCGCTCACGGATTTGATGTTGTGGCGCAACGAGACGTGCTCGCGGTCAACAGCACAGACGACAAGGTCATGGAAGCCGCCTTCGCGGATGGGCGCATCGTCGTAGCGCGTGACTACGATATCGCCGAGCTTGCCTTGCGCGGCTTCGCGAGAGCGATTGGTGTCGTCATCGTCGCTTTCGATGAAGCCGATGTTTCGGCGGAAGCGGTACGTGTCGCAGCAGAGCTTATGCGTCTTGGCGACAGCGTCACGGGCGCGGTGCACGTGATCGAGGCGCATCGGGTCAGATCTCGCCCGTTTAGCCTGTAAAAAACCGCCTCTTCGGCGGCGACTTATTGCTGGGGGCCTTGCACTTCGCCGGTTACGACGTTGCGGATCGTGTTGGAGGACGGACGGCCGGCGTAGCCAAGCTGCGGGGCGACCTGGATATGAAGCTGGTCGCCGCGCACCGCGACGCGGGGCTGCGGGCCGAACGTGATGATGACGCGCCGTACGCTCGTCATCGGCGCAGCGGCCAGGCCTTCTGTCGCGCGCTCGGCGGCGTCCACGACAACACCCGCCGCGGGCGCCGACATGCGCGCGGGCACGGTGAACGTGACGGGTGCGCCGACGCTGCGGCGCGCGCTGATCTGCAATCGGCGGAAGCGCTCCTGCATGTCGGCAAAGACGACGGCTTCGGGCGTGAGCGGCGCGACGCGCGCTTCTTCCGACGCCGGCGCGCCGGTGCGGAGGGCGCGGGTGTAAACGATGATGCCGCCGTGCGGGGTGATGCGCAGCATCAAGGCGCCGTCCTCGGTCCGGTAAATTTCGCCGCCGCCAGCCGCCATCACCGGCCGCAGCACGTGGACTTCCGGATCGCCCTCGAAGCGGACCAAAGCGGCGCGGCCGCCGGTGCGGTCGAGCACGAAGCGCACGGCGCCGTCGGGCGTGGAATAGCGGGTGGCGTTGGAGGCGTTGGCGTAGAGGCCCTGAACCGGGGCGGTGGCGCGGTCCTGAGCGGCGGCCAGGCCAGGCGCGGCCAAAGCAAGCGCAGCGGCCAGCGCCGCGGCGCCACGCCCCTTCTGACTCGCTTCGCTGGAATGGCTCATCGGCAAGGAGAAGAGCGCTGTGACCTAGGCGCTTTTTTGGCGTGTTGCAGCCACTCTGCGACCGTGTGGCGGCAAAGCCGCACTTTATTAGGCGGCGACGGGCTTGGGCGCGCGATCCGGGTCCGGTTTAGCGCCAGCATGGATGAGGACCGCGCGCGGTTTCACCTGGACGACGTCCCGCAGCTCCACGACCGGGGCATCGGGTCGCAATTGCCGGGGTGGCCGGGCGACCACCGCAGCTGAGGCGGTTTGGGTCATGACTTGCGCCATCGGGCCGGCCCGGACCGTATCTTCGGGCAATTCCGGCGGGATGCGCATCACGACGCGGACGCCGGACCGCGGCGGTTCGGCCAAGTCGCCGGCCACGCCCGCCGCAAACGACAGGGTGCACACTGCAAGCGCGGCAGCGCCGATCCGAAAGAGGTTCTGTCCGGCCAAGCCGCGAAGATTGACTGAGTCGCCGGCAGCGTCACGCAATCTGGCGTGACGCTGCCGGCGATTAGCGAAGCGATTCCTCGTCCAGGTTCAGTTCCGCTGCCGGAATGCGTTCGGCGTTGCGGCGCACGCGGCGCAGGCCGCTGTAGAAATGCTGCGCATCGCCGACGACGACCACGTCCGCCGCGTCCGGGTCGAAGTAGCGGGCGGCCGCGGCTTGCGCCTGGGCCGGCGTGACGTTGGTGATGTCGGCGACGTAGGTCCCGAGCCGCTCGGGCGGCAGGCCGTAGAGCGCCAGCGTCGAGATTTGGCCGGCCAAGCCCGCCGTCGTTTCGACGCTGCGGCCGAACGAGCCGATCAGCACCGCTTTGCGGGCGGTGAGTTCGCTCTCCGGCGTCGGCGCGTCGCCGATGCGGTCGATCTCGGCGCGCATCAATTCGTAGACTTGCACCGCCGCATCGTTGCGCGTTTGCGCCGAAGCGACGATGGGTCCTGGCGCCATGCGGGCCGAGAGGCTGGAGCCTGCGCCGTAGGAGAGACCGCGGCGAATGCGGATCTCGGAGTTGAGACGCGCCGAGTAGCCGCCGCCGAGGACGTTGTTGGCGACCAGCAGCGGGAAGTAATCCGCATCGGTACGCGCGACGCCGCGGAGGCCCATCAGCACCGCCGCCTGGCCGGTGTCCGGCAAGTCGACGACAATGGTGCGCGCCGGCGCGGCGTAGGCGGAGGCGTCCGGACGCGTTGGCAATGCGGCGGCGGGACGGGCCCAATCGCCGAAATGCTGCTCGGCCAACGCAAAGCCCTCTTCCGCCGACACATCGCCAGTGATGACGAGCACGGCGTTATCCGGGCGCCAGAAGGTGCGGTGATAGCCGCCCATGTCTTCGCGCGTGATGGCGCCGATGCTGCGCGGCGAGGCGATGGCGCCGTAGGGCGCTTCACCATAGATGGCGCGCGTCATCGCGAAGCTGGCGATCGAGCCAGGCTGGCTGAGCGCCACTTGCAAGCCGTCGAGCGCTTCTTGCTGCGCTCGCTCCAGCTCTTGCTGTGCGAAGGCTGGATTGCGCGTCACGTCCGCAAAGACGGTGAAGGCTTCGGCCGAGCGGTCCGAGCGCGTCATCAGCGACACCGCCGATGAATCGACGCCCGCGCCCGAGCTGATGCTCGCGCCGAGCGACTCTATCTGACGCGCGATCTCAGTTGCGCTGCGCGTCGTGGTGCCGCGCGTTAGAAGATCGCCGGTGATGCCGGCAAGGCCCGCGCGCTCGGCCGGATCGGCGCTGCCGCCGGAGGCGACGCGAAGGTCGGCGCTGATCAGCGGCAGAGCACGGTTCGGGGCGACGATGACGCGAAGGCCGTTCGCCAACGTGCGCTGTGCCGCCGCGGGGATGCGCGCATCGACCGGCGTGCCGGCGGAGGGCGGCGCTTCACGCTGGCCTTCGGCGGCGAGCGTATAAATCGGGATTTCCGATTGCGGGATTGTGAGCTGGCGCGCCTGGATGGTTGGCGATGTCTCGATCGTGTCGCCGGTGGCGCCATCCTGCTCCGGCAAGTAACGCACCACGACGCGGCGCTGATCGTTGAGGATCGTTCGCGCCACGCGCTGCACATCGGCGGCGGTGGTGGCTTGGATCGCAGCGAGCAAGCGGTCGGCGTATTCGGCGTCGCCATAGCGGATGACGGCGTCGGCCAATTCGAATGCGCGGCCATAGGCGGTTTCGCGGTTCGAGATGGTCGCGGTGACGATCTCGTTCTTGGCTTCGTCCAGCTCGGCCTGACTGACCGGCTCGTCGCGCATGCGCGCGATCTGCGCCGAGAGCGCCGTCACGCCGGAATCGGCGGTCTGGCCTTCGGAGAGAATGGCGAAGATGCCGTAGGCGCCGGGGTCCTGCGTCGCTTCGAGATTGGTGAACACCTGCGCGGCGATCTGCTGCTCGTAGACCAGCGATTCATAAAGCCGCGAGGAATTGCCGTTCGACATGATCGCGTCGAGCACCATCAGCACCGGAATGTCCGGGCTGGTCGCGGCCGGTTGCGGATAGGAGATCATCACCGCCGGCAGCGGCACGTTCGGCGCATAGACGGTGTGCTCGCGCGCCGCCGTGCGTTCCGGCTCGGTCGGGTAATCGCGCGGGATCGGGCGGTTCGGACGCGAGATGTCGCCGAAATACTGATCGACCCAAGCGTCGAGCTCAGCTTGATTGAAATTGCCTGCGACGACGAGAACGGCGTTGTCCGGACGATAATAGGTGGCGTGGAAGGCGCGCACATCCGCCACCGTAGCGGCGTCGAGATCTTCGATCGAGCCGATGCCGGGGCGCCCGTACGGATGCACGGTGTAATTGGTTTGGTTCAGATAGAGATAGAACAGGCGCCCGTACGGCGAAGCGAGCACGCGCTGGCGCAGCTCTTCCTTCACCACGTCGCGTTCGGACGAAAAGCTCTCCTCGTTGACGACGAGCGAACCCATGCGATCGGCCTCTGCCCACAACACGCGCTGCAAATGGTTGGCCGGCACCACTTCGTAATAATTGGTGAAATCGTCATAGGTCGAGGCGTTGTTGAAGCCGCCGACATCTTCCGTCAGCCGGTCGAAGAATTGCTCCGGCATGTTGCGCGTCGACTTGAACATGATGTGTTCGAACAAGTGCGCGAAACCCGAGCGGCCCTCGGGGTCATCGACAGAGCCGACATCGTACCAGACCTGCACCGAGACGTTTGCGGTATTGGCGTCCGGCATCGCATAGACACGCAATCCGTTCGGCAGTGTCCGCATCGTGTAGCGCAGCGGCGCGACTTCGA
Source organism: Hyphomonadaceae bacterium (assembly GCA_014378995.1). Classification (GTDB taxonomy): domain Bacteria; phylum Pseudomonadota; class Alphaproteobacteria; order Caulobacterales; family Aquidulcibacteraceae; genus Vitreimonas. Next base: position 18,195 of record JACMMP010000101.1, read on the forward strand.
GCGCGCCGGACTGCCCTTGCGGCGCCGAAGACGTGGCGCAAGCCGCAAGCGCCAGCGCGGCGGCGAAGAGCGAGATGAAGCGTTTCATGGATGTCCCCGAGATTAGGGGCTCTTCCTAGAGCGCGCGCGCGATCCCGGCCACCAAATTGCGACCGATGCTGCGCTGCGGCGGACGAAATGCCTAGCCGCCGTCAGGTTCCGGGCCGTCTTCTTCGCTCCAAGAAACCTCGGCCATCTGGCTCGCTGAAAGTCGTAGACCACCAGCTTGCCGTCTAGCCAACCGTGCCCCGACCATCCGCGCGCCTTCGAAATCGCAGTTCTCGAAGAAGGAACGCCGTAGGTCGGCGCCTGACAAATTGGCGCGACGGAACGGAACGCGCTCAAATTCCGACGCACGCAGATCGCAACCTTGCAAATCTGCATCGGTAAAATCGGTATCAATGAAGTTGTTCCAGCAAAACCAGGACTCAAAGAGGTTTGTGTTCTGGAACGACGCACCCTCTATCCGCGATCGACCGATAAACATCCTTGGTAGCTCAAGATTCGAAAAGTCTGTGCCTGGTTCGAGCCCCGCCTTGTAGAGGTAAAGGCCTTCAAGCCCGTCGTCGCTGGGATGTGGCATTCGATCTGGAATCTTGGGTTCGGCCGGCCCCATGTCAAACGGCTCTTCGCCGATGTAGCCTCGCTCTCTAAGTAGCGAGCACGTCTCTTCCCATGTGCGTCGTGCGATCACTCCCCTACCCCGCCTTCGCAATCAGCGGATCGTACGCCAGGATCGGCGCGAGCCAGCGCTCAGCCGTCGCCAACTCCCAGCCCTTGCGCCGCGCGTAGTCGGCGACTTGGTCGCGGTCGATGCGGCCGACGCCGAAATATTCCGCTTGCGGATGCGCGAGATAGAGCCCGCTCACTGACGACGGCGGCGTCATCGCCATGCTCTCGGTCAAATCCATGCCGGTGTGCTTTTGCGCGTCGAGCAAATCGAAAATGGTGCGCTTCTCGGTGTGATCGGGCTGCGCCGGATAGCCGGGCGCTGGACGGATGCCGCGATATTTCTCCTCGAGAAATTCGTCGTAGCCGAGCGCCTCGTCCTTGGAATAGCCCCACAGCTCGCGCCGCACTTTCGCGTGCATCGCCTCGGCGAACGCCTCGGCCAAGCGATCGCACAAAGCTTGCGCGAGGATGGCGGAGTAATCGTCATTGGCGCGGCGGAAGCGGATGGCGACATCTTCTTCGCCGATCCCCGCCGTCACCGCGAAGCCGCCGACATAATCCGGCGCGCCATTCGGCGCGATGAAATCCGAGAGCGCGAGATTGCCCTTCGCTTCGCCTTTATCCATCTGCTGGCGCAATGTATGCAGCCGCGCGAGTTCGCCGGTCCGTGTCTCATCGCGCCACAACACGATGTCGTCGCCGTCGCGGTTGGCCGGCCAGAAGCCGATGACGCCGGAGGCCTTCACCCACTTCTCCGCCACCAGCTGATCCAACATCGCGCGCGCGTCGGTGTAAAGATTGCGCGCTGCTTCGCCGACGATGTCGTCCTCCAGGATCGCCGGGTAGCGCCCGACTAGATCCCATGACGCAAAGAACGGCGTCCAATCGATGTAAGGCAACAACTCCGCCAGCGGAAAATCATTGAACGCGCGCACGCCGAGGAAACTGGGCTTCACTGGCGCGTAGTCGAGCTTCGGCGCGCGCTGCCGGGCCTTCGCGATCGGCAGCCGCGGGCGCTTGTCCTGGCCGGCGAGATAGCTCTCGCGCGCCTCAGTCTGATCCGCCTTCGTCTCCGACACCAATTTGTCGCGCTCCTTGCCGAGCAGCTTCTGCACCACCGGCACCGCGCGCGAAGCGTCGGTGACGTAGATGGTCGGCCCGGAATATACGGGCGCGATCTTCACCGCCGTGTGCGTGCGCGACGTGGTGGCGCCGCCAATCAGCAAAGGCAGCGTCATGCCGGTGCGCTGCATTTCGCTGGCGACGAACACCATTTCATCGAGGCTAGGCGTGATCAGCCCCGAGAGCCCAATCGCATCGGCGCCGATCTCCTTGGCGCGCGCCAGGATTTTTTCGCACGACACCATGACGCCGAGATCGTCGATCTCGTAACCGTTGCACTGCAGAACGACGCCGACGATATTCTTGCCGATATCGTGAACGTCGCCCTTCACGGTCGCCATCACGATCTTGCCGTTGGATTTGCCGGCCATACCGGTGCGCAGCTTTTCCTCTTCCATGTACGGGAAGAGATAGGCGACCGCCTGCTTCATCACCCGCGCCGACTTCACCACTTGCGGCAAGAACATCTTGCCCGCGCCGAAGAGGTCGCCAACGATGCCCATGCCGTCCATCAGCGGCCCTTCGATCACATGCAGCGGGCGTGTCGCTTCCAGGCGCGCGGCCTCGGTATCCTCGACGATGAATTCGTTGATGCCGTGCACCAAAGCGTGCGCTAGGCGCTCGTTCACCGGCTTTTGGCGCCACGAAAGATCGCGCTCCTCGCCCTTCTTTTTGCCGCCAGCCTTGGCGCGCTCGGCGATTTCCAGCAGGCGCTCGGTTGAATCGTCGCGGCGGTTGAGCAGCACGTCCTCGACGCGCTCGCGCAATTCCGGTTCGACATCGTCGTACAACGTCAGCGAGCCGGCGTTGACGATGCCCATGTCCATGCCGGCGCGGATGGCGTGATAGAGGAACACCGCGTGCATCGCCTCACGCACCGGCTCGTTGCCGCGGAACGAGAACGAGACGTTGGAAACGCCGCCGGAAACGTGCGCGTGCGCCAGCTCGGCGCGGATGTAGGCCGTCGCTTCGAAGAAATCCTTGGCGTAGTTGGCGTGTTCTTCGATGCCGGTGGCGACGGCGAAGATGTTGGGGTCGAAGATGATGTCTTCGGGCGGGAAGCCGTGTTCGAGCAGCAGATTATAGGCGCGCGTGCAGATCGAGATTTTACGCGCGGCCGTGTCGGCCTGCCCCTGCTCGTCGAACGCCATCACCACGGCCGCGGCGCCATAGCGGCGGACTTTGCGGGCGTGCAGCAGGAACGCCTCCTCGCCTTCCTTCAGCGATATCGAGTTCACGATCGACTTGCCCTGCGCGCATTTCAGCCCCGCCTCGATCACCTCCCATTTGGATGAATCGATCATCAGCGGAATCTTGGCGATGTCAGGCTCTGAGGCGATGAGATTCAGGAAGCGCTTCATCGCCGCCGGCCCATCGATCATCGCCGCGTCGACATTGACATCCAGCACATTGGCGCCGGATTCCACCTGCTGACGCGCGACCACCAGCGCGCCGGCATAATCGTCCGCCTCGATAAGCTTACGAAATTTCGCACTGCCAGTGACGTTAGTGCGCTCGCCGACGATGACGAAGTTTGCGAAAGGGTTGGAGCTTTCGGGCATAATCAGATAAGCCGCTTGTCGACACGGAAGCCGTGAATCGGCCCAAGCGCCAAGCCAACCCGCTCTGCTGTTTCGATGAGCTCAAACCAGCTTGGACTCCGCGCGATGATATCGTCGGCAACTTCGTCGTTGTGATAATCCCAGGCGCGTTTCATTGTCTCAACTGAAGTTGCTTGCCATTGCTCTTTCGCTACGGCGGCGGCGAGTTCGGCGAGAGCTTCTTTGAGGTCCGCGGCCAGCACCACGAACGAAACATAAGCGCCGCCGAATTGAGCATTTTCGGAATCCGGAACTGGACGCAGCAACAAGCTGCCATACCAGAGGTCCGTTCGATGTCGCCAAGTCATTATGCCACCGCCGTAAACGGTTCGAGCCCAGCCAGCCGCATTCGCGTGTCCCGCGCCGGCATCGCGCGCGGCTTCACGCCTGCAACCGCGTGCAGCATGTGGGTGATGTGCTCCGGCGTCGTGCCGCAGCAGCCGCCGACGATGTTGAGCAAGCCGGCGCGCGCCCACTCGGAATAATGCTCTTCCATCGAATGCGGCGTCTCGTCGTAGCCACCCATAGCGTTCGGCAGGCCAGCGTTCGGGTAGGCGCTGACCGGACATTCCGCCACGCGGGCGAGATCGGCGAGGAAGGCGCGCATCTCGGACGGCCCGAGCGCGCAGTTCAGACCCACCGCCCACGGATTGGCATGGCGCACGGAATTGTAGAACGCCTCCACCGTCTGCCCCGAGAGCGTGCGGCCCGAGCGATCGGTGATGGTGCCGCTGAGCCACAATGGCAGCTCGACGCCGGTTTTGTCGAACGCCGCCCACGCCCCCCACAGCGCCGACTTCGCATTCAGCGTATCGGTAATCGTCTCGATCAGCAGCAAGTCAGCGCCGCCTTCGATGAGGCCCCGCGTCTGCTCTTCATAGCCTTTCGCCATCGCGTCGAAATCGCTGTCGCGCCGCCCCGGATCGCCGACTTCGGGCGACATCGACAAGAGCTTTGTCGTCGGCCCCAGCGCGCCAGCTACGGCGCGAGGACGCCCGTCAGCCTCGGCGCGATCGCACGCCTCGCGCGCCAGCCGCGCCGCTTCGACGTTCACTTCGTACACCACGTCTTCCAGTGCGTACTCGGCCTGGCTAATCGCGGTGGCGTTGAAAGTGTTGGTGCTGATAATGTCGGCGCCGGCGGCGAGATAGCCTTCGTGCACCTTGGTGATGATCTCAGGCTGCGTCAGCACCAACAAATCATTATCGCCCTTCAGCGACATCGGGTGCTCAATGAAACGGGTGCCGTGAAAATCGTTTGTGGTGAGCCCGAAGCCCTGCAGATAAGCGCCCATCGACCCGTCCAGGATCAGGATGCGCTTGGCCATTTCGGCGTTGAGTGCGCGGAGACGCTCTGCTCGGTTCATTGGTTTACTCCCCCAGCAGCGACGCGCCGTGCTCCACCGTTCGGGGGAGCTGTCAGCGTGCGGA
>JACMMP010000102.1 GCA_014378995.1 Hyphomonadaceae bacterium
AACGCGCAGCCCGTGAAGCCGGCGCAAGCCGTGAAGCCGGCGGTTGCCGCGGCGCCCGCCATTGATGAGAAAAAAGCTCCCGCCGCAAAGGCCGAGAAGCCAAAACCGAAAGTGATCGAACTCGATCCGCCCAAGCCAGAGACGCCGGCGAACGATGCGGCGCCCCCTGCGTTGGAAAAGCCGCAAAAGCTGAAGGCGCCGCCGCTGCCGCGCGAACTTCCGATCGGCGCGCCGTTGGCTAAGCGCGACAAGACGCTGCCGAAGACGACGCTGCACGAGAAAGCGCCGGTGGTTCAAGCGCCTTCGATCGGGCCAAAGACGGCAAAGCGCTTAGAGGCGGTGGGCGTGAAGACGATCGCCGATCTGTTGGCGCTGAATGCCGACGAAGGCGAGAGTAAAATCGATGCGGGCCACATCTCCGCGCAAGTGATCCGCGATTGGCAGGCGCAAGCGCTGCTCGCATGCACGGTGCCGGGGCTGAGATCGCGCGAGGCGCAGGCGCTGGTGGCGTGCGGCGTGACGACGGCGGAAGAGCTGATCGAGATGGATGCGACCGAGCTCTGCGACGGCGTCGCGCGCTGGGGCTTGTCCGACGCCGGCCAGCGCGCTTGGGGTTCGGCGCCCGCGCCGACCGAGGACGACGTCGCCACCTGGATCGCCCGCGCCGAACGCGCGCTCGAACAAGGCAAGGCGATCGAGGCGGCTTAAAGTTTCTTGTCGATCCCGGCCGATTTCAGATCCCCATCAGCGTCAGCGCGATCGCGGCGATCAGTACGGGGGCGATGAAGGCGGTGAGGCCGGAGGCGACGATGCGCGCCGTCTTCAGCACGCGGTGGCCTTTCAGCGGCTTATCCTCGCGCGGAGCGAGGGCGAATTTGCACATGAAAGCGAACACGCCAGCGACCGCGGCAACGGCCCCGCCGGCGACAGCGCCCGCCGTCAAGGCGGCGACGGCCGAGAGCAATGCGATCAGGCCAAGGATGCCGTGGCCGGCGTTCATAACGTGTTTTACCAGCCGTTCGGCGCGGCCGGCGTCGAAGGTCTTGAACGCGACGGGCGCGACCACGAACGAGAACAGCATGATCCAGCCCAGCGATGCGCCGGCGAGGATGATGGCGGTGGCTTGAGCGGCTGCTTGCATCGCGGCTGCTTAGCATGAGTCGGGCGCTGGGACTCGCCGCGTGAGGTCATTGCGGCCCCGGAAGATGCCGCGCGCGGAACCGTTTTTGTGGGCTGCGCTTGTTGCTTGCGTTGAGGAGAGCGCCGATGGCGGAGCGGTTCGAAGCGATCATTGTGGGCGGCGGGCCGGCGGGCTTGTTGGCGGGTGTTTATCTGGCGCGCTTTCGCCGGCGCGTGGTCATCATCGATGGCGGCCGCAGCCGCGCTGCGCTGATCCCGCGCACGCGAAATACGCCGGGTTTTCCAGACGGTATCGAGGGCGAGGAGCTGCTGCAGCGTTTGCGGCTGCATGCGACGCGCTACGGCGCCGAGATCGTGAGCGCTGCGGCGAGCGGGGTGCGCAAGCATGAAGCGGGCTTTGCGCTCGAAACCAATGTGGGCGCGTTCGCGGGCGATGCGGTGTTGTTCGCCACTGGCGTCACCAACGTGGAGCCGCGTGTCGAGCGGCACGATGAGGCGGTGCGCGCCGGATTGATCCGCTATTGCCCGATCTGCGACGGCTACGAGGTGTCGGGCAAAAGCATCGCCGTGCTCACCAATTGCGCGCGCGGGGCTTCGGAGCTGGAATTCTTGCGCACGTACTCAGATCGGATCGAACTGATCGCCGATAGCGAAGCGGCGTCAGCCGCGTTGGGCGGCGTCGACGCGCAACACTGCGTCGCCCGCGAGGTGCGGTGCGGGGAGGGCGGCGTGGAGGTGGCGTTGACGAGCGGCGAGATCAAACGCTTCGACACGCTTTACGCCTGCCTCGGCGTCGAGCCGCAGACGGCGCTGGCGCATCAATTGGGCGTAATGCTCGCGGCGGAGCGGACCATCGAGGCGGACAAGCATCAGCGCACCAATGTCACCGGCGCGTTCGCCGCGGGCGATGTGGTGCATGCGCTGGATCAGATCGCCGTTGCGTTCGGGCACGCGGCGATCGCGGCGACCACGATCCATAACGATCTAAGCGCGCGAGACTAGGAGCAGCCCTCGACGTATTGGATGCTTGGGCCGCCGGCGTGGATGGTTTGGACGATGCCGTTGGCGCCGGTTTCGTAAACGATGCCGCGCGCGTTCGGGTCTTGCACGTAACCGCCGGGGCCGGGTTGCGCGTTGGTCCACACCGCGATGTATTCGGCCGGCGCCTCCGCATAGCGATGCGGCGTAGATGTTGCGCTGGCGCCGTGGGCGGCTTTGATGGCGGCGGCGCTGTCGCCAAGGCCGAAGCCGCGATCGGTTTTGAGCGGGCTTTCGTTGATCAGCGAAATGCGCGTGAGCAGGCCTTGCTCGACCATCAAGAGCATGCCTTCAGGCGCGCGCTCGGGGCGGTATTGATCGCACTGGGCGGGATCGGCGCCGCCGACGGAGTCCGGGTCGGCGTCGGGGCCAAGCGCCGCAGTGATCTCAGCTACAGTCATGCCGATGCGGAGCGGCCCCCAGCCTTGGGCGGTGAGGGCGTTTGCGTTTGGCGCTTGCTCCGGCGCGGCGGGCGCTGGCGGCGCGGGCGCTTGCTCGGCGGTGCAGGCGGCGAGACATGCTGCAAGTGCGATGGCGGCGAACGTTCTCATGGGCGATAACCTCGAAGCGGCAGCGGCGTGAGCTTGTCTGATGACGGCGCGGCGTGGGATTGCTAGCGGTAGCGCAAGCATAAGGGATTTTTGATGACTTACGCCGCGATTACGGGCTGGGGCAAATGCATGCCGCCGGCGGTGCTGAGCAACGCCGATCTTTCCACCTTCCTGGACACTGGCGATGAATGGATCACCAGCCGCACCGGCATGAAGGAGCGGCGCATTTCGCACGTCTCCGCCACGGAGATGGCGGTAGTCGCGGCCCGGCGCGCCTTGGCGTGCGCGGGCGTGGATGCTGCCGATGTCGAACTCATCGTCTATGGCAGCTGTTCCGCTGATGAGCAGGTGCCCAATTCGGCGTCGGGCGTGCAGGCGGCGCTGGGCGCGACGAAGGCCGCGTCGATGGACGTGAACACCGCATGCACGAGCTTTCTCTACAGCTTGTCGACGGCAACGGCGCTGATCCGCACCGGCGTGGTGAAGACGGCTTTGGTGATCGGCGTCGAAATCATTTCGCCGTTTATGGATTGGGACAATCGCAACGTCGCGGTGTTGTTCGGCGATGGCTGTGCGGCTGTTGTCGTGCAGGCGAGCGATAAGGAAGAGGGCGTGCTCGGCGAACAGCTCGGCTGCCTTGCCGACGCGCGCCAGACGCTGCGCGTGCGCGGCATGGGCACCGCTTACACTAATCGCAACGTCATGTCGGGCGACACCGAATGGGATTTTGACGGCCAGGAAATCTTCAAGCGCGCCGTGCAGGGCATGGTGCAGGCGAGCCAGGCGGTGATGAAGAAATGCGGCGTGACGCCGGACCAGATCGATCTCGTCGTGCCGCATCAAGCTAATTTGCGCATCATCGAAGCGGTCGTCAGCCGCAGCGGCGTGCCGATGGACAAGGTGATGCTGACGGTCGAGCGCTACGGCAATATGAGCGCCGCCACCGTGCCGGTGGCGCTGGCGGAAGCTTTGGAAGAGGGGCGCATGAAGCCTGGCGCACTGGTGCTGCTGCCGGCGTTCGGCGCCGGGCTCACGGTGTGCGCGCACCTGGTGCGCTGGGGCGACCGGGTGACGCCGCTTGGCTTGAGCGCCGCCGAGTTGCCGCCGCTGAAAAAGACCGCGCTCGAACTGGTGCAGGAGATCCGCAGCCACAAAGCGCGGGCGCAGTCCGCAGCCGGCTTGCGCAGCGCACGGCTGATCGAGACGGTGTGAGCGGTTTCAGCGCGGCCCTATGTGCTGCGCGAGAAAACGGTCGGTCTCTTCGAGTAGGCGCTGACGGTCCTCGCGCCGCCAGCTGCCCCAGCTGTGCCCGGCGTCATCGATGGTGATCAACTCGACGGGCCGACCCGCGCGGGTGAGGGCGTCGCGCATCAGCTCCGATTGTTCGAGCGGCACGACGGTGTCGTCCTCGCCGTGAATGAGCAGCACGGGGACGCGAACGTTGCCGGCTTGCCGAGCGGGTGAGACAGCGATCAGCGCATCGCGATCCTCACTGGGATCGCCGACTAGGCGACGCCAATAGGCGTACGCCCAAGAGCCGCGGCCTTCCTCGCGCCGTTCAGCGTTCAGCATGGCTATGAGGTCGGAATCGCCGGCGATCGAGATTGCGCACTTGTACAGGTCCGGCGTGAACGCGGCGCCGGCCAGCGCCGCGTATCCGCCATAGGACGCGCCGACGATGCAGATGCGTTCACGGTCTACAACGTTGGTGTCGATCAAATGCTGAACGCCATCCGTGATATCGTCCTGCATGCGGCGGCCCCATTGGCCATAGCCGGCGGCGGCGAACGACCGGCCCGATCCCTCGGAGCCGCGGAAATTGGGTTGAAACACCGCATAGCCGCGCCAAGCCAAATACTGGACGTAGAAATTGTAGGCGTAGGAATCGCGGGCTTCCGGACCGCCGTGCGGCATGACGACGAGCGGGTGCGGGCCCGCGCCAGCCGGCGTGCTGAGATAGCCCCAGAGCGCGACGCCGTCCCGGCTCTGATAATTCACGATCTGTGTGCGCGCCAATTCCTCTTGCCGCAGCCGGGGCTGACTGGATGCGACGAACGTCAGATGCCGCGCGGCGACATCGTAGACATAAAGCGCGCTGGGCAAATGCGGCGCGGTCGCGGAGATCAGCCAAAACTGCTCGTCGCGCGACATGCCGTGGAGGAGGATGTCCGCGTCGCTTTCGAAGAAGCCGTTGATAGCGTCGAAATGGGGTTGGATTTCCGGACGAAGGGCGCGGCATTGCCAGCGCTGCAGCTCGGCGCAGCCGAGGACGACTGAATTGTCGTTTTCATCGATCCACGCGATGCCGGCGTCCGCGCTTGGATGCGCGAACACCGGCGCGCCAAGGGCGCCGGTTGCGGTGTCGTAAAGGTAGATGGATTGGAATTCCTGATCCGGCGCGCGCGCTGCGACATAGACTTGACCCTCGCCAGGGCCGGGACCGAGCGGGGAAAAGTCGCGGTTCTCGGAGGAGGCCGACCTACGCACTTCATGCGCAAGTGTCCACTGCCGTTCACCGCTCGGCCGGCGATAGATCCGCCAACCCGATCCATCGAACAGCGAGTCGATGCGCATGACCGGATAGCCTCGGCCGTCGATGATGAATTGCACCGTGTCGAAATCCGCGTAATCGACGACCTCGCTGACGCGCCCGGTCGTCACATTGGTGCGAAAGACCGTGTAGCCGTGCTGCGCGTAGGCGCCGAGGAGGATGTGCTCCTCGTCGTCTCTTGGAGCGCCGATCAGATCGACCGAGACGTAGCGGGAGGCCAGCCGTTGCCGCTCGCCGCCGAACATGAGCGTGAGGTCGCCGCCTTCACGCCCGGAAGCGTAGATGCGCGTGGTGTCGAACTCATCGCCGTTGAAGAGGGCGCGTTGGCGCAGCGCGAACACGACCCGATCGTCGTTCCTCCAGCCGACCCAGTCGAGGAAAAGCGACCGGTCGGTGCGCGCAAGTTGGGTGGGGCGCGCCACGCCCGTCCGCCAGTCGATGATGGTGAGCGCGTCGCCCAGCGATGAGTCCTGGATCGCTGCGACATAACGGCCATCAGGCGAGAGCGCCGCGGACCAAATCGCGGGACCATGGGTGAAGGATTCCGCGCTGAGCGGGGGCGCTGGACGCGGCTGAGCGAACGCCGGCTGAAGGCCAAGGCCGAGCGCCACCAGAACGACTGCAGCAAGCCTTTTCATGGCTCCCCCATCTGTTTTCGTCCGGAGCATTGCCACAAGCGCGACGTTGCGGAAACCCGCGGTGGCGGCCGAAATCGGCTGTTCGCCCTAAGCGACGGCGTCTGCGGCGGTCGGTCAAACGGCCCGGTGCGCCTCGGACGCCTTAAAGCGTGCGTTCTTGCTGAATTCCGGCTAAGGATAGGGCCACTCTGGCCGAGAGTGCGGCGAGAACGCCTTCCGGCCTCCCTTCCAGGGTTCCATTTCGACACGGCGGCGCGCCCTTTCGGGCATTGCGGCGCATTCTACAGAGGACGTTTTATGAATTCTCCGAAGTTCAACGAAGGGCAGCGCGTCGCAGTGCTGCGCACCAGCGCCGCGGGCGCGCCGAACGGTGTCTACCGTGTAATCACCGCTTTGCCGAAAGAAGGCGGGCCGAGGCAGTACAGGGTTCGGAGCGAGACGGAAAACTTCGACCGCGTGCTGAGTGAAGTCCGGCTGGAGGCCGTGAGTCACGAAGAGCACGCGTGAGCAGCTTTTCGTGGACTTTCGGCTAACGGGCTCCTATGTACTATCCATCGATCCTCGGCGCGTGACGCTTTGATCCTCGCTGTCGCGCCGGATGTCTGCTGTTTCCCTTCGAAAAATCGATGTTTGACGGGGAAGGTCCCTGCAGACGTTTTGACCAAGGAGACGGCAATGGCTGTCGGTACAGTAAAGTTTTTCAATATGAATAAGGGCTTCGGCTTCATCGCGCCGGAGACTGGCGGCAAGGATGTGTTCGTACACATTTCGGCCGTTGAACGCTCGGGTTTGTCCGGTTTGTCTGATGGCCAGAAGGTTTCGTTCGAACTCGAACGCGATCGTCAAGGCCGTGACTCCGCGACCAATCTTAAGGCGGAGTAATCCTGATGGAGATGGATCAGCGCATACCTGACCTCTCCGACAAGGAGCTGGAGCGCCTGCTTGCGAACGCCGTTCGCCTGCAGGAATCCGGCAGCGATAAACAGCGGCAGCAAGCTGAACAGCTGCTGCCGCTGCTAAGCGCCGCGATCGAAGAGCGCCGCGCCGCGCGCGTGCTGGCGCAGGCCGAGCAGAGACGCGCGAACGCGCGCAAGAAATCCGCCGCCAACGAAACGCTCAAAGCCAACTTCGACTGACGTTGTCGGCGCGCTTGTGAGCCGGGTTCCCGCAGCCTTTAACACCTAAATCTATTCGCCCATGGCCCCTGGCTATGGGCTTTCGGCGTTGTCGCTAGACCTCTGGACTAACGGCGCTTCGGGCGGCCGCCAGTGGGGATCTCGACCGAAACCGTTTGGCCGGTCTTTACCCGGTCCATCACCACGCTGGTGCGATAGCGGCGGACGTGCGGGTCGGCGGCGAAGAGCTCGCGCGAAATGTGCTCGAAGTGCTCGATGTCGCGCGCAAGGACGATAAGCAACAAATCGACGTCGCCGGTGACATTGTAGATTTGCTGGACTTCGGCCGCGCTTTTGAGCCGCTTCTTGATTGCGCTCACTTCGGCGACTCGCACCTTTTCGAGCGTGATCTCGACGATAAAGGTCATGCCCAGGCCAAAGGCTTTTGGGTCCAGCACCGCGACATCGGCGCGAATGGCGCCGGACTCGCGCAGCCGGGCTATGCGGCGATGCACCGCTGAAATCGAAAGGCCGACCTGCTCGGCGATCTGCTCGACGCTCTGGCGGGTGTCGGTCTGCAGCAAAGCTGCGATGTGCCGGTCGTGTGCGTCCATGCCCGAAATCTGGCGCGAAATGTGTGCTGGGCGCAAGATTGGCGCGCCAGACCGGCGTACTGAGGCGATCAGCGGCGTCGAAGCGCGCTAGCCTGCGTCATATGCGTACTTTGTCTCTGATCGCCGCACTTGCCGTTGCTGCTTGCGCCGCAAGTTCGGACCCAAATCCGTCAGCTTTGGACGCCGCGAGCTTCGAGCGCGAACTGACGGTGCGGTTCCAGCCGCCGCCGCCGTCGCCCGCGGCGCCCAGCCTCGACGACCCCCGCGCTGGCCGGATAGCGGACGCGGCGTATTTTGCCGCCTATCCGGAATACGAACGGGCTTACACGCCGCAGGCCCGCGCACGCGCGCGCGAGTTGGCCGAACAGCTGCGTCACACCGCAGGCGATCTTACGCCCGATCAGTTCACGCTGCGCGTCGCGGAGATCGTGGCGCTGGCCGACAACGCGCACAGCCAACTCGGCACGGCGTTCGAGAAGAACACGCGGCGGGCGCCGCTCCGAACCTACTGGTTCGCCGATGGGCTTTATGTCCTGCGCGCCGCGCCTGCGTACGCCGATCTGCTCGGCGCGCGCATCGAGGCGATTGACGGCGTAGCAGTGGAGGACGTGTTCCAGCGCATCCGCATCTATAATGGCGGCACAGAGCAATGGCGCCGCCAAGAGCTGACGCCGATGCTGGAATCTCCCGGCTTGCTGCACGCAGCGGGCGTGACGCGCGAGGCGGAGGCTCTTACGTTTTCTGGCGTAGCGGCAGACGGCCAATTCTTTGAGCGGCGCATCGAAGGCGAAGCGCGCGGGCAGGCGGCGCCCATCAGCTCGACTACGCGCTTACTCTATCCCGCGGCGCCCGGCGGCGCGATGGCGAGCCTGCTTGCGCGCGATGAGTCTGCGCCGCTCTATTTGCGATCGCCGGCATTCTTTCAGCATGAAGCGCTTGCTGGCGATGGGCTCTACGTCAAGATTTCGCACAATGGCGATACTGACGACGAGCCTATTGGCGATTTTCTGGAGCACGTACGAGCACGGCTCGCGCAGCATCGCCCGGCTTACGTCGTCGTCGACCTGCGCATGAATACCGGCGGCGATTTTACCTCGACCTACCGATTTGCGCGCGAGCTGCCGTCGCAAACCGATCGCGTCTACGTGTTGATATCCGGATGGACGTTATCGGCGGCCATGCATGCGGCGGCCGCCATCGAGCAGGCCGCGCCCGATCGTGTGACATTGGTCGGCGCGCCGGTTGGGGACCGTTTGTCGTTTTGGTCGGAAGGGGGCCAGTTTGTGTTGCCGAATGCGCCCATGATCGTCAGCTTCACCACGGGCCGGCACAATTTCGGCGGGCCGTGCGAGGATCTGGAGCAATGCTTTTGGCTGAGCGCGCTGCCGGATCAGTATCCCGTGCGCGTCGCCGCGCTCGATCCCGATATCGCGGCGCCGCTCACGTTCGAGGCTTATCGCGCGCGCCGTGACCCTGCGCTTGACGCGGTGCTGGCGCGTGAGGCGGCGCGCTAATCCCGCAGCTTTGCCATGATCACGCTATCGCGGATGCCGAGATGAGTTTTCCAATTGCCGCGCAGGAGGCCCTCGCGCTCAAAACCGGCGCGGAGGAAGAGGCTGATCGAGCTGGTGTTGTCAGGATCGATGTCGGCGGCGATGCGGTGAAGGCCGAGCGGGCCGAAGCCGTGCGCGACGACGAGAGTGAGCGCCTTCGAGGCCAGGCCGCGGCCGGTGGCTTCGCGGCGCATAATGATGCCGATTTCGCCGACGCCGTCGCGCACCACGAAAAGCCCGATGCGGCCGAGCGCTTCGCCGCCGCTTTCCGTAATGGCCCACACATGCGCGCCGGGCAGGGTGAGCGTGTCAGCAATGTAGGTGCGGGTTTGTTCGATACTTTTGTGCGCGGGGCTCGACCAATAATGGTGCGTTTCCTCATCGCTGTGCGCGGCGTAGAGCGCCTCGGCGTCCGCGAGTTCGAGCGGGCGCAAGGTGGCGCCGGGTGCTTGGAGAGTCGGCGCGCTCACGGCGCGGTTTTCGCGTGCGAGGAGCGGCGGCAGATTCGAGCGTTGACTTGCATCGCCGCCCTGTAACGCGGCGGCGCCGGGCATGCAAACGGATGCGCCAGGGCTTCGGCCTCAGGGATCAATGGCGAAGTCCGCTGCCGGCTCGCCGTCGAGATATCTTTGATAGGTGCGCTCGTAGGCGGCTTCGATATGGCGGGCGAACAAGTCCGTGTCGAAAAGCGGCGCCGCGCCGCGGTTCGCGTGTAGTCTTTGGCGAATAGCGCCGAGGCGCGCCGGATCGGTTGCAAGTTCGAACGCGAGCCGTTCGTAGCTTTCGGCGGTGTCTGTCACCAGCATGGCCATGTCGATCGCCGTAAGGAGGCTGCCGGCGACTCTCGCCGCGAAGGATTGGCCAAGCTTAGTCACGAGCGGCAGGCCAGCCCACAACGCGTCACTGGCGGTCGTGTGAGCATTGTAGTTGAACGTGTCGAGGAAGAGATCAGC
Organism: Hyphomonadaceae bacterium; assembly: GCA_014378995.1. Classification (GTDB taxonomy): domain Bacteria; phylum Pseudomonadota; class Alphaproteobacteria; order Caulobacterales; family Aquidulcibacteraceae; genus Vitreimonas. Next base: position 10,154 of record JACMMP010000102.1, read on the forward strand.
CAGGCGGTGCCGCGCCAAATGCTCGCTCAGCGGCGCCGGTTTCGCGAAGACGATGCGCGCTGGATCGACGCCGCGTTTGGCGGCTTCGCTCCTTAGATTGGCCTCCACGCTCGCGTTGCCGCCCAATAGCCACAACACGCTTCCATCGACGCGCTGGAGCAAGCGCATCCAAATGTCGAACTCGATAGAGCTGATCTTGTAGCTGTTGTTGAAGCTGCAAAACACAAAGCCCGGGTCCGGCAGCCCGGCCTCGGCCCGCGTGAACACACGATCGGAAATTTCCCGCGCGCTGTCGTTCACTTGGTAAGTGTGCGGCATGTAGATGATGCTCTCAGCGTAGCAGGAGCGGGTATCGTTCGGGATCAGCGTTCTGTCGGCGACGAGATAGTCGAAAAACGGCGCACCAATTGTGCCGGGATAACCCAGATAGCTGATCTGAATGGGCGCCGCGCCATGCCAAAATACGCCAGCGCGATTACGCTCCGCGTAACCCGAGAGATCCACCGCCACGTCGATAGACTCGCTTCTTGCGAGCTCGGCGATCGCCTCGTCGCTCTGCAAGCGCACGTCGTGAAAGACGTCGAACGTGTTCTTGACCCGCGCTCGCATCGCATCGTTGACATCGGGTCCATACGAATAGGCGTGCAGGGCGAAACGGCTTCTATCGTGATGTTCGAAAAGCCCGGCCATCAGAAACATCGTCGCGTGGTTGCTGTAGTCTGCCGAGAAATAGCCGATGCGCAGGCGATCCGGCTTCGCCGCGGGACGTAAGAAGGACGGCCGCGGCCGCGGCGGATAGGTCGCAGCGGCAAAGCGCTCGGCCCGAATGCGCTGCCGCATCGGATGATCGTCAAGCGAGAGCATGGCGAATGGCGGCACGACGCCGCCAGATGTGCCGAGTTTGTCGACGAATTGTCGATCCGCCTCAAGGCCCGCCCAATCGCACAGGCGCGCGCGCTGGTGCATGCGCTGAGCCCGTGCAAGCGCCATTTCCGGTTGGATTTCAAGCGCGCGGCTGAAGCTCTGGACGGCGTCCTCGGGCCGGCGCAGATCGGCCAACGCCACGCCGAGGTTGAGATGCGCGTCGGCCAATTGTGGATTGAGCGTCAGCGCACGGCTGAAACACTCGACCGCTTCATCAGCGCGCCGGAGCTGCCGCAGGGCCAGTCCAAGATTGTTGTAAGCCATGGCGAAGCGCGGATTAATCTGCAGCGCCCGCATGTAGCGCGGGATCGCATCGTCCAGGCGGCCCTGCGCCTTCAGCGCGTTGCCCAGATTGTTGTGAGCGTCAGCGAAATCGGGCTTGAGTGCCAACGCGCGCGTATAGCAAGCGGCCGCCTGCTCGTATTGCGCGAGTTCAGCGAAGGCGATGCCGAGGTTGTTGTGCGTGTCGGCGTCGTCCGGCTTTAGTCTTAGCGCCCGCTCGAAATGGGAAATCGCTTCGCTATGGCGGCGCAGCATCCGCAACGCGACGCCCATATTCTGGTGCGCTTGGGCATAGCTCGCGTTGAGCTGCAGGGCGGATTTGAAGCTGGCGATAGCCTTTTCGGGTCGCCCGAGTTCAACCAGCGCGCCGCCGAGATTGTTGTGGGCGGCGGCGAATTGCGGATCGAGTTTGGTCGCTCGTTTAAAGCAGTTGAGCGCCTTTTCGTGCTCGCCTCGGTTGAGGTGGCCGATGCCTAGCTGGTTCTGGGCGTCAGCGGCGTTCGGCGTCGTTTTCACGTCGCCCGTCTATCACCGCCCATGGCGTTGTCCAAGTACAGGCGCTGGGTACAGGCGCTGGCGCTAGTGGGCCGCTTCCGCCTTCAAGCGCTCACTGGCGCGAAGCTTTACGCTTTCGCTGCGCAGCTGGCCGCAGGCGGCGAGGATGTCGCGGCCGCGCGGCGTGCGGATCGGCGAGGAATAGCCGGAGCGGTTCAGTACTTCGGCGAACGTTTCGATCGTTTCCCAGTCCGAGCACTCATAGTTCGTGCCGGGCCAGGGATTGAACGGGATCAGATTGATCTTGGCCGGGATGCCGGCCAGCAGCTTCACCAAAGCTTTCGCTTCCGGCAGCGAGTCGTTCACGCCCTTCAGCATCACGTACTCGAACGTCACCCGCTTGGCGTTGCCGAGCGAAGGATATTCGCGGATCGCGGCGAACAAATCTTCGAGATTGTACTTTTTGTTGAGCGGCACGAGCTGGTTGCGCAGTTCGTCGTTAGTGGCGTGCAGCGAAATGGCGAGCATGGCGCCAGTGCGGTCGCCCAGTTCCTTGATGCGCGGTGCGACGCCGGCGGTGCTGACGGTGATGCGGCGGCGGCCGATGGAGATGCCGTCGCCGTCGGAGATGATGGCGATGGCGGTGTCGACATGATCGAGATTGTAGAGCGGCTCGCCCATGCCCATGAAGACGATGTTGGTGAGCTGGCGGTCGCCGTCATTGAGCGGACGCTCCGCGGTCGGCCATTCGGCCAGCGCATCGCGCGCGATCATCACTTGCGCGACGATCTCGGCGGCGGTGAGATTGCGAACGAGCTTCTGCGTGCCGGTGTGACAGAACGTGCAGTTCAGCGTGCAGCCGACTTGGCTGGAGACGCAGAGCGCGCCGGCCTTGCCGACGCCGGGGATGAACACCGCTTCCGCTTCGACGCCGGGGCCGAGGCGGATCAGCCATTTGCGCGTGCCGTCAGTGCTGATCTGCTGCGTGACGATTTCCGGGCGCGCCAGCGTGTAGTGCTCGGCCAAAGTGGCGCGCAGCTCCTTGGCGACGTTGGTCATCGCGGCGAAATCGGTGACGCCGTAATGGTAAATCCAGCGCCACAGCTGCTCGGCGCGCATCTTGGCCTTCTTCGCCTCGACGCCGACGGCGACAAGCTTCTCGGCCAGCTCTGGCTTGGACAGGCCAGCGAGCGCTGGCTTGGCGGAGGGTAGGGACGCGGTCACGGGCGGGTTATGGGGTCGGTTGTGCGGCGCCGCAATCCCCAACGCTGACAAGGTGTTTTCCGCTTCTGCTTGCCCGCGCGCGCGGCGCGCGCCTAGGTTCCTTCCATCCACCAGGGAGGGATTGATGCAAGATTATTCTGAATACAACGACCCGTCAGGCATGATGGCGGCGCTTGGACCCATGATGGGCGTCATCATGATCGTCGGGCTGGCGTGCTTCATTTTCTACATCTTCCTTTGGTGGAAAATCCTCTCGAAGGCCGGCTTCAACGGCGCGCTGTCGCTGATCAATCTGGCGGTGATCATCCCGCTAATTGGGTGGATCGCGCCGCTTATTCTCACGATCTGGTTCGCATTCGCGAGTTGGCCGGCGCTGCGCCGACCACCGGGCGCCTAGTCAAAGCCGCTTCTTCAGCGCTTCTGTCATTTCCAGCTTCGGCCCGCCTGGCATGATCGGGCGGGCCGGGTAGCCTCCGTGGGCGAGCAGGCGGTCGTACATTACGAGCGCGCCAGCGAGCCCGACGTTGAGGCAGAACTTGGTCGGGATCTGCACGACGTGGGCGCAGCGCGAGAGCAGCGCTGGCGACAGCGAGCCGCGCTCTTGGCCGAGCACGTAAGCAGCCGCTTGCGGGTGCTGGAAGCGCGGCAACTCTACCGCATCGTCCGTGAGCTCGACGCCAACTAGCGCGCAGCCCTTCGGCAGCCGCATCGCATCGACTGAGTCCCACGGATAGTACGGCACATGCTCGAAGCTGCGCGAGGTGTCGCTATTATAGGCTTCGCGCACTTTCGGGTGCGCATTGATGGTGAAGAAGAAGCTTGCGCCGAACGCGTTCGCCGTACGCATCAGCGCGCCCAGATTCATCGGCTTAGAAATTTCCTCGGCCCCAATGCCGAAATAACCGCGCATCACCACAAATCCGGCCACCAATCGCTGCGTTGGCGGGCGCAGTTCTCGTATGGGCCGTCATGAAAGCCGGTGAGCGAGGCGCGGCCGCCGCTTTCGGCATAGGTGAGGGCGCCATTGGAAAAAGTGCGTGCGCCTTGCGCGCCGGCGGCGGGTTCGAGGCGGTGGGTTTGGCCGGCGGCGTGGATTTCGATCGCAGCATCGACGCTGCGCAGGCTGAATTCTTTATCGTTGGCGCAAGCCCAGTTGAGGCGTTCGCCTTCGTTGATGCTGCTTGCGCTCTGGCACGCGGCGAGCGCTAGCAACGCTGCGCCGAGAATGAGGGAGCGGGTCATAGGTTCAGCCTCGGCGGCAATTGTTGTAGGGGCCGCCGGCGGCGCCGGTGAGGGCGCCGTCGCCAGAATAGGTGACTTGGCCGTCGCTGTAGCGGGCGCCGGAGGCGGCCAGCGTGTAGACGCGCCCGCCGGCGAAGATTTCGGCGGCGCCGCTATCTGCAATGCGCGCGCTATAGGCTGCGCCGCCGTCGCAGCGCCAATCGGTGCGTGGGCCGCCGGTTTGCGCCGGGCTGGTGCCGCAGGCGGCAAGAATGGCGAGGGCGGCGAGGGCGAGCAGCTTGTTCATCGGATCACCTTTATTGAAATGTCTTCACTTCACGCAGACCGGACGAGGACGCCATCGCCCGCTTCATGCCTTCGCTCGCAAACGGCGCGCTGACATTGCCTTGTGCATCGACCGCGATCAGGCCGCCAGAGCCGCCGAGCTTGCGCACGTCTTCGATCACGCCGGCCGCGGCTTGGTCCAGCGTTTGGCCGGCATAAACGATGCGGGCGGAGACGTCGGCGGCGGCGTTCACGCGCATGAAATATTCGCCCAGTCCGGTGCAGGAAACGGCGGCGCGCTCGTCGGCCCAGCATCCAGCGCCGATGATGGGCGTATCGCCGACGCGGCCTGGCATCTTGCCGTGCAAACCGCCGGTGGAGGTGGCGGCGGCGAGGTGGCCTGCAGTGTCGAGCGCGACGGCGCCGATGGTGCCGCCGCCGGGCAGACCGCTCGCTGCAGGAACGTAGTAAGTGCTTGGATCGCCAACGCGCTCGAAGCCTTCATCGCCTGCGAATTGCGCGGCGCCATCGCCGACGAGCAGGACGTGGGCGGTTTTCTCCATCACGCCGCGGGCGACGCGCACCGGTGAGATGAAGCCGCGCAGAGCGGCGACCGCGCCGGCGTCCCGGGTTGAGCCGTCCATCACCGAAGCGTCGAGCTCGACCACGCCGGCGGCGTTGGGGGCGGCG
>JACMMP010000103.1 GCA_014378995.1 Hyphomonadaceae bacterium
GACCGGCTCACCCTCGCCGCGCGCCTGCGCGGCGGCTGGCTCGAAGCTGTCGCCGGCGACCCCGACGACGTGCCGCCGGAGCGGCGCTTCTATGCCGGCGGCGGCGGCTCGGTTCGCGGCTACGATTACAATTCGATCTATCCGCTCGAACGCGATCTGCTGGGACTGACCCCAGGCGGCCAAGGCTTGGTCGAAGGCTCCTTCGAAGCGCGCTGGCGGTTCGGCGCAAGACTGGGCGCTGTCGCTTTCGTCGATGCAGGTACGGCGTTCGACGATTGGGCCGATGTCGGCGATGTCGCCATCGGCGTCGGAGTCGGCGCGCGTTACGATCTGGGTTTTGCGCCGCTGCGGGTCGACATCGCCGTCCCGCTCGACGACGAGTTCGCGTCGAACGATTATGCGCTCTACATCAGCATCGGCCAGGCGTTCTGATGAGCGCGCCCGAAGAACCCGAAGCGCCGGCGCCGAAAGCCAAACGCCGCCGCAGATGGTGGGCGTATGCGGCCGGCGGCGTGCTCGTGGCTGGCGGCTCATTTGTTGCGGTCGGCCCCGCCGCGCCCTGGGTGGTGGATCATCTCGCCGACGGCCAGCGCGTCTGGCGGCTCGGGCGCATCCAGGTCGATGGCGTGAGCGGCGGCTGGCTCGGCAATCTGCGCGCCGCCCACATCAGCATCGAAGACGAAGAAGGCGTCTGGTTAGAGGCGAGCGATGTTGCGCTCGATTGGCGCCCGCAGGATATTCTCTTCGGCGCGATGCGCATACAAACTGGGCGCGCCGCCTCCATCAATGTGCTGCGCCAACCGCGCCTGCTCGAGCGCCGTCCGCCGAGCGGCGCCACGATCGATGTGTTTATCGGCGATCTTCAAATCGATGAGATCACGCTGCAGGAAGCGGTGTTCGGGCAAGCCGCGACTTTTACCGGCGCGCTTGCGCTCGATATCGAGAGCGAGTCGCTGGAAGCGCTGGCAGTCGAGCTGCGGCGCACCGATTCAGACGCTGACCGCCTCATCGTCGCCTACCGGCCGCACGAAGACTTTGAGCTGAACCTCGACGCGCTGAGCGCGCCCGGCGGCATCTTCGCCCGGGCGCTCGGCGTGCCGGAGCAAGGCTTGCGCGCGACCGCCGTTGGCGAAGGTGATGCACAGACCGGTTCTGCGACGTACCAGGCGCTGGTCGGCGATGCGCCTTTGTTGGAGGGCGAGGCGCGCTGGTCGGCGGAGCAATGGTCGCTCAACGCGCAGGCGCAGATCGACGCCCTCCCCCGGCTCGCAACGATCGCGCGCCGGATCGGGCCGAGCGCCGCCATCAACGCTGAGGGCGCCCGCGTTGGCGCTTTCACCGCACACGCCGAAACGCCGTTTCTGGCCCTCGACCTCAGCGGCGAGTTGAACGAAGAGCGCGAGCTTGTCGGCGCAACCCGCTTTATCGCCACAACTGATCAGCTCTCCGACATCGCACGCGAATCTCCGTTCGCCCTTGGCGCGGCGCGGCTTGAAGGCGAACTTCGCCGCACCAATGGCACGACAGCTATCCGCGGCACGCTAGACGCCCAACAGATCGATGCGCTCGGCCAGAGCGTGCGCATGACTGGGCCGGTTGAAGCGGCGCTCACCGCGGAGCGCTTCTCGCTGACTGGCGATTTGCAGGCGCCAGACAACGCGCCGCCGCTTTTTGCCAACGCGCGTCTGCGCACGAGCTTCGAATACGACCGCCGACGCGCCCGCTTCGAGCTCGGGCGCAGCGAACTCAGCGGCGACGCGATCGCGATGACGGCGCAAGGCTGGGTCAATGGCGATAGCGGCGAGTTCAGCGGCGAGTGGCGCCTGCGCCAGCTCAGCGCACTCGCGTCCGACCTCACCGGCGAAGCCGGCGGCCGCTATCGCGCCACGGCGCAACAGAGCGAAGACGGGCGCATCTGGATCGCCGCCGTCGAAGGCGCCGGCGCGCGCATTGACGGCGCGCCCGCAATCGTGCCGCAATTGCTGGGCGCGGCGCCGCGTCTCGACGGCCGCTTCATCTACGAGGACGGCGGCATCACCGTTTCTCACGCGCGCGTGGACGGCGACAATCTGCGCGCTGGCGTGACGGGGCGGATCGTCAGCGGCAACGCAAATCTGGCGCTCGAAGCCAGCGCACGCGGGCCGCTCGATATCGGCGGCGCGCGCATCGACGGCGCGCTCGACGCCACTGGCCAGATCACCGGCCGCATCGCCCGCCCCACCATCACCGCGCGAGCGACGCTCTCCAGCTTCGCGGCGGGCGGCGTGGTGATCGAGCAGCCAGTAGTTGACTTCACATTGGCGCCTCAGGGGCGCGGCTATTCGGGCCAAGCCGACGTGACCGGCGCCGTCTCCGGCCAACCCCTCACCGCCTCATCCGATATCGGCATCGCCGGCGGAGTGATCACGCTGACGCAGCTCGATGCGCAGGTCGCCGCGCTCACGGCTCAGGGCTCGGCTTCGATCTCCGCGCGCGGCGTCAGCGCCGAGCTCGACGTGAACGGCGCAATCGATGGCCTGGCGCCCGGCGCGACGGGGCGGCTGGTCGGCAAGGTTTCGCTGACGCCAGACGTGCTGCGGCTCGACGCTCAAATCATGGATGCGCGCGCGGGCGAACTGCGCGTGCGCGCCGCGACTTTGCACGCCGAAGGCCCGATGGACAGGATTGCAGCGCGATTTGACATGCGCGGGCGGTTGCGCGATGCGCCGCTCGCGTTCGAAGGCGCCGGCGCGGTGAGCTTTGCGCGCGGCGGCGCCGACATCCGCATGGAAGGGCGCGGGACGCTGGCCGATGTGGCGGTCTTCACCCGCACGCCGATGACCGCGCGCATCCAGAGCGGCACTATCGACGCTAACCTCGATGTTGCGCTTGGCGACGGCGTGGTGCGGGCGCAATGGCAGGATCGCGGACGCGCCCTTTCCGGCAGCGCGCAGATCGAGGACGCGCCGCTGACACCGCTCGCCGCGATCTGGGGCGAGCGCGCCGACGGCCGCATCGATGGAACCATAACATTGGCGAACGCGGGCGGCGGCTTGCGCGGCGCGGCCGATATCAGGCTGGAAGATGCGCGCATCGCCGGACGCCAGCGCGGACGGCTCCACATGCACATTGTCGGCGATCTCGAGCCGAGCCGCCTGCGCGCGACGGTGGAGGCCACCTCGACTGACGGCTTGACGGCGCGCTTCGAAGCCGATGCGCCGGTGGTGACGAGCGCTGCGCCCATCCGCATTGCGCTGGCGCCCGAGCGACGCGGGCGCGCGACATGGTCGGTGAGCGGGCCAGCTGATTCGCTCTGGGCGGCGGCGCGGCTGCAGGATCAACAACTTTCAGGACAGCTCGAAGGCCAAGGCGAACTCGCGTTCGGCGCGGGTTACCTTGCCGGCGATGGATACATCGAGATTGTGGATGGACGCTTCGAGGACAAACTGACCGGCGTCACTTTGATCGATCTCGATGCGCGGGTAGCGATCGACCAGCGCGGCGTGACGATCGAGAATTTCAGCGCCTCCGGTCCGCGCGGCGGGCGCCTCACCGCGACGGGCGGCAGCGCCAATCCGCGCGAGGGGCGCATCGCTGTCAATGTCGACGAGATGCGCATCGTCGATCGGCCGGACGCGCGCGCCGTCGCGAGCGGCGAACTCACGCTCGCGTGGGAGGGACTGGTGTCGCAGCTCTCAGGGCAGCTCAACATTGTCGAAGCTGAGATCGACATCGCCGCCAATCCCGAAGCCGGCATTCCAACCATCGAGGTGATCGAGATCAACCGGCCGGGCTACGAGGACGAGCCGGAGGAAGCAGAGCCGCCGCGCAGCAACGCCGGCACGACGCTCGATGTGCGCGTGCGCGCGCCAGGGCGGGTGTTTACGCGCGGGCGCGGCGTCGATGCGGAATGGTCGCTCAACCTGCGGCTCGCGGGAAGCGCGTCTGACCCGCAAATCTTCGGCACGGCGCGCGCGATCCGCGGCACCATCTCGCTGTCCGGCCAGCCGTTCGAGATCGATGACGCCACTATCTCGTTCGACGGCGATCCGCTGGACGCGGAGATCATCCTCACCGCCACGCGCGACACGCCGGACCTCACGGCGTATCTGCGCCTCAGCGGCACCGCGCGCGATCCCGAGATCAGCTTCACCAGCGATCCGGGGCTGCCAGAGGACGAAATCCTGCCGCAAGTGCTATTTGGCCGCTCCGTCGAGGATCTCTCGGCGCTGGAAGCGGCGCAGCTGGCGGGCAGCCTCGCCGCGTTGTCCGGCCAAGCCTCGCTCGACCTTGTGGACGCGGCGCGCGCGGCGGCGGGGCTCGACCGCCTCAATGTGCGCCAGGACGAGAGCGGCGGCTTCCTCGTCGCGGGCGGCGTCTATCTGACGCGGAACGTCTATCTCGAAGTGGCGCGCACGGGGCTTGGCGAGACGCAAACGCAAGTGGAATACACGATCCGCCCGCGCCTGGTGCTGATCACCAGCTTCCTCGGCAATGGCGACCAGCGCGTTTCACTGCGTTGGCGGCGCGAAAGCGATTGAGCAGGAAGGGAATAGCGAATAGGGAATGGGAATGGGGAGCGTCCGTTTTTGAGCGGCAGATATTCCCTACTCCCCATTCCCTATTCGCCATTCCCCTCTCATGAAATTCCTGGATCAGACCAAAATCTACGTGCGGTCCGGCAATGGCGGCGCCGGCGCGGTCTCGTTCCGGCGCGAAAAATTCATCCCGTTCGGCGGCCCTGACGGCGGCGACGGAGGCAAGGGCGGCGACGTCTGGATCGAATCCGCCGACGGACTCAACACGCTGATCGATTACCGCTTCCAACAGCACTTCAAGGGCGCGACCGGCGGCCATGGCATGGGCCAGAACCGCCACGGCGCCAACGGCGAGAGCGTCGTGCTGAAAGTCCCGACCGGCACGCAAGTGCTCGACGAGGACAAGGAGACGATCCTTGCCGATCTCGACAAGCCGGGCATGCGTGTGCTGCTGGCGCGCGGCGGCAATGGCGGCTTCGGCAACGCGTACTTCAAGTCCTCGGTCAACCAGGCGCCCGAACGCGCCAATCCCGGGCTCGAGGGCGAAGAGCGTACGTTGTGGCTGCGGCTGAAGCTCATCGCCGACGCCGGTTTGGTTGGTTTGCCGAACGCCGGCAAGTCCACATTCCTGCGCTCAGTATCGAGCGCGACGCCGAAGGTGGCGGACTATCCGTTCACCACGCTGCATCCGCATCTGGGCGTCGTCAGCATCGGCGAAAGCGAACGCTTCGTCATGGCCGACTTGCCGGGCTTGATCGAAGGCGCAGCAGAAGGCACCGGCCTCGGCACGCGTTTTCTAGGACACGTCGAACGTTGCGTGGCGCTGGTGCATCTGATCGACGGCACGGGCGACGATCCGGCCGAGGCATACCGCACCGTGCGCCACGAGATCGAAATCTATGGGGCGGGACTTGAGGAAAAGCCAGAGATCATCGCGCTTAACAAGAGCGACGCCATGACTCCCGAAGAAGCCGCCGAGAAACGCGAAGCGCTGGCGCAAGCGATTGGCAAGGACGTGCGGCTCGTCTCCGGCGTCTCCGGCGCAGGCGTGCGCGACCTGGTCAACGAAATCGCAGCGATGCTGCGCGCGCGCCGCGTGGAAGAAACGCGGGAAGCGCAGCCGGACGCGGACTGGGCGCCTTAGCCGCCGAGACGCTGCATCATTTCGAACACTGACGGATGCGACCAATAGGCTCGCCCATCATCGTCGGTGACGCGGCCTGTCATGGTGCCCAACAATTGGCCGTCAGCGCTGATCAGCAACGTAAACGGCAGCGCCGTCGAGAGCTGCGCGTAAACTGTAGAGGTGCGGCGCATCGAGCGGCGATCGCGCTCCAGTCCGAACGTCCAGAGCAGCGCTTGTTCGGCGCTCTCTAGGGCGCGGCCCGTCTCCAACGCCCCGGCGTTGAGCGATTGCAGGCGCTGGCGCGCTTCGGTGAGCGATGCGCGGTCGTAGGCAAGCAGCGCCTTGATCTGCGCCGATGAACCCGCCGCCTGCAAACGCTGGCTGAGCTGCGCCTCCGATTCCTTTTCAACCAGGCAAGGCGGACACCACGTCGCCCAAACGGCAAGCACTGTCGGGCGCCCGCCCAGCCAGTCCCGCACGCTGACGCGCGTGGACCCGGGCTCCGGCTCCATCCCAGCGTTCAACAAGCGCTCGGCCGGCCGCGCCGGCGCGTCCCAGGCGTCCATGGCGCTGTGGCTGCTCAGCCAATCGGGAACACTGGGCTGTTGTGCGTGGGCTGAAGCCATGAAAGGCGCCGTCGCAGCAGCGGCGACCATGGCGCGGCGCGTGAATTTCATGTTGGCCTCCCACAGCGCACGCCAGCCGGCGCGCGAGGGCAACCTATACCCGATTGATGCGGTTCGCCCAGCCTAGAGCGAAGCCTGCGCACGGCGGCGCGCTTCGACACTATCGCGCGTATCGAGGCCGAGCAGATCGGTGATGCGCCGCATCAAAGCTTCCTCATGCTGCTCGCGATGCTGGTCCGACAGCACGACACGCCACATCGCCTCGATCACGGAAGCGCGCTCCTCATGCGGAACGCCGGCCTTCACCAATGAGGTGAAGCGATAGAGGTCGACCGCCGCGCCCTCCGCGTCTTCGCCTTGAGCGCGGAGCTGAGCAGCGGCTTCGGGATCGAGCGCATAGCGATCGGCCAACACGCGCTCGATCTGGGTGCGCTCGACATCGGCGTAATCGTGATCCGCATGCGCGGCGATCACCAGCAGAGCGGCGACGGCGACGCGCTGATCCTCCGGCGGCAGCAGGCTGTCATTTTCAGGACGGCCGGCGAGGCGGCGTAATAGGTCGGCGAGCATCGTAGCGACCTAGGCGCACAATGCCGCGAGAGCAAGCGGGGCCTATCGCGGCCGGAGCGCGCCGCTTACAAAAGACGCATGGCCTCCCCGCTCGACAGCGCCAAACGCATCGTCGTGAAGATCGGCTCGGCGCTGCTCGTGGGCGCGAACGGGCAGCCCGCGCGCGCCTGGCTCGCGGCC
>JACMMP010000104.1 GCA_014378995.1 Hyphomonadaceae bacterium
GCCGCCGAGCCGCTGACGCCCGCGCGCGCCGCCGCAATTGGTCTCTACGGGGTCTCGGCCATCCTTCAACAGGAAGCGGATTACACCAACAGCCTCGCCTCGCTCTCGCTCGCCTTGATGCTCGATCCCGGCTTCGACGGCGCACGGCTCGCTTTCGCGCAGCAGCAGGCGCGGCTTGGCCACGTCGACACGTCGCGCGCCACGCTCGCAGCCATTCCTGCAAGCTCGCCCTATGCAGCCAGCGCGCGCATGATGGAATCGTGGGTGTTGCTCGAAGCCGGCGCTGAAGATGAAGCCATCGCGCTGGCGCAAGCGAACGCCGCGGCGGGAGATGTCCGGGCTCAGCGCGCACTTGCCGACATGTACCGCAATCTGGATCGCCACGCCGAAGCCGAGCCGATCTATTCCGCTTTGGTCGATCAAAACCCCCGCGACTGGCGCCTTTACTTCGCGCGCGGCGCCGCTCGCGAACGGCTCGGCCGTTGGCCAGAAGCGGAAGCCGACTTCCAGCGCGCGCTAGAACTCTCGCCCGAACAGCCCGACGTCATGAATTATCTTGGCTATAGCTGGGTCGATCGCGGCGAGCGCCTGCAGGAGGGGCTCGCCATGATCCAGCGCGCCGCCGAACTTCGCCCCAGCTCCGGCGCCATCATCGATAGCCTTGGCTGGGCGTATTATCGCATGGGCGATTACGCCCAAGCGCTCGATCAGCTCGAACGCGCCGTCGAACTCGAACCGGCGGACGCAACGCTCAACGATCATTTGGGCGACGTTTATTGGCGCCTCGGCCGCCGTATCGAGGCGCGTTTTCAGTGGCAGCGCGCGCTCACGTTCGAACCCGACAACGCCGCCGCTATCCAAGCCAAGCTGGAGAATGGCCTGCCGCCGCTGCCGCCGGCGCACTCGGCCACCCGATGAGCGTGCGCATCTTCGCTCCGGCGAAGATCAATTTGACCCTGAAGGTCGCCGCTCCGCGCGCCGACGGCATGCATCCGCTGCAAAGCCTCGTCGCCTTCGCCGATGTCGGCGACATGGTGGAAGCTGCCGAATCCGATGGGCTTTCGCTCACCGTCGTCGGCGATTTCGCCGAACAGATCGGGCCCCAAGAAGATAATCTCGTACTCCGCGCCGCACGTGCGCTCGCCGAGGCGGCGGGCAGGCCGGCGACCGGCAAGCTGTTGCTCGAGAAGAACTTGCCCGTCGCCTCCGGCATTGGCGGCGGCTCCGCTGATGCGGCGGCCACTTTGCGCGCGCTCAACGAGCTATGGCGTCTCAACTGGAGCAACGCACGGCTTGCGGAGATCGGCGCGCGTCTCGGCGCCGATGTGCCAGTGTTCTTCGTCACTGGGTCCGCCGCCTACATGACAGGCGTCGGGGAGACTTGCGTCCCGCTGGACCTGCCGGCCACGCCCACCGTGCTGGTCAATCCGCTAAAGCCGCTTCCGACGGCGGAGGTCTACCGCGCGTTCGACAGCATGCGCCTGGGCTCGGACTTGGCCGACGCATCGCCGCCGCGTTGGGAAGACGAGAACGAGCTCATCGCCAACATGCGCACGCTCGGCAACGATCTGGCGCCCGCCGCCTGCGCGCTAATGCCCGAGATCGGCGCCATCCTGGCTGAACTTGCAGCTTCACAGCACGTGCGTCACGCCGCGCTTTCCGGCAGCGGCGCTACCGTCTTTGCGATCGCCACGGATTGGGACGGTGCCGAAACGCTCGCTGACGAACTGATTTCACGTCACCCTGGCTGGTGGATTGCCGAAGCGACGCTCGGCGCTTGACCAAAGGGCAGGAGCGCTTTAGCCCCGCGCGCGAGGTGGCGCGTGATTGAGGAATTGGCCGGGAGCGCCGCGATTGCGGCTTTGGTCAGCCTCGTGGTCTGCCGCATCCAGATGCGCGCCGGTCCGGTCGACGCTGCAGACGAAACGCACAAAGCCCACACACGCCCGACGCCCACCAGCGGCGGCATAGGTATTGCGCTGGGCTACACGGCGGGCCTTGTCGCGATGGCGCAGCTTTTTACGCCGACCGATCTGCTCAACCGCCAAGCCGAAGCCTTGATCTCGCTCGCCTCGGTGTTCGCCTTCACGTTCTTACTGATCGGCTTCATTGACGACACCCGCCCAATTGGCCCGCGCTTCAAGTTCTTGATGTTTGCGCTGCTCTCGATCGGCGCCTCGATCACGATGGGCATTGTCGATGCGCTGCCGATCGGGGACGGGGAGACGCTGAAGCTTGGCCTTTCGCTCGGCCTCTTGGGCACCGCGCTCTGGGTGTTCGTACTGGTCAATTGCGTGAACTTCATGGACGGCGCCAACGGCCTCGCCATGGGCTCGATGGCAGTTGGCCTGATCGCGCTCAGCGCCATCGGCTATACGAACGGCTCCAATACGGTGCTGGCGATGACGCTTTGCGCCGCCGCCGCGCTCGTCGGCTTTCTGGTCTGGAATTTCCCGAACGGCAAAATCTTCGCCGGCGATTCCGGCGCATTGTTCGCCGGCGCCATCGCCGCGATTGCGTCGCTGATCGCCATCGCGCGCGCCGATCTCTCGCCCTTCATTCCCCCGATCCTGTTCATGCCGCTCTTGGCCGATGCCCTGCTGACCCTGGCTTGGCGCGTGCGCCATCGCCGCAAGCTTTTGGTCGGCCATCAAGAGCACCTCTATCAAATAGCCATCCGCGCTGGCTGGAGCCATGCGCGCATCTCGCTGCTCTATTGGGGATTGATGGCGATTTGCGGCGCGCTTGGATTTGCCTTGGCGCAATCGCCCGACACGGGCGCGCCCGCGATCGCGCTCGCCGCCGTGGCGGGCCTGTCGCTGGCTGTTTCCATCTTTGTGCGAAAATACGCGCGCACGCACGGCATGTCCTGAAGTTTAGACGCAGAGCCTTGACCTGGAGCGGCTTGCGCTTTTATATAACCAAGTGGTTATGCAAAAACTCACCGCGTCGACACGCTTGGACGCCACTTTCGCCGCGCTCGCCGATCCTACGCGCCGCGCCATTCTCGCGCGCCTTGCATCGGGGGAGGCGTCCGTCGCGGAATTGGCCGAGCCGTTCGACATGAGCCAGCCGGCGATTTCCAAGCACCTCAAAGTGCTGGAGCGCGCCGGCCTTATCTCGATCGGCCAGGACGCACAACGCCGCCCGCGCAAGCTCGAACCTCAAAAGCTGGAAGAAGCTGTGCACTGGATCGAGCGCTACCGCGAGATCTGGGAGCAAAACTATCAGCGCCTCGACGCGCTGCTCGATGAATTGAAAGCCAAGCCTGCCGCAGCAAAGCGCAAACGCAAAAAATAGCGCCCCCCCCTGTCGGCCCGCGCCGCGCTCATTCGTCCTTTGGGCGGCGCACGAACGAAACGCGGGAAACCCAAGGAGAAGTCAGATGCCGAAGCCTCTCGAAGTCACGCTGCCGAGTGACCGCGAAGTCCGCGTCGTGCGCAGCTTCAACGCCGCGCGTGAACTGGTGTGGGACGCGCACACCAAGCCCGAGCTGATGCAAAAATGGTGCTTGGGCCCGCCCGGCTGGTCGATGCCCGTGTGCGAGATGGATGTGCGCGTCGGCGGCGCTTATCGCTGGCGTTGGAAGAGCGACGAAGACGGCGCCGAGTTTGGCTTCTACGGCACATTCAGCGAAGTCAAAGCGCCGTCCAAGCTCGCGCATGACCAATACTACGATCCGGGCGATATGGATTACGCGATGCCGGTTGGCGATCCCTGCCTTGTCACGCTCGAACTCAGCGAGCAGGCAGGCGTCACCACGCTCGTTTGCACGATGAAATTCGCCACGGAGAAAGCGCGCGATGAGGCAGTCTCCACCGGCATGACCGATGGCATGGAGATTGGCTACGCCCGTATCGACGAGATGTTCAATCCCAAGGCAGCTTGAGAGAAAAAGCCATGTCCAAAAACAAGATCACGCCCTTCCTCTGGTATGACAAGGAAGCCGAGGACGCCGCGAATTTCTACGTTTCGATTTTCAAGAACTCGAAGATCAACACTGTCGCCCGCTACCCGGAAGGCAGCCCTTACGAAGCTGGCACGGTTAGCGTCGTCGCGTTCGAGCTCGACGGCCAGCACTTCACCGCCATCAATGGCGGCCCCCATTTCAAGCTCAGCGAAGCGATCTCCTTCACCATTGACTGCAATGACCAAACCGAAGTCGATTATTACTGGGAGCGCCTGCTCGCGGGCGGCGGGCAGGAGAGCCAATGCGGTTGGCTAAAAGACAAGTACGGTCTCTCATGGCAGGTCACGCCTAAGCAATTGATCGAACTCACCACGAGCGCGGACAAGGCGCAGAACAACCGCGTCTTCGCGGCAATGATGAAGATGCAGAAGATCGACGTCGCCGAACTCGAACGGGCGGCCAAGAGCTGATTGAGATAGATCCTACTACAACACGCGAGTCATTCCGGACGCGCTTGCGCGATCCGGAACCCAGGGCAAACGACGAGCTTGTTGCCCTGGGTTCCGGCTCTACGGCGCTATGCGCGCCTTCGGCCGGAATGACTTATTTTTTATGCAGAGACGAAGCAACGAGCTAATAAGCCCGCTCCACTACGAAATCCGGCAGCGCCTCCAGCGCTTCGCGGTACGCGTTCGCCGGCAGCGCCCCCAGCGCATCGCGCGCCGCGCCCGCATGGGCGCGTGCGGCGTCTATCGTCAGCGTAATCGCGTCGTGGCGCTTTACCAGCGCCACCGCGCGGTGGAAATCATCGTCCGTCCGCTCGCCGCCCATGGCGCGCCGCCAGAAACCGCGTTCAGCCTCGTCGCCCGCATCGCGCGCGAACACGACCGGCAGCGTCACTTTGCCTTCGCGGAAATCGTCACCGGCGTTCTTGCCCATCGCTGCGGACAAGCCGCCATAATCCAGCGCATCGTCCACCAGCTGGAAGGCGAGCCCGAGTTCGCGCCCGTACGTTTCCAGCGCGGTCGCCTCGGCGCCTGGCCGTCCAGCCGCCACCGCACCCGCTTTCGCCGCTGCCGCAAACAACGCCGCGGTTTTTGCCGCGATGATCTGCATGTAGCGTTCGCGCGTGGTCTCAGCGTCGTTGGCCGCCGCAAGCTGCATCACTTCGCCCTCGGCGATCACGCTGGCGGCGCGCGCCAGAATATCCAGCACCTGGATGTCGCCGGTCTCGACCATCAAATTGAACGAGCGCGCGAACAGGAAATCGCCCACCAGCACACTGGCAGAATTGCCCCAGACGACATTGGCGGCCTTCTTGCCGCGCCGCATCGAGGAAACGTCCACGACATCGTCATGCAACAAGGTCGCGGAGTGGATGAACTCCACCGCGGCCGCGAGCTTGCGCGGCCCATCGCCGCCGCCGCCCAGGAGCCGCGCCGCCGCCAAGGTGATGAGCGGCCGGATGCGCTTGCCGCCGGCGTCGATCAAGTGCGCCGCCAGGTTTGGGATCACGCCGACAGGGCTTGTCATGTGCTGATGGATCAGCGCATCGACGGCGGCCAAATCCTCGGCCAATAGCGCAGCCAGCCGGTCCACCGCGTGCGGGGCGCCGGGAATTGGCGTGGCTGGTCCGACCGCCGGTCCCAAGGGGGCTCCGCTTGCCTTCATCTGAAGGCGAAACGATGCTGGGCGGCGCGAGGCCGGTCAAGCTAGGTTCCACCCCTCGCGCGCAAGGGTCGCATCCACACTTTATGGAACACGATGTCACAGAAGACCTGCTGCTCGGCGGCCGCATCCGCATCCGCCAGCCCAAAAACGGCTACCGCGTCAACGTGGACACGCTGCTGCTCGCTGCTGCAGTGGAGGCAAAACCCGGTGTGCGTTTGCTCGAAGTCGGCTGCGGCGTCGGCGCAGCTTTAATCGCCGTCGCAGCACGCACTGAGAACACGACGTTCGTCGGACTCGAACGCGATGCGAACATGGCCGCGTTCGCACGCGAAAATGTCGCCGCTAACGGGATGTCCACAGATGCGGAAATCGTGACAGGCGATGTGCTTGGACGCGGCGCGAATCTTCCAGGGCTTTCCGGCGTGTTCGACGGCGTCTTTTTCAATCCGCCGTTCGATGCTGAAGGCGAGGGCCGCGCGCCGTCCGACGCGCGCCGTCACGCCTACATTGCCGATGAACCGATCGATGCATGGATCGCCGCGCTCACGGATCGCCTTACCGGCGCCGCCGCGCTCACATTCATCCATCGCGCCGCGAAACTCCCTGAAATCCTCAGTGCGCTGGAGGGGCGTTTAGGCGGCGTTGAAATTATCCCCATCCGCCCGCGCGCCGAGGCGCCCGCCAAGCGTGTGCTTGTGCGCGCGCGAAAAGGTTCGCGGGCGCCGTTTAAGTTGTTGAAAGGCCTCGATCTGCACGACGCGTCCGGCGCTAAGCACACGCCAGAAGCCGAGGCGTTGCTCCGCGGCGAAAGCGTCCTCACTTGGGCTGATTGACTCTTCTGAGGAGCGGCACCAGTTTCCGCCGCAACGGAGCCGCCCGACGCGAGTCGCGCCCATCCGGCCAGACAAACGAACCCCGTGGGAGAGCGCGGCGCAACAAAGCCGCCCCCGAAGGAGCAACCGCCCCGGAAACTCTCAGGGAACCGGACCGCGGGGGGATGAACACGCTGGAAAGAGCCGCCCGATGAGGTGCGGTCGCCGAAGGAGTAAATCTCTCAGGCGCCAGGGACAGCGGGGGCAGCGTGCCATTTCGCACGCGCCGCGCGTACCTGGGACAAACAATGTCAGACACCGAACCGAAAAAACTGCCGCTCGACGCGATCTGGCGCGCGCGCACCGGCAAGTTCGGCGATTTCGCCGGCTACGACATGCCGCTTCAGTTCGAGGGCCTGATCCCAGAGCACAATTGGACCCGCCAGCACGCCGGCCTGTTCGATGTGTCGCATATGGGGCCAAGCTTTTTTGCGCTGCCAAAGGGCCACGGCCTCGAAGGCGATGAAGCGCACAAGAAGGTAGCGGCGCTGATCGAGCGGCTCGTCCCCGCCGACATCCAAGGCCTGAAGCCCGGCCAGGTCCGCTACACCATGATTACCAACGAAGACGGCGGCGTCCTCGACGATCTTATGATCGCGCGCCCGGCCGAGCCCAGCGCGGCGGGCGATCTCTACATCGTCGTCAACGCCGGCTGCAAGCATCAGGACTGGACGCTGATCGAAGCTGCGACCAAGGGTGAAGCGAACTTGGTGCGCGCCGACGATCGCTGCTTGCTCGCACTGCAAGGCCCAAGCGCGCACGCCGTCGCCGCCGCCGTCATCGATCCCGCGCTCGCCGACATGAGCTTCATGAGCGTCAAGCGTTACGACGCTTTCGGCCGCATCACCGTGACGCGCTCGGGCTACACTGGCGAGGACGGCTACGAAATTCTCGTCCGCGCCGAGAACGCCGCGGATCTCGCCAACGCGCTGCTCGCCCACGCCCAAGTAAAGCCCATCGGCCTTGGCGCGCGCGATTCACTGCGTCTCGAAGCAGGCCTTTGCCTCTACGGTCACGATCTCGATCCAACCACGTCGCCTATCGAAGCCGATCTGGCGTGGACGATCCAGAAGCGCCGCCGCGAAGCGAAAGACTTCCCCGGCGCCAAGCGCATCCTGCGCGAATACGAACTCGGCCCCGATCGCAAGCGCGTCGGCATCCGCCCGAATGATCGCGCGCCAGCGCGTGAAGGCGTTGAGATTATGAAGGACGGCAAGAGCATTGGCGTCGTCACCAGTGGCGGCTTCTCGCCGATCCTCAACGGCCCGATCTCGATGGGCTATGTCGAAGCCGCGCACGCCGAACCCGGCCACGTCGTCGATCTGATGATCCGCGGCGTGCCGCGAAGCGCCACCATCACGCCACTGCCGTTCGTGCCGCACCAATATCACCGCCCGAAGAAGGGGACCTGAAGTCATGACCACCCGCTACACCAAAGATCACGAATGGGTCCGCCTCGACGGCGACATCGCCACTGTCGGCATCAGCACCTACGCCGCCGAGCAATTGGGCGACGTCGTTTACGCTGAGCTTCCCGCAATCGGCAAAAGCTTCTCGCAAGGCGATGACATGGCCGTCGTCGAAAGCGCCAAGACCGCGTCCGATGTTTACGCGCCAATCTCCGGCGAAGTGGTCGAGGCCAACGCCGAGATCGCTGGCGAAAACTGGCCCATCATCAACGAAGCCCCGCAAGCCGGCGGCTGGTTCGTGAAGCTGAAAGTCGCCGACAAGAGCCAACTCGATGGCCTCATGGATGAAGCCGCCTACGCCGATTACGTGAAGGGGCTTTGATGAGTCCCTTTGTCGAGCGCGCGACTTCGATCCTCTCCCCTTGTGGGAGAGGGGATCGCGAACTCGACGTTTCCCCCGCGCCGTCGTGGGTGAGGGGTGTCAGCGCTGTCCTCCAACCATCTGCGCTCACACCCCTCATCCGTCTCGACGCTTCGCGTCGATCCACCTTCTCCCACACGGGGAGAAGGGCAATGGAGCACTGAACCCGTGCGTTACCTCCCCCTTACCGACGTTGACCGCCAGCAAATGCTCGCCGTCATTGGCGCCAAACACATCGACGACCTCTTCGTCGACGTCCCCAAGCATGCGCTGCTGAAAGACCTCGTGCCCTTGCCCAAAGCGCAGGGCGAGATCGAGGTGCATCGCCACATGCAGCGCTTGGCGGAGAAGAATACGCCCGCCGGCCGCACCGCGTTTTTTCTCGGCGCCGGCGCCTATCGCCATCACGTGCCGGCCAGCGTCGATCATTTGATTCAGCGCAGCGAATTTCTGACCGCCTATACACCGTACCAGCCGGAGATCGCGCAAGGCACGCTGCAGGCGCTCTACGAATTTCAATCCCAAGTCGCGCAATTGCTCGACATGGAAGTCGCCAACGCCTCGATGTACGACGGCTCCACCGCCTGCGCGGAAGCCGCGATGATGGCCGCGCGCGTCACCAAACGGAAGAAGATCATCTTCTCTGGCGGCGTCCATCCGCACTACACCGACACCGCGCGCACTGCCTGCGAAGCGCTTGGCCTCGAAGTGGTCGCGCTCCCAGCAGCGATCGATGACGAAGCAGCGGTGACGAAGCATCTCGATGCGGATGTCGCTGGCGTCATCGTGCAGTCGCCGAACGTGTTCGGCACGATTACCGATCTCAGCAAGATTGGCGAAGCCGCCCGCGGCGCCGGTGCGCTGATGATCGCGTCCTTCACTGAGGCCGTCGCCTTCGGCGCCATTGAACCTGCCGGCAGCTACGGCGCCGACATCGTCTGCGGTGAAGGCCAGTCCATCGGCAACGCGCTGAACTTCGGCGGGCCGTATGTCGGCCTCTTCGCGGTAAAGGAAAAATACATCCGCCAGATGCCCGGCCGCGTCGCCGGTGAAACGCTGGACGCCGACGGCAAGCGCGGCTTCGTGCTGACGCTCTCCACCCGCGAACAACACATCCGCCGCGAAAAGGCGACCAGCAACATCTGCACCAATAGCGGCCTCTGCCAACTCGCTTGGACCATCCACATGACGCTGCTGGGCGAGAAGGGCCTGCGCCAACTCGCCACGCTCAATCACGAGAAGGCCATCGCGCTCGCTGATGCGCTCGGCAAAGTCCCCGGCGTTGAAGTGCTGACCAAGCGCTTCTTCAACGAGATCGCCATCCGCGTGCCGGGCAACGCATGGAAGATCGTCGATGCGCTCGCCGAGCGGGGCGTCATCGCCGGCGTCGCCATGCAGCGCCTCAATCTCCACGCCGGCATGGACAACGTGCTCATCACCTGCGCCACCGAAATGAACACCGACGAAGACATCGCGATGTACGCCGATGCGCTGAAGAAGGTCATCGCATGATCACCGAAACCACCTCCGGCAATCGCGGGCTCCTGCAAGCCGAAGCGCTTATCTTCGAAAGCGGCCACGCCACCGGCACCGGCGTTGATCTGCCTGCGCCAAAGGGCACGCCTAACAAGCTCGGCGGCCTCGGCCGCAAAGCGGCGCTCGATTTGCCGGGCTTCTCGGAGCCGGAAACGATGCGCCACTACGTGCGCCTCAGCCAAAAAAACTACGCTATCGATCTCGGGCTCTTCCCGCTCGGCTCGTGCACGATGAAGCACAATCCGCGCCTCAACGAACGCGCCGCGCGCTTTGAAGGCTTTGCCGATCTCCATCCGCTGCAGCCGACCTCAACCATCCAAGGCGCCCTCGAACTGATGGAAGAGTTGGCGCACTGGCTTTGCACGCTGACCGGCATGCCCGCTGTCGCGCTGTCGCCGAAAGCCGGCGCGCACGGCGAGTTCTGCGGCATGCTCGCGATCAAGGCGGCGCTCGAGGCCAAAGGCGAGGGTCATCGCAAGCGCGTGCTCGTCCCGCATAGCGCCCACGGCACCAACCCGGCCACCGCCGTCGCCGCGGGTTTCATCGTCGATGAAATTGAAGGCGACGAAGACGGCCGCGTCGACCTCGCCGACGTCACCGCCAAGCTCGGCCCGGACGTCGCCGCCATCATGATCACCAACCCGAACACGTGCGGCCTGTTCGAACCCGACATCAAAAAGATTGCAGACGCCGTGCATGCCGCCGGCGCGTACTTCTATTGCGACGGCGCCAATTACAACGCCATCGTCGGCAAGGTGCGCCCCGGCGATCTCGGCATCGACGCGATGCACATCAATCTGCACAAGACGTTCTCCACCCCCCATGGCGGCGGCGGCCCCGGCGCTGGCCCCACTGTGCTCTCAGAGGCGCTCGCGCCATTCGCGCCGCTGCCGCTGATCGTGATCGACAAAACCGGCGGTAAGCATCAGCTCGCGTTCGCCGAACACGTCGAAGAACTCGCCGGTACAGGCAAAAAACCGTTTGGCCGCATGTGCGCCTTCCACGGCCAGATGGGCATGTTCACCCGCGCGCTCGCTTACATGATGAGCCATGGCAGCGATGGCCTGCGCCAAGTCGCCGAAGACGCGGTTCTGAACGCGAACTACCTGCTCGCGCGCCTGAGGCCGCACTTCAACGCGCCATTCGGCGAGCGCCCGTGCATGCACGAAGTGCTGCTCGACGATTCAAGCATCAAACCGAAGGGCGTCGAAACCATCGACATGGCCAAAGCGCTGCTCGACGAAGGCTATCACCCGTTCACGACCTACTTCCCGCTCGTCGTTCACGGCGCCATGCTGATCGAGCCGACCGAAACCGAACCCAAGCGCGAACTCGACCGCTTCGCCGACGTGATGATCGCGCTCGCCGAACGCGTGAACGCCGGCGACGTTGAATTTTTCAAGCAAGCCCCCAAACTCACGCCCATGCGACGGCTTGATGACACTCGTGCCGCCCGCCAGCCGAAGCTTCGCTGGAAGCGAGGGGACAACGCAAGCGCAGCAAAGCACGCGGCGGAATAGCGTTCGTCAACGCGCCAATCGACGGCGCAATGACGAAAAAACGCCGCGGCTCTCGCGCCATCGGCCGCCCGGACTCGCGCGCCGGGACGTATTCGTACCCGCTTCCCCGAGATTTTGCCCTCTGCTACCAATGACAGGGCCGCGGGAGATGACGCTGGGCAATCGGCCATCTCGAGGAGGGGACCAAGATGGGGACGTACGTCTTTTCAGGCGGTGACGGCACAGTCGGCTTCAACATGCTCGACTGGAGCACCGCAGATATCGTCGCGCTTGTCACCTCGGTCTTGTCTTCGTCGCGATCGTCCACGCAGGTCACGTATGCGTTGAGCGGCGGCAGCGAGACGGTCGTGGTGCGCGGCAGCCTCGGCGGCTACGACAGCTTCGGCGATCCCACCACTGGCACGGTGACGTCGTTCACCTACACGACATCGCGCTTTGGCCCGATGCCGATGAGCATTACCGGATCCGGCTTCTCAACCCCGGTATCGACGCTGTTCAATTGGATGTTTACCGGCGACTCGCTCGCGCTGCATCAATTCCTATTCAACGGCGCCGACACCATGACGGGATCGGCCGGTGCGGATGTCCTCGAAGGCTATGGCGGCGGCGACACCATGAATGGCGGCGCGGGTGCGGACCTCCTCTTCGGCGAGAATTTTCCTGGAGATGAATTTCTTACCTCGGCGCCGGGCAACGACACGCTGAACGGCGGCGATGGCGATGACACGCTGTTCGGCCAGGGCGGCAACGATGTGCTGAACGGCGGTGCGGGCGCCGACTGGCTCGTTGGCGGGATCGGCAACGACACGATGGATGGCGGGGCCGGTGAGGACACCGCCTTCTATGTTGATTCACAAGCGGGGGTCACCGTCTCGCTTGCGACCACGGTCCAACAGAACACCGGCGGCGCGGGTCTAGATACGATCGTCGGCGTCGAAAACCTCATGGGCGGCATCTTCAACGACACGCTGACCGGCGACGCGAACGCCAACACGATGACCGGCGGCGATGGGGCAGACACTATGGACGGCGGCGGCGGCATCGACACCGTCTCGTACGACGATGCTTTGGCGGCAGTTACAGTGTCGCTCGCGCTCACATCGCAGCAAAATACGGGCGGCGGCGGTCTCGACACGCTTATCCGGTTCGAGAACATCGTCGGCAGCGATTTCAACGATGCACTGGCCGGCGATGCCGGTGACAACGTTCTGAATGCCGGGCTCGGCGACGATACCGTGTCTTACGCTGCGGCGCTCGCCGGCGTTTCGCTTTCGCTTGCGCTCGCCGGACAGCAGAATACCGGCGGCGCCGGGCTCGACACTCTAATCGGCGTCGAAAATCTAACCGGCAGCGCTTTCAACGACACGCTGACGGGCGATGCCTCGGCCAACATGCTGCACGGCGGCGCAGGCGTGGATGTGCTGAATGGCGGCGGCGGCGACGATACGCTCACCGCCGACGGCGGCGGCGATACGCTCGATGGCGGCGATGGCTCTGATCTCTTGCGGCTCACCGTCGGCGGGAATGCGCCCGGAAATTACTCCGTTTCGGCGCTGCTCGGCGGCGGAGAGCTCGTCTTCGCGGACGGGACTGTGGCGCGCAATTTCGAGCGGTTCGACCTTACCGGCGGCGCGGGCGATGACCTCTTCCTCGTTGATGGCGTCGTCAACAAGCAGCTTGCGCTAAGCGGCGGCGGCGGGATCGATCGGCTCATTGCCGACTTCTCGGCTGCGACATCCGCTATCACCATGAGCGAAAGCTATGTGATCACGCTCTCCAGCGGATCTTTGACCGCGATCATGGAGCGCTATTCAATCATCGGCGGCTCCGCTGGAGACACCCTGCGCGGGGGCGCCGGCCAAGATGAATTCTCCGGAAACGGCGGAAACGATTTTCTTACGGGGAATGCGGGCGGCGACACGCTCGATGGCGGCGCTGGAGACGATTACCTTTTTTCCGGATCGGAATCCCCGACAACCAACGGCGGCTATTATGTAACCTATCCCCCGCTCCTGGATAACGGCGCGGAAGTCGACACGCTGACCGGCGGCGTTGGGGATGATCATCTGTTCGGCGGATACGGAGACAATATCGACGGCGGCGCGAATGACAGCGTGGGCGACGTGCTGTTCATAAGTTTTCTGGGCGCCCCGCAGGGCGTTGTCGCCGACTTCAGACAATCGACACTCGTTATCGGCGGCGGCGTGATCACCGGGATCGAAACCGTCGAATGGATTGCGGGAAGCGATTTTGCCGACACGATTATTCTCTCCGGAAGCAGCCCCTATTCGCGGTTTCCCCAAATTTACGGAATGGGCGGCGACGACACGCTCGTGGGCGACTACCACACATCCGAGATCCATGGCGGTGACGGCAACGACATCGTCGATGGGCGAAATAGCCAATATCTGAGGATTGTCGATGGCGGCGATGGCGACGACACCGTGTACGCGCGCGCGGGTCTAGGCGTCGTCGCTTATGGCGGCGCCGGGCGCGATACGATCTATGCGGGTGGCGAAACGCGCGGCGGTGAGGGCGACGATCTCATCATCTTGTCGTTCACATACTATGCGGGGCAAATCTTCGGTGACGATGGAAACGACGAGATTCGCGCCGCTGAGGGCGTCAATACCGTCGTCTTCGGCGGCGCCGGCGATGATCTTTTGGTGTCGAACACCGGCAACGAAAACTTCGACGGCGGCGCCGGTGTCGACACAGTCGATTTCCGCAACGCGACCGGCGCCCTCACCATGAGCCTGACGATCGGCTACGCGTCGGGCGCGGGGATTGGCTCTGATTCACTGATTAGCGTCGAAAACGTCCGCGCCAGCGCTTTCAACGACATCATCAATGGAAGCGCGGCAGACAACGCCATCGACGGCGGCGCCGGCATCGATACCATCGGCTATGGCATCGCATCGACGGCGATGTCATGGCATCGCAACGCCAACGGGACGTGGACCGTGCTCGGTGAAGGCGCGGACACGCTCACCAACATCGAGCGTCTCGACTTTAGCGATCGCGATGTTGTCCTCGACAATGCGCAGCAATCGTTCCTGGGCAACGGGACCAGCGATCTTATGTGGCGCAACAGCGTCGATGGTCAGATCGCCACGTGGGACATTACCGGCTCGACGTTCAACAGCGCCGCCATCGCCGGCGCGGTCGGGGCCGAATGGGTAATCCAAGGCACTGGCGACATCAGCGGCGACGGGCGCGACGACATCGTGTGGCGAAACGTCAATGACGGGCTGATCGCCGTGTGGCGCAACGCCACCTGGACCCAGGCCGACTTTCTCGGCGTTGCGCCGAACGAGTGGGCGATGGAAGGCATCGGCGATTTCAATTTCGACGGCCGCGACGATTTCCTCTGGCGCAACGTCAATGACGGCACGGTGGTGACTTGGCTGATGGACGGGGCGGTCTCCACCAGCCAGCACGTCATTAGCGGCGCGCCGCAAGCGTGGAGCGTCGCCGCTATCGCCGACTTCAACGGCGACGGCAGCGACGAAATTCTCTGGCGCCATACGGACGGCACGCTGGCCCATTGGTCCACCAACGGAACGGCGCAGACCGGCGCTGCGATCGTCGGCTTCGTGCCGACCGAGTGGAGTGTCGCGGGGGCCGGCGATTTCGACGGCGATGGGCGCGCCGATTTGATCTGGCGCAACATGAACGACGGCGGCGCTGCGATCTGGCGCATGGACGGCGCAGCCCAGCTGGGCGCCGCCATGATCGGCGCCGCACCGCTGGCGTGGAGCATCGCCGACATCGGCGATTATAACGGCGACGGCCGCGACGACATCGTCTGGCACAATACTGACGGCTCGCTCGCGCTCTGGATCATGAACGGCTTCTCCGTCACCAGCCAAACCATCATCGCCGTGGTGCCGAC
>JACMMP010000105.1 GCA_014378995.1 Hyphomonadaceae bacterium
ATAGCCGGTCAGCGCCGTATTCGCCGTCAGCCGGCAGCGCCGCGCCGCGCAGCTGCGCTGACCACGGCGCGATGCTGGCGCGGCGCGCAATGTCGTGGAAATCGGCGACGATGTCGGCGGTGGCGCGGTTCTGCCGGCCGTCAAAATAGATATAGCCAGACTGGCGCGTATCGCGCGGCGCCATCACGTCCACCACGACTGCCACATCCGCCGCGCCCCGCAGCTGCGCGCCAACCTGTTGGGCGGCGGCGACATCGGCGGGATCGCGCACGTGCAGCACAACAACGCGCATGGGCGGCGCAGGCGCAAACAGATCGCCGAACACCTGGCCGATATTCAGCTGACTGGCGGACGGCGCGCGCGCGGCGGTTTCGGCGCGGGTGTCAACCGGCACCTCGCCGGACCCGCCCGCCACATTTGCAAGCTCGCCGATGGCGCCCGGATAGAGCGTCTCACCGGCAACTGGCGCGTCGACCACTGCCGGCGCCGGCGGGGCGACGTCGCCGCGCTCGGCCATCGACGTTTCAAGCTGAATCACACGCTCGCGCAGGCGGTCCCGCTCACGGATCAATTCGTTCGTGACGGTCAGCGTCCAGCCCGCGAGCGCGATCGCGGCCACGCTTATAAACAATTGCGCGGACAACATGCCGCGCACGCCGCTGATGAAGGCGCCGAGGAGAGAACGCTTCACCGCTCAGCCTCCCGCTCGGCGTATGGCATAGAGCCGGTGCGCGCTGATCGCGGCGCACACGGCGCCGACGCCCAGCATTCCGGTGAGCGCGAGCTGCAACTGCCCGCTCGTCATCGCGCCGTTGATGGTCGCCGTCACCGCGCCCATGAACGCGGCGAGCGTCGTGCCGATGGCGATGGTCACGACCTTCGGCGCGCCGGCCGCGGCGGGCGCTGCAAGCGCCCCGATCGAAGGCTCGCCGTTGGCAGGCTGAGGCCCCGCGCCGTCGCGCGCAATGCGCTCGAGGGCGTCGCCCAGTGGTCCCCATTCGCCGCTGCCGCGCATGTCAGCAACCGGCAACGCACCGAACGGCGCGGGGATGTCGACGCCATCGATGCGCACTTGCGCAAGCTTGCCCTGATCCCAAGCGTGCGCCGCGGTCGCCGCAACCCAGGTGGAATTGCGCGCATCGACGCTCCACACGGTCAGCACAGCTTTCGCTTGATCAAGCTCACCTTGCGTCTGATCGATAAACTTTTGACTCGGCGCGTGTTCAGGCCACCACACGCTGTAGCCCAGCGAAATCAACCGATCTACGATCGGCTTCACCCGCTCTTGGTCGAGCCGTGAATAGGAGACGAAGATATCGGCCAACAATCCCCTCCGGCTTGGGCTGGGATATTACCTTGATGCAAGCTTAGGGGTCGAGGGAAAACGGCGCCTTCGCTTGGCGCCTGATGCAGCCGTCACCCGTTCTCCCAGAAAGAGAGTTCCATGTTGAGCCGTGCTTACCACTTGTTTGCCATATTCGTGTTCGCCGCGTGCACTGGCGAGACCAGCGGCCAGCCTGCGGCGCTTAGCGGTTCGCCGGTCGAGCAAGGCGCACCCAACACCGATTTTCAGCCGGCGTTCGCAGTGCAGACGCGCGCGCCGCACGTGCGCTCCGGAATTGCGATTGAAGTCGAAGAAACGGCGACGCGGCTCGATCATCCATGGGCGGTCGAAGCGCTGCCGGACGGGCGCTTGTTGGTGACAGAGCGCGCCGGGCGCTTGCGTGTGGTGACTCCAGGCGCGCCGCTGCGCGCGCCGGTGGCGGGACTGCCGCCAGTCGATGCGCGCGGACAAGGCGGTTTGCTCGATGTCGCGCTCAGCCCCGACTTTGCGCGCGATCGGATGATTTATTGGAGCTACGCCGAACCGCGCGGCGACGGCGAGAACGGCACGAGCGTCGCGCGCGGGCGCTTGAACGCAGAGGCGACGCGCGTCGAGAACGTGCAGGTGATTTTTCGCCAGCAACCGGCGTGGCGCTCCACTGGCCATTTCGGCTCGCGCCTCGTGTTCGATCGCGAAGGGCGACTTTACATCACGCTCGGGGACCGCCAGCGCGGTGAACCCCGTCAATTGGCGCAGGATGCCTCGGCGCACATCGGCAAGATCGTCCGGATCAACGCCGACGGCTCGATACCGGCGGACAACCCGTTCGTCGGCCGCGCCAATGCTCGGCCTGAAATTTGGTCTATCGGGCATCGCAACGTGCAAGGCGCGGCGCTCCATCCTGAGACCGGCGCGCTTTGGGCTATCGAACACGGGCCGCAGGGCGGCGATGAAATCAACATCGTGCAGGCGGGCCGCAATTATGGTTGGCCGATCATATCGTACGGCGAAGATTATGGCGGCGCGCCGATGGGCGAAGGCGTCGCTGTACGCGAAGGCATGGAGCAGCCGGTCTATTATTGGGATCCGGTGATCGCACCGGGCGGCATGTTGTTCTATCGCGGCGATCTGTTTCCTTGGCGCGGCGACATCTTGGTAGCGGGCCTGCGAGCGCAGACCATCGTGCGGCTTGAACTCGATGGCGGGCGCGTCGACGGCGAAGAGCGGCTGCTCACGGGCCAGGAAGGGCGCGTGCGCGATATCGCCGAAGCGGCGGACGGCGCGCTCTGGGTCGTGACCGATGAAGATAACGGCCGCCTGTTGCGGCTGACGCCGCGGGCGTAGCGCGTATTCTTAAAGGCCCTTTGCAGCCTCAAGCAGCCGGTCAAGCAATGCGCTGAGCTGCGCGCGCTCGCGCGCGTCAAGCGCCGCCAACAATTTCTGTTCGCTTTCCAACGCAATCGGCGCAATGCGTGCGTGCACATGTTCGCCTTGCGACGTCAGCGACAGCAATTGCTTGCGCGCATCCCCGCGATCCAGCCGCGCCGCCACGCGCTTGGACGCAACAAGCCGCTGCACGGCGCGCGAAACAGCGACTTTGTCCATCTCGGTGGCCTCGGCGATGTCCTTCGCGGTAAGCCCCGGCCTGCGGCCCAGCACGGCGATCACGCGCCATTCTGGGATGGTGAGATTAAACGTTTTAGCGTAGCGCGCGGCGATGGCGCGGCTGACCCGGTTGGACAGGATCGAGAGCCGGTAGGGGAGAAACTCCTCCAGCACCAGCCTGTCCGCCGCAAGAGGGGTCCGTTTCGCGCTTGCCATTGGTTTCAGATGAAACTAAATTGGCGTCGAAAGCAAGCTTTGAGCAACCGCCCAGGAGCGCATAATGGCCGATCTGTTCGAAAACCCGCTCGGCACCGATGGGTTTGAGTTCGTCGAATTCACCTCGCCCGAGCCGGAAACGCTCGCCGCGTATTTCGAGCAAATCGGCTTTACGGCTGTCAGCAAGCACCGCAGCAAGAATGTCGTCCGCTACAAGCAGAACGACATCAACTTCATCCTCAATATGGAGCCGGTCGGCCAGCCCGCGGAATTCCGCGCCACGCACGGGCCGAGCGCCAACGCGATGGCGTTCCGCGTGCGCGACGCAAAGCTTGCGTTCGAAGAAGCGGTGAAACGCGGCGCCAAGCCCGTCGATATGCCGCTCGGGCCAATGGAATTGGACATTCCGTGCATCGAAGGCATTGGCGGCGCCTACATCTATCTAGTCGATCGCTACGGCGCCCAATCGATCTACGATGTCGATTTCAAACCGATAGAAGGCGCCGATGAAGCCGCAAACCAGATCGGCCTCACCTATCTCGATCACCTGACGCACAACGTCTTCCGCGGCAACATGGCCAAGTGGGCCGATTATTACGAACGCATCTTCAACTTCCGCGAGATTCGCTATTTCGACATCGAAGGCAAAGTCACCGGGCTCTTCTCGAAAGCGATGACCAGCCCATGCGGAAAAATCCGTATTCCGCTGAATGAATCGAAGGGCGCCGAAGGGAAGGTCGATCAGATCGAGGAATATCTGCAGCGCTACAAGGGCGAAGGCATCCAGCACCTCGCGTTCGGCACGAACAACCTCTACGAGGTCGTCGACCGGCTGCGCGCGCGCGACGTCGAGCTGCAGGATACGATCGAAACCTATTTCGATCTCATCGACCAGCGCCTGCCGGGTCACGGCGAACCGGTAGACGAACTCCGCAAGCGCCGCATTCTGATCGACGGCGCGCCGAGCGAAGGCCAAGGCTTGCTGCTGCAGATCTTTGGCAAAGACGCAATCGGGCCGATCTTTTTCGAGTTCATCCAGCGCAAAGGCAATGAAGGCTTTGGCGAAGGCAATTTCAAAGCGCTGTTCGAGTCGATTGAACTCGATCAAATCAAGCGCGGCGTGCTGAAGGCGGGATGATGAATAATATGAAGCGCCGGCGCTCCATATTGGCGCTCGCATCGCTCGTTCTGCTCGCCGCCTGCGCCGCCGCGCCAGAACCGGCCCCCCGCTGGTCCATCGTTGTCCACGGCGGCGCCGGCGTGATCGAGCGCGCGAGCCTCACGCCGGAGCTAGAAGCGCAGTACCGAACCGCCATGCAACGCGCGCTCGATACGGGCGGCGAAATCCTCGAGAACGACGGCGCATCGCTCGACGCGGTCGAAGCAGTCATTCGCGAGATGGAGGACGATCCCCTCTTCAACGCCGGCCGCGGCGCCGTCTTCACGGCCGAGGGCCGCAACGAGCTCGACGCTTCCATCATGGACGGCCGCACCCGCGCCGCCGGCGCCGTTGCCGGTCTCACGCGCACGCTCCACCCGATCAGCGCCGCGCGCGCGGTGATGGAACGCTCGCGCCATGTCATGCTTGTGGGAGAAGGGGCGGAGAGCTTCGCACGCACGCAGAATTTGGAAGAGGTCGAGCCGTCGCATTTTTTCACCGAACGCCGCTGGCAGCAGCTCGAAGCGAATTTACGCGCGAACAATCTGCCCATCCCGCAACGTCCCGCCGGCGCGCCGCCGCCGCCCCGCGCTGAAGGAGCATGGCCGGACGATCACCAGTTCGGCACCGTCGGAGTCGTCGCCTACGATAGCCGCGGCAACATCGCCGCCGGCACCTCCACCGGCGGCACCACCGGCAAACGTTGGGGCCGCGTCGGCGATGCGCCCATCATCGGCGCCGGCACTTACGCGCAGAACGGCGTCTGCGGCGTCTCCGCTACCGGCACGGGTGAATTCTTCATCCGCGTGGGCGTCGCCCGCGCCATTTGTGCGCGGATGGAATTCAACGGCGAAAGCGCGCAAGAGGCGGCCAACGCTGTAATCCACGGGGAAGTGACGGCTATGGCCGGCGACGGCGGCGTTATCGTCATGGACGGGCAGGGCCGCTCCGCCTTCAGCATGAATACCCCCGGCATGTACCGGGCGCGGCTTGAGGCCGGCGGCGAGCCGGATGTTCGCATCTTCGTCGACGAGGAAGTGGTCGTCATCGCGAGCGGGCTCGAAAGATGATAATTTGTTCCCCGGCGATGGCACTAAAGCCTTTGAGCGCCGTTGGTAGGCCGGAACTTTTCGGTCCCACGGGAGCAATACATGTCAACCTTCGTGATTTACGCGATCGGCTTTCTCATTCTGCTTGCCGGCCTGATCTATGGCGCGACGCTGCTCGGCATCGCGACGCAGTGGATCGTCGTCGGCTCGCTCATCCTGCTTGGTCTCGGCATTGCCTTGGGCGTGGGCAAGACGCGTACAAAAGACGTCCCCACCGATCATCAATAGCAGCCGGCGTGCTCGCCGCGTCGCTGCGGGAGAGCGCCTCATGGCGATAACGTCCGGCATTCATCACGTCGCCTATCGCTGCAAGGACGCGAAGGAGACAGTCGAGTTTTATCGCGACTTGCTCGACATGGATTACACCACCGCCTTCGCGGAAGATCACGTGCCCTCGACGGGCGAATACGATCCCTACATGCACGTCTTCCTCGATGCCGGAAACGGCAACGTGCTCGCGTTCTTCGAGCTGCCGCACCAGCAAACCATGGGCCGCGACGAGAACACGCCGCAATGGGTGCAGCACATCGCCTTTCGCGTGAACACAGTCGATGAGCTGCTCGCCGCCAAGGCGCGCGCCGAAGCCAAAGGGCTCGACGTGCTCGGCCCCACCGATCACGGCATCTTCAAATCGATTTATTTCTTCGATCCGAACGGCCACCGCGTCGAACTCGCGGTCGATACCGGAACGCCGGAAGAACTGGCGGAGCTGAAGCGCGTGGCGCCCGCCATGCTGGAGGAGTGGAGCCGCACCAAGAAAGCACCGCAACACGCCGCCTGGCTGCACGAAAAGGCGCGGGCGGCACATGCCACGAAATCGCGGATCGGGGAATAAGTTTCACACCCATCGCCGGATGACGGCGCAGCCGTCAGTCCGGGGCCCATAAGCACCGCCTATTTGTGTTTATGGATCCCGGACTCGCCGCCTCGCGGCGCTCCGGGAATGGGTGGATGTAAGCAGCGCAAGCGCGTAAGAGAGACTTATGCTGAAGCTCTATGATTATTGGCGTTCCTCCGCCGCGTATCGCGTCCGCATCGGGCTAAATCTGAAGGGCGTCGAGTACGAGTCCGTCCCGGTCAACATCATGCCCGGCGTGGACGAGCAGATGCGCCCGCCTTATCGCGATCTCAATCCGCAAATGCGCGTGCCGGCGTTGGAAACGCCGCAAGGCCTGCTGACGCAATCGCTGTCGATTCTGGTATGGCTCGATCAAACGTATCGCACGCATCCGTTTCTGCCGGCCGATCCGTGGGAGAGCGCCCAGGTGCGCGCGTTTGCGCTCACCATCGCCACCGACATTCATCCGCTCAACAACACCAGCGTGCTCACGCGCATCAAGCTCGAGTTCAGCGCGAGCGAGGATCATGTCGGCGAATGGTATCGCCACTGGATCAAGCTCGGCTTCGCCGCGCTCGAACATCAGGCCGAGGCGCGCCCGATGACGCCCTACGTGTTCGGCGACGAGCCTAGCCTCGCCGACATCATGCTGGTTCCGCAAATGGCCAACGCCCGCCGTTTCAAGACCGACCTCGCGCCATTCCCGCGCCTGGCCGCGTGGGACGAAGCTGCGCGCAAGCATCCGGCTTTCATCAAGGCGGCGCCTGAAAACCAGAAGGACGCGGTGAAGACATGAAACTCGCATCTCTCCGCCATGGCCGCGACGGCCGTCTCGTTGTCGTTTCCGACGATCTCGCCTGGTGCGCGCTCACCGGCCCCGAAGTGCCCACATTGCAAGCCGCGCTGGATGATTGGCCGCACGCCGAGCCGCGCCTCAAGGCGCTAAGCGAGGGCGTCAACGCGGGCACGATCCTTCGCGAACGTTTTCACGAACGCGAAGCGGCGTCGCCGCTGCCGCGCGCATATCAATGGGCCGATGGGTCGGCGTACGTGAACCACGTTGCGCTGGTGCGCCAAGCGCGCGGCGCGCAGATGCCGGAAACGTTTTGGACCGATCCGCTCATGTATCAAGGCGGCAGCGACGTTTTCCTCGGCCCGCGCGACGCTATTCCACTGAAGGACGAAGCCTGGGGCTGCGACTTCGAGGCGGAAGTCGCGGTGATCGTCGATGATTGCGAAGCCGGCATCAGCGCGGAAGAGGCCAAGAAGCGCATCCGCCTCGTTATGCTCGTCAACGATGTGAGCCTGCGCAATCTCATTCCTGGCGAACTCGAGAAGGGCTTCGGCTTCTTTCAGTCGAAACCGTCGTCGGCGTTCTCGCCGGTAGCCGTCACGCCCGATTCGCTGGGCGATGCGTGGAAGGACGGCAAATTGCATTTGCCTATGCATGTCGTGCTGAACGGCAAGGCGTTCGGCGCGGCGAACGCCGGCGAGGATATGAACTTCGACTTCGGCCAGCTCATCGCCCACGCCGCCAAAACGCGCGAGCTTGCTGCTGGCACAATCATCGGCTCGGGCACGGTTTCAAATCGCGGCGAAGACGGCGGCCCCGGCAAGGCGGTCAGCGAAGGCGGCCGCGGTTATTCGTGCATCGCCGAGCAGCGCATGATCGAGACGATCCAAGCCGGCAAAGCCTCGACCGGTTTCCTCAAGCACGGCGACCGCATCGAAATCGAAATGCGCGACGCCAAAAACCACTCCATCTTCGGCCGCATCGAACAGGAAGTGGTGGGAGTTTAAAACGGAATCCTGGCGCCATTCCAGTCGAAAGCGTAGCCGCTCTCGGCGGGCGAAAGACCATCGATCACGCTAAGTAAGCGATCGGCGCTGAAAGCCGCCGTAAACAGCCTCTCCGGCGCCAAACCGCGCTGAAACGGCGCTGAAAGCGCCGTGTCGACCGTTCCTGGATGCAGCGAGACGCACGTGGCCGTCTTATTCTTGCGCGCAAGCTCGATTGCGCAGCTGCGAATGACCTGGTGCAGCGCTGCCTTCGATGCG
Organism: Hyphomonadaceae bacterium; assembly: GCA_014378995.1. GTDB lineage: Bacteria > Pseudomonadota > Alphaproteobacteria > Caulobacterales > Aquidulcibacteraceae > Vitreimonas. Next base: position 8,310 of record JACMMP010000105.1, read on the forward strand.
CGATAAGACACCCACCCACCAAGCCGATTGTCTTCAATCGAGCCGACGCGAGCTGAAAGCGCAGCAAACACCGTGTGCCGGTCGCGCGCCAGGAGCGGCAGGAAGTGCTTTGCGATTAGAGCCGGGCCCGTTGCATTGACTGCAAAAGCGCGCGCGAAGGCGTCGGGCGAGATATCGCGCCAGGTTTTCTCCGGCTGTAGCGCCGCATCGTGCAGCACACCAGTCGCCACGATGACGAGATCAAGTGCGCCATCGGCGCTAATCTGTAGTGCGGCGTCGGCGACTGAAGCCTCGTCCGTCAATTCAAAGCGGAACGGGATTACCTTGGAGTGAGCGGCAGCCGCCGGGCGCCGCGCACCCGCATAGGCTTCGCTGACATGCGGATCGGCAACCAACAGATCTAGCAACGCGCGTCCGATACCGCCTGACGCGCCAAATAGAGCGACGCGCATATGTGATGAGAATGCCTTGAGCCTGCCCGTCTTTTCCATACGGATAGTACGAGGGGCTGCGGGTGTCGGATTTAGGTGTCGCGGGATCTTGTATTCGTCGCGGGTTTCGCTTGCTTTCTCCGGCAGCGGCTGGATTGCGCCGGTTTTGTAGTATTCGATCGCCCATTGCAGCTGCTTGGCGCGCCACATGCCGCAGAAATAGACGATCGGCGTTGCTGCGAGCACGATGACCCAATACGCGGTCTGCCCGATGTTCGACATCACGGCTGTGCGCAGCATATCGGGCGCAGCTTCCGAGAGCAAAGCGGCGAGGGTAATCGGTAGCGTGATGTAACCCACCGCCACGGTCCGGAAGATATCGCCGGTGCGCCACACATTGATGCGCGCCATGTCGGCCATGACCGGCAGCGCCTCGGCTGGCGCCGCAGCGAGAGCGGTCGCGACACGGCGCGCGCGCCTATCCTTGACAATGCTGGCGGAGAGGTCGGCGCCTAGGAGCCGCCACGTGCTGGGGCTCACGAACATATCGATCGGCAGCGACCACGCCGGATAGAGCCGCGACAGCGAACGCCAGAGCGTGTTGATCTCTTCGGGCGTCATGAATGGGCGAAGATGTCCACGTCTTCCCAGCCGGCGAGATCGAGCGCGGCGCGCGTCGGCAGGAAGTCGAAGCACGATTGCGCCACCTCGACGCGGCCTTCGCGCGTCAGCATGGCGTCGAGCCGCTCTTTCAGCGCATGCAAGTGCAGCACGTCGGACGCGGCGTAGGCAAGCTGCGCGTCGGTGAGCTCAGGCGCGCCCCAATCGCTGGATTGCTGATCTTTGGAAATGTCGCGGCCGAGCACTTCCTTGGTCAAATCCTTGAGGCCGTGCCGGTCGGTATAGGTGCGCACCAGCTTGGAGGCGATCTTGGTGCAATAGATGGGCGCCGCGATCACAGAGAGATCGCGCATGAACATCGCCACATCGAAGCGGGCGAAGTGGAAGAGCTTCAGCACGTCGGGGTCGCTCAGCACGCGCTTCAGGTTCGGCGCGTCGTAGCTGGCCCGGTCCAGCTGCACCAAGTGCGCTTCGCCGCCGCCGTCCGAGATTTGCACGAGGCAAAGCGAGTCGCGGATCAGCGACAGCCCCATCGTCTCGCTATCGACCGCCACCGGACCATTGAACGAAACGCTGCCGGGCAGGTCGCCCTTGTGCAGATAGACCGCGACGTTCTTGGCGTCGACGGTGAGAGAGAGCTTACGGGTCATGCGGCCAGCGCTTAATGCAATTTCTCGCCCCGCGCTAGCAGTGGATCAAAGGACCGCGGGTCTTCAGACCCGCATGTTGGCGCCGGCGCGTTGAGAATGCGGGCCTGAAGACCCGCGGTCCTCTAACCGCGCTTCGCCACGTACGCGTCCCGCAATTCGCGCTTCAGCACTTTGCCGATGTGGCTGCGCGGCAGCTCGTCGATGAGTTCAATTGCGCTGATGCGCTGGGTCTTGCCGAGCTTGGCGTTGGCGAAGGCGCGCAAAGCTTCAGCATCGGCGCCGCGCGAGACCACGAACGCCACCGGCGTTTCGCCCCATTCCGCCGACGGCGCACCGACCACGGCGCAGTCGGCGACGTCCGCATGCTGCAGCAGCACGGCTTCAAGATCGCTCGGGTAGATGTTGAAGCCGCCGGAGATGATCATGTCCTTCTTGCGGTCCATGAGTTCCAGAAAACCCTCCGCATCGAAGCGGCCGACATCGCCGGTGCGAATGAAAGGTTGGCCCTCGGGCGAGACCCAAATGGCGGCGTCGGTCTGTTCCTGGCGATTATGGTAGCCGCTCATCATCAGCGCCGAGCGGCCGACGATCTCGCCGGCTTGGCCGCGCGGCAGTTCGCGACCGTCGTCGTCGATGACGCGGATATCGTGACCGGGCGCCGGCATGCCGACCGTGTGGAGCTTGTCCGGGAAAAGGTGCGCCAGCAGCACGCAGGTGCCGCCGCCTTCGGTCATGCCGAAATATTCGATGAGGCCGCCCGGCCAGCGTTTGACGATGTCGGCTTTCAGCGCCGCCGCGAAGGGCGCCGAGGTGCAGAACTTCATCACGAAGCTTGAGAGATCGTAGCTGTCGAAATCCGGCCGCGCCATCAGCCGCGAATACTGCACCGGCACGAGCATCGTGTGCGTAACGCGGTGGCGCTGCGCCAGTTCGAGATATTGGCCGGCGTCGAACTTCTTCATCAGCACGACCGTGCCGCCGAGGCCGAGCGTCGGGAAAAAACTGACAAGCGTCGTGTTGGAGTAAAGCGGCGTTGACAGCAAAGTCGCCGCGCTTGGCGCGTAGCCCATCGATTGCGCGCGCATGATGTGGCCGAAGCGCATGCCATGGCTTTGCACGATACCCTTCGGCGCGCCGGTGGTGCCGGACGAATAGATGATGTTGAACGCCATCTCCGGCGTGATCGTCACCGGCGTCGGATTTGCGCCTTCCCGCGCGATGAATTGATCATGGCGCACACCCGGAGCGCCGTCGTCCAGGCCTACTAGCTTTGCCTCGATAGCCGGCAGCACGTCCTTAAGCTCGGCGGCCACAGCGGAGTCCAGGAAGAGAACCTTCGCTCCCGCATCCGCGACCATCCCCGCGATGCTTTCCGGCGTAGAGGAGGGCGCGATCGGCGCGACCGCGACACCCGCCCGCAGCGCGCCAAGAAATACGCACGCGTACTCGATCGAGGTCGCAGCGCAGATGGCAACGCTCTCACCCGGCGCAACACCCTCCCGCTGCAACGCCGCCGCGATACGATCCATCGCGGCGTCGAGTTCAGCACAGGAGAGTTGCCGTTCGTCTTGGATCAGCGCGGCGTGGTTTGGCTGCTTGCCAGCCCACTCCCGGATCATCTCCGGGAGCGGGTTGAACACCTCATTGGCTTCCATCGAGCGCCTCGTACGTCACCAGCGTGTAGCGGGTGCGTTCGCTTTCGCGCATGCGCTGGGCGATGACTTCGTGCAGCGCCGGGTCCCAGCGCGTCCAGCGATCGACGAAGGCGTTCGCGGCGGCGCGGTCGCCGTTGCGCTGAATCGCCAGCACTTCGCGCAGCAGGCTCGTCACCGCTTCCGGGTAGCGGCGATAGTCGATCCGCAAGCGCCCGTCCTCAAAGCGCAGCGCGCCGCGCTCCATGAACCAATTCCACTGGATCAATTGCATGGTGTTGTACGCCTGCTCGCGGCGGGGGCGGTTTTTCTGCAGCACACGCCGGATGCCGGAGGCGTAGATGTTGCGCAGTTGCGCGTCGGTGATGCGGCCGCGCTGATTGAGGATGCGCGCGGCCGTGAGCGAGACGAGGTCGGCCTTCATCTCTTCCAGCAGGGCTGACGTATCTTCCAGCGCCGTATCGAGATCGCGCCCGTCCGCAGTTTGATCGACGCCCAGATAATGGCCGATCTCGTGCCAGAGCGTGCGGTAAAAGCCGCCTTCGGCGGTGATGTCGTTGGCTTGGCTCTGCACGACTGCTGCGGTGAAGGCGCGGTGGGTTTCGGCGAACTGCTCCTCGTTCAACAGGATGTTGCCGCGCATCAGGATGGTGCGGCCGTATTGGCGCGCGAGATAAGCGTCGTTCGGCAGGATCGTCGCCGTATTGGCGCCGCGGGCTTGGCCGAAATCGGCGATGATGTTGTAGACGCCGACCGGGATATCGCTGCGCACCTCGCGGTGATTGGCGTACGGCAGCGCGTTCTCGACGTCTTGAATATCCGCCAAAGCCGCTTGCAGCTCATCGCTGCGCGGACGGTCGCGCACCAGCAGCGAGAGCGAGAAGAATGTCTTCACGCCGTAAAGCGCATCGTCGTACGTCTCGTACGCGCCGATCTGCGCGTTCAAATTGCCGGTGAAGTCGCCCGTCACCCAGGCCGCGTCGCCGCCTTCGTAATCGTCGGCGATCAAATCGCGCGCACGCAGACGCAGATAGCGCGCGAACGCGGCGTCGCCGCTCTCGACGTGATCGGCGGCGGCGTTGAGGCGGTCGTAGATAAAGAAGATGTCATCGGCATAGGCGACCGAATAGGGCACGGCGAGATAGGTCTCGCTCGTCTCCAACCGCGCCCGCAGTCCCGGATGTAGCGTGTCGAGCGCCGGGTGGCGCTCTAGCGCGGCCAGCGCGCGGCGGCGGTTCTCCGGCGTCGCCGCCCACACCACGCCGCGGTCGTCGAGCAATTCGTCCCGCCGTTCAGGATGAGCGGCAAAGAATGCATCCATGATCTCGCGCGTCGTGCCGGAAGGATAAATATTCCGCGCCGGCGCCTCCGGTTCGACGACAAGAAACGCTTCGCGCGTGTTGTCGAGCGTCGAGGCGATCGGCCCGCTGTTCAAGCGGAAGAGATCACGGTGCGCGTCAAGCTCGGGATGCGCTTCGAGAGAGGCGTTCGCCGCCAACGCCTGCGGGTGGCGCTGGTCGAGATAGAGCAAATGCATCCGCGTCCCTGCCGCCAGCAATTCGCGCACGGCCTCGCGCTCTCCAGGCGTCAGCGCTGAGAGATCCGCGTTCAAATGCAGCCGCTGCGTCCGCTGCAGGATCGGCTCGATCCGCGCCGCATCCCAAGTCGGGGCGATGCCGGCAGTGGAAGGCGCCGATGGCGCGGTGGCGCAAGCGGCGAGGGTGAAAGCAAGGGCGGGGATGAGTAAGCGCATGCCACGCGCCTAGCACGCACGCCGCCCACACCCAAGCCGATGACGATCAGTTCGCGGTTTTCGGCGAAGCCTGATGCCGGAAGAGGACCATCAACGCTTCTGAAAGCGTGCATTCTACGCGGGTTTTTTGAAGCGCCTGACAGTATTTCGGGCAGAAATTGATACTGCCACGACGTATATAACCTATTGAATTACCTGCGTTCCCCGTGAATCGCTTTGCAAGTTCGATTTTTGCGGGATTGCCGAATGACCGTTCCCCAACCTGAACGCGCGAACAATCCGACTCGGACTATACTCGGCGTTTTGGCATGTGATTCCGAGCATGACGGCACTAGGTTTTCTTTCGAGCGGTGGGATGGCGAGCGTTGGGGGTGATTTACCCGAAGCTGAGCGCCAACCGCTGCAAGACATAGCAAAAGCGTTCGGGGACGCGGTGCGACGCTTAGCGCTCGCCAAAGGTCTGCCCGCGTCCAAGCAAGCAGTTTGGAACGCGCAGTGGTTTTTCGGTGCGGTCGATGGCCAAGCCTACCACATACTCTTCGCGGAGCAGGCTGGGGCTCAAACGTCCATCAGGTTCATGGACCTACGCAAACATGGTGTTGTGCCGCTTGATACACTGGCGGCGGACGTGCGCATGAACATCGGCGAGCCGATCTACGGCTTTAGCATCCCAGTTGCCGACGCGAAGTCGGGCAAGCGCGACACACTCATCAACACGCATGCGTCCGCTTATGTAGAGTCGGTCGTGCAAACACGATCACAGTCGGCGGCGCCTACCGCGAAGGTCGATCAGAAGCTTTGTTTCGTCATCATGTCATTCTCAGACAATCCGCAACTCCGGGATTTCTACGAACTGGGCATTAAGCCAACCATCGAAAAACTCGGCTATCGCTGCGAGCGCATCGACGAACAGCAGTTCAACGGAAGCATTCGCGACCGCATTCTCAAAAACATTGCGGCGGCAAAATTCATCGTCGCGGATGTGACCGAAGCGCGACCCAATTGTTACTATGAACTCGGCATCGCGCACTCGCTAGGCAAAGAAGTCGTTCATCTCGCGAATGATACCGGCGACATTCACTTCGACATCAAAGACTTCAACTTCATTATCTACAAACGAATTGCGGACCTCAAAGAAAAGCTAGAACAGCGGCTGAATTCTACCGTTGGCAAAGCAGTTTAGAGCGTTCCAAATCAAAGGTCGTAACGATGCGCTCGAACGGATTGTGGGCTTCGATACTCATAGTCGTGTTGGTTGTTGGCGCCGGTGTCGTCGGCCTGATCGCGCTTTTTCTCTACACGAACACGCAGTTTGTGTTGGGAGTGTTCGGCGTTGGCGTCGCAATCATCACGGCTTCGATCAATTACCGCGCTGCGAAAGAAAAGGAAATCGACTCTCGGCTGTTCGCTGACAAGAGGACTGTCTACACCGAGCTAGTCGGAACAGTGATGGGCTTATTCCACGAGAAAAAGATCAATCCGACGGAAGAAGAGCAGAAGTCCCTTGTCAAAAAACTCCAGGGCCTGCGAACGCAGCTTCTGGTGTGGGGCAGCGCTGATACGCTTCAAGCGTTGGATCAGATGAGTGGTCTTCAACAACCCGACACGTCGGGCTTGCCTATCGCCGGGACCAGATGGCTCGCGCGGCTATTCTCGGCGATACGAACAGACCTTGGTCACAAGGACCCGCCCGGCGCGGCGTTAGAGATGGCGTTGGGCATGCTGAACGAGCCGGACCGCTCCAATTTGCGCGCGGCGATGGCAAAGTTACCGAACTAACCGCCACTTTGCCTCATCCTGCCCCCGCAAAGGGCGAAGCTTGGTGCCCGGAAGAGGACTCGAACCTCCACGCCCTTGCGAGCGCCAGCACCTGAAGCTGGTGCGTCTACCAATTCCGCCATCCGGGCACATTAGTCGGTAGAAGTCGGCGGGGTTTAGGGGAGGCCAGCGGGGCCGTCAATCTGGGCGCCGCCGGCGCGTCGCAGGCCGCCGCGGCAATGTATCCGCCCCTTGTTTGGCAGGGTGTATGCTTGGCCAAGCGCCCGGGCTCCTGTACCCACCCGCCCCATGACCCCGCGCGACAGAATCCGCAACTTTTCCATCGTGGCCCATATCGACCACGGCAAATCCACGCTCTCCGATCGTTTGATTCAATCGACCGGCGGCCTCACCGCGCGGGAGATGACCGAGCAGGTGCTGGACTCGATGGATATCGAGAAAGAGCGCGGCATCACCATCAAGGCGCAGACGGTGCGGCTGGATTATCGGGCCAAGGACGGGCTCGATTACGTGCTGAACCTGATGGACACGCCCGGGCACGTGGACTTTGCCTATGAGGTCAGCCGCTCGCTGGCGGCATGCGAGGGCGCGCTGCTGATCGTCGATGCGAGCCAAGGCGTCGAGGCGCAGACATTGGCCAACGTCTATCAGGCGCTCGACAACGATCTCGACATCGTCCCGGTGCTGAACAAGATCGATCTGCCCGCCGCCGAGCCGGATCGCATCAAGCAGCAGATCGAGGACGTGATCGGGCTCGATGCGAGCCAGGCCATCCTTGCTTCGGGCAAGACCGGCGAGGGCATCGCCGAATTGCTCGAGGCCATCGTCACGCGCTTGCCGCCGCCGAAATCCGGCGACGCCGCAGCGCCGCTGAAAGCGCTGCTGGTGGACGCCTGGTACGACGCCTATCTCGGCGTCGTCGTGCTCTTCCGCGTCATCGACGGCGTGGTGAAGAAGGGCATGCGCATCAAGCTGATGCAGACCGGCGCCGATTACGGCATCGATACTTTGGGCGTGCTGCGCCCGCGCCGGCAGGACGTCGCCGAGCTCGGCCCCGGCGAAATCGGCATCCTCACCGCCAGCATCAAGGAAGTCGCCGACGCGCGCGTAGGCGACACCATCACCGAATATCGCCGCGAGACCGCCGCTGCGCTGCCGGGCTTCAAGCCTGCGCAACCCGTCGTTTTCTGCGGTCTCTTCCCAACTGATGCCGCAAACTTCGAAGATCTGCGCGCCGCCATGTCGAAGCTGCGTCTCAACGATGCGAGCTTCAGCTACGAAATGGAAACCAGCGCCGCGCTCGGCTTCGGCTTCCGCTGCGGATTTCTAGGCCTGTTGCACTTGGAGATCATCCAGGAGCGCCTCACGCGCGAGTTCGATCTCGATCTGATCGCGACGGCGCCCAGCGTCGTCTACAAGGTTCATATGAACGCTGGCGAGGTGAAGGAGCTGCACAACCCCGCCGATCTGCCGGACCCGACTTACATTCGCGAAATCGAAGAGCCCTGGATCAAAGCGACGATCCTGACGCCCGACGATTATCTCGGCGCCATCATCAAGCTCTGCCAGGATCGCCGCGGGCAGCAAAAGGAGCTGAACTATGTCGGCTCACGCGCGATGCTGGTGTACGAGCTGCCGCTCAACGAAGTGGTGTTCGATTTTTACGATCGGCTGAAGAGCATCTCGAAAGGCTACGCCAGCTTCGATTATCAGATCGTCGATCACCGCGTCGGCAATCTGGTGAAGATGAGCATTCTCGTGAACGACGAACCGGTCGACGCGCTCTCCATGCTCGTGCACGCCAATCGCGCGGAAAGTCGCGGCCGCTCCATGGTGGAAAAGCTAAAAGAGCTGATCCCCCAGCACATGTTCAAAATCCCCATCCAAGCTGCCATCGGCGGCCGCATCATCGCCCGCGAAACTTTAAGCGCACTCCGCAAAGACGTGACCGCGAAATGCTATGGCGGCGATGCCAGCCGCAAACGCAAGCTGCTGGACAAGCAGAAGGCCGGCAAGAAAAAGATGCGTCAGTTCGGGAAGGTCGACATTCCGCAAGAGGCGTTTATTGCGGCGTTGAAGATGGATGGGGATTAGGACGCTTGTTTCGCCAAGCCCATTGCTTCGAAGAGATCAATGGTTCCTGACTCTCCGCAGCCAGAGCAATAGAAGTCGCCGGAGAAAAGCGCGCGCGCAAAGGTTGTCGGTGTGATTTCGGGTGTTGCGCCGCAGGTGCAGCGAAGTTCTTCTTTGCATACCTGCATCGCTTCTCCGAACGCGCGCCGCAGTCCTCCGTAGTTCTTCGTAGCCAGCGCTAATGCTGCGGCCTTACACATCTGATCGAAATCATGTGCGCCTCGGTGGCGAGGATACGTGCGCTGCAAGGCACGGCCAGCCACATCGTAGAAGTGGATGGCGAGGCTGAGATATAGCGGCGAAATGCTCTCATAGATGCCGCGAACGTTCTCAGGCGTCGCAAATATGAAGTTGAAGTTCTCGATCTCTGTCAGCACATTCGCATGCTTAGTGGTCGTCAAATGCTGGGCTTTCTGCCAAAGTGGCTCAAGACCGTTCGCACCTTTGTTGTAGCGAACATCGTAAAGGACGTCGGCGTCCTCAAAAGCTGGTCCGTCAATCTTCTTGATTGCTCTTGTGATAATCTCTTTTCGACGCTCTGGGCTGATTGTGTCTATGTTCAGCCGTTTCCGATCAGGCGATGAGAAGGCATCGAAGAAATCGGCGTCGTCCGCGAGAATCCACTCAAGCATGAGCAGGTTCTCCTTGAGCGGCTTTCGCATAAGCGAAAGTGACACGCTCAGCTTTCCTTTCTCGTAGCTGAACAGGGACTCGCAGATGTAGTGGAGCGCGTCCGCCGTGAGCGCGAGGACGCACTCACCCAGTAGCAATTGTCTCGCCTTTTCCCCTTGGCCACAAACTCGAGCCAAGGTGATTGCATCCATCCCCATTAGATCGCTCGCGGGCAAAGAAGCGTTCGCTGTAAAGGCGAACGTGCGAGGCCCGAAGGAGTCGATCTCTTTCATGGCCTCAACGATGCGGTCGTGAAAATAGAACGTGGCTTCATGCGCCCGACGCAGATGTCGGGGAATGCCATGCATTCGCTTCGGCTCGATTCGGCCAAGATTTCGTGGAGTTTTCATCCGGCCAGAATGGAGCGAGTCGGAGTCAGGCGCTTACTCGTTCGAATTGGCGCAGTGGCCGGTTACGGGCGCCAAGGGGCGAAGTGCAATCTGGGACGAATTTTGATATAGGATATCCTAATGGCTCACCCGCTCCTCTCCCGCATCGCCACCGACCCCGCCATCTTCGGCGGCAAGCCGATCATTCGCGGGCAGCGTTTCGCGGTGGAGCATCTGCTTGGCTATCTCGACGCCGGCACGAGCGAAGAAGAGCTGCTGGCGGAGTTTCCGTTTCTTGAGCCCGACGACATCGTTGCGGCGAAGCTGTTCGCCGGCCGCCAGGCCTAGCTCGTCATTCCGGGGCATCGCGCAGCGATGAGCCCGGAACCCCGGGGCAAGCGAGGAAGCGTCGGCCCCTGGATTCCGGATCGCGCAAGCGCGTCCGGAATGACGGTAGATGGAATTTCGTGTAAGAGCCGGGCGCGGAGGCCCATATGAGCGTACGCCTGCATTACGACGCCGCGACTAACGCCGCCTATTTGCGCTTTTCCGGCGAGGCGGTGAACGAGAGCGAAGAAGTCGCGCCGGGTGTCGTGCTCGATTACGACGCACAGGGCCGCATGGTTGGCATGGAAGTGCTGCGCGCACGCGAGCATTTGCCCGCGGATGCGCTGGTGGCCGCTGAATAATTTTTGGAAACGTGAGCTCAGCCCTCCTTCCCCCTTGCGGGGAAGGTGTCGCGCGGGTGCGCGACGGATGGGGGTGTCGGCGCCACTGCTTTGAAGCTGCGCCGCCGTTACCCCCACCCCCAACCCCTCCCCGCAAGGGGGAGGGGAGTCTCATCGCGCTCTATCCCACACCAAACCCCACTCCCGCCGCCGCCCACCAACGCCCCCAAAAAAATCTATCCGCCCCCCACCAAACCGCGCGCATACTCCCCCATCGCTCCGCTGGAGAGCAGTTGGTACCCTGTTCGAACCGACGCGTGAGCGATGTGATTGAGCGTGAAGTGTCGATGTTCTTCCGCCTGCCAGCGCCACTTAAAGCTGGCCTCTCGCGCGCCAGGGTTTCGGCAAGCGAGCGTGCGGAAGTGCGGGGAAGCGTTTCATTGAATGCGCGCAGAGCGCACGCGTCTAGAGCGCGTGGTCCAGCCAGGCAGTGTCGCAGTCGAAGGGCGTGAAACCGATCGCATCGCCATTGAAGCCCGCCGTGTCGTAACGCGCGGGAGCATGCACGAGGGACTGGCGCGAACTCGCCAACCTCCACGCCATCGGCTTAGCCGCCTCCCGGAGTGAAAAACCTCCAGCGACGGCGCCGATGTTCAACGATCACGGGGCGCGATGGTCCGCGTCGATCGCGCCGCCTCAACGGCGCAACTTGCTAGGCGCGCACCATCGCGCCCCAGCTCTCCTTGTCCGCCGTGCCTCGGCGAAGGCAGGCGCTTTTTTTGGGCCGCTTGGCCCCACAAGGATGACGCGCGCCCAGAGCACCCCCCGTGACCGCCGCCACAGCGCGCGGCTGCGCCGGCGCACCATAAGCGGCGCGTAGACAAAAACCGCGGGCGGGCTTACTGGCTCGCGGATAGTGGAGGGTGAAGCTTATGATGCGTCGGGTATTGATGGCGGCCGTGGCCGCTTTGGCGTTGAGCGCTTGCAATCAGGACGGCGCGGGCGGCCCGGGGCTGCCGCGACTGCAGGAGGGCGCCCAGGCGCCGGCGACGATGACGCCCGCAGTCGGGGTGCAGCAGGCGCAGATCACCGATGAAGTGCGCCAGCAGCTGATCGCCAATATCGGCGAACAGCTCGACGCCGTTCAGCAAAACTTCGCCGCCGGCATGACCCCGCCGGAGGGCTTCACCGACGAAGTGGTGGCGATGCAGCCGTCGACCGATCACCGCTTCGTCATGGGTTTGACCGGAAACACGCCCTACACGTTCATCGCCGTGTGCGACGGCGATTGCACCAATGTCGATCTCGAGCTGATCGATATGCGCACCGGCGGCGTGGTCGATAGCGACGTGTTGCCGGACGATTATCCGGTGGTCGCATTCAGCCCGCCGGCGAACGGCGATTACATGGTGCGGGTGCTGATGCAGAACTGCACGGTGGCGCCATGCTACGCCGGCGCCCGCGCGCTGATGCAGGGGCCGGCGGCGGCGGCCGGGCCGAAATAGGCTGAGCGTTCAAGCGTACGGGAAGCAATCCTCGCGCTTCAGCTCAAGCCCGAAATGGCGCGCCAGCGCCGCAATCGCTGGCGCGTGCGCGGCATAGGGGTCGCTGTTTGCAGGCCCGACGATAACGATGCGAAAGCCTGCCTGGTTACGCCCCTCCGGCGGCAGCATCGCGGTGGCGAGCCCTTCACCGTCATCGGCGCGGAGCGTGAGAAATAGCGCCATGCTGCGGGCGATGTGGTCTTTCAGGCCGATGGCCTGCTCGAAGCCCGGCACGTTGGGCGGGGCGCGGTAGCTTTCGCGGGCGGCCGCCTCCTGGCGGCGGAAATACTTATCGACGGCGTGCCGCAGCAGCGCGGCCTCGGCTTCCGCCTCCGCTTCGGTGTCTAGCCTGAACCAAGTCGCGCCGTCGGGCGCATCGCACACGTAACGCATAGGCGGAACAATAGCGCGATCCGGCGAACAAGCGATGCGTGCGCTGCAGTTCGCGGTCTAGCAGGGCACGTCGACGACGACGTACCGGTCGGCGTAACGGTCCCACTGGCGCTCCTGGCGCGTGCACTGCTGGTAGGCAGGCTCGGCATAGTCACGTTCGTAGGCGCCGTCGTAATACTCCTCGTCGCCTTCGTAATAGCTGTCCTCGTAATGATCCGAGCGCGGCGGCGGGGCGCAACGTTGGTAATTGTCGTAGCAAGAGGCGTCCCGCCGCGGCTCACGCTGCTGGCTCGCCATCGACCCGAGCGCAAGACCGAGCGCGAGGCCGACCACGCCGGCGACGACAGCATCGCCATCGTCGTCGCGATGGCGGCGGTGGTTGTAATGGCGCCCGTGCGGGTCGCCGTCATAATAGCCGCCGCGGCGGTCTCGAGCATCGGCGGCGGCGGGCGCGAAGGCTGAGGCTGCAACGGCGAAAACCGCGAGCAGGGTGACGAATTTGCGCATCATGGTCAGGGCTCCAAATCAAAAAGTGCGCGCCTCTGCCTGAACGGCAGCTGAATCTAAGCTGAACGCCTGCACCCCGTAATGGGAACCTGCCAGGCAAGGGCGCGCGAAGGCGGAGATATGTCGGCCGACTTGTCGGATTGGGGCTCGCAGCTACGTCTTAATGGAGCAACAGAAGGAGATTGCGATGTACGTAGATGGTTTTGTGCTCGCCGTGCCGAAGCAGAATCTCGACGCTTATAAGAACATGGCGAAGGCCGCCGGGGATATGTGGAAAGAATACGGCGCGATCAGTTACGTCGAATGCGTCGCCGACGACGTGCCTTATGGTGAGGTCACATCGTTCCCGCGCGCGGTGCAGGCCAAGGATGACGAGATCGTCGTGTTCTCCTGGGCGACCTACAAAGATCGCCAGAGCCGTGACGAAGTCATGAAAAACGTGATGGCCGACCCGCGTATGAAGAGCGAGGAATTCAAGCACGTTTTCGACGGCAAGCGCATGATCTTCGGCGGCTTCGAGCCGTTTATCGAAATCTAGGCGGCGGCTTCGGCGCCGGGGCGCGCTATCGCCAAGTTAACGCCGAGATCGGCGGGCACGCGCAGCGTGAATGTCGAGCCCCGGCCGGGCGTGCTTTCCACCGTGACCACGCCGCCAAGAAGGCGCGCGGTGCGCAGGGTGATGGCCAGCCCGACGCCGGCGCCGTCGGCGGCGCGCGTCATCGAGTCGTCCACCTGGGTGAACGGTTCGAAGATGGAGTCCATGCGCTCTGGTGCGATGCCAACGCCAGTGTCGGCGATGCAGATCACGAGCCAGTCGGCGCGCGCCGTTCGCTCTCGCGATGCGCGGATGACGATTTCTCCATCGCGCGTGAACTTGCACGCATTGGCAAGCAGGTGATCCACGCAGTGGCGCACTTTCTGTTCGTCGCTGCACACGCCCAGATCGCCGCCAAGCTCGAGCTTCAGCGCGTTGCCGTTGGTTTCGGCGCCGGCGCGCAGCGCGTCGGCGGCCGCCGCAACGAGGGCCGCTGCATCGAACATCCGCGGCTCCAGTTGCGAGCGGCCGTCCTGCAATTCGGCGAAGGCGAGCAGATCGCTCATCATCACCAGCTGCATGCGGGCGGCGGCCAGCACACGGTTGAGGTCGGCGATGTCGGCGTTCCGGCCGTCTTCTTCGGCCGCTTCGCGCATCATCTCAGTGTAGCCGATAATCGCGTTAAGCGGAGTGCGCAACTCGTGGTGCATGTTGGCGATAAAGCGCGATTTTGCGAGGCTGGACGCTTCGGCTGAATGGCGCGCGGCGGCTTCGCCGGCGGCTCTGGCGATCAGCGCGTCGGCGCGGCCGACGAACGCGCCGCCGGCGGCAATCGCGAACAGCATGAAGACCGTGACGGCGGTGCTCTCCCAGCTCAGGCCGGCGCCGAGCGCGGGACCCAAAATTGCGCACAGCACCACCGGCGCGATGCCGGCAACCAGCAGCAGCCGGTCGCGCGAGTAGAAAACAAACACTTGCGTGGCGGCGCACAGCGCCCAAGCGGCGGCCACTGCGGCGCCGGACGCGCCGCCCATGATCCAACCGGTGAACGGCAGCACTTGGCTGAGGCCGAGCCCGAACAGCACCATCGATGCGCGCAGCAGCCTTGCGCTGCGCAAGTCGCTTTCGATAGCCGGCACGACCCAGCGGCGCTCAATCTGGCGAACAATCAAGCCGTCCCAGGTGAGCATGGCGGCAAGCCAAATCAGCAGCACAGGCGCGCCGAGCAGCGCCACCGCTGGCAGCGCGCCGATAAACACCACGATCAGGCGCGTGACCTGACCGCCGCGCGAGATCGCAAGCGACTCGCGTAGCGCCTCGCGCGCGGCGGTGCTTGTGTCGTTCAGATTGATGACGGCGGTCACTGGCGTTTCCCCGGCCGCAATGTTTGACGCAGTGTCGCTAACAATCGCTGAAGCCTTGAGGCGCCCCGCGGTTAACGCGCAAAAGAAAAGGCGCGGACATTGCTGCCCGCGCCTTAAGTTCTTTCAATTGGTTTAGCGCGCTTAACGCTGTTCGCTGCCTTCGCCCGTGGGGAATCCCCGTGTGCGGAGCAGGGCGTCCACGTCCGGATCCCGGCCGCGGAATTGGCGGTAAGCTGCGGCGCGGTCGGTGGTGTTGCCAGGCGCGAGGATGATGTTGCGCATGCCGGCGGCGACGGTGGGATCCCACACATTGCCGGTGGCTTCGAACATTTCCCAGGTATCGGCGTCCATCGTCTCGGACCAGAGGTACGAGTAATAGCCGGCCGAGTAAGCGTCGCTCGAGAACAGGTGCCCGAATTGCGGCAAGCGGTGACGCATCGAGATTTCGCGCGGCATGTTGATCGCCGTCAGTGTTTCACGCTCGAATGCATCGACGTCGGTGATCGGCTCGGCGCGGTTGTGCAGCGACATGTCGACCAAAGCGGATGAGAGATACTCCACCGTGGCGTAGCCCTGGTTGAAGGTCGATGCATTCTTGATGCGATCGACCAGGGCCTGCGGCATCGGCGCGCCGGTTTGGTAGTGACGGGCGAACTGGTCGAGGATCGGGCGCGACAGCACCCAATGCTCGTGCACCTGGCTCGGAAACTCGACGTAGTCGCGCGGCGTGTTGCCAAGGCCCGGATAGTTCACGGTCGACACCAGATAATGGATGGCGTGGCCGAATTCGTGGAACAGCGTTTCAGCGTCGTCGAGCGAGATGAGGATCGGCTCACCCGGCGCGCCCCGCACGAAATTGTTGTTGTTCGAGGCGATCGGCGTGATCTCGCTGCCCATGAAGTTTTCGTGGGAGCGATAGGTGGTCATCCACGCGCCCGATCGTTTGCCGGTGCGGGCGAAGTTGTCGAGATAGAACAAGCCTTGATACGAGCCATCGCGGTCATTGACCTGGAAGACGCGCACGTTCGGCTCGAACACAGGCACCGTGCCGGTGATTTCGACGAAGCTCAGGCCATAGAGCTGGTTGGCCATATGGAAGGCGCCGTTGACCATGTTGTTCAGCTCGAAATACTGGCGCACTTCGTTCTGATCGAGGTTGTAGCGGTCGCGGCGGACTTGCTCGGCGTAGAAATTGTAGTCCCACGGCTCGATGGTGATGTTGGCGCGCTGGCGGTTGGCGATCGCCTGCATGTCGGCCACTTCCTCGTGCACGCGGGCGACAGCTGCCGGCCAGACGCGCATCATCAGGTCCTGCGCGCGCTCCGGCGTCTGCGCCATGGTGTCAGCCATGCGCAGGTGCGCGTGGGTTTCAAAACCAAGGATCTGCGCGCGCTCGGCGCGCAGGCGCAGGATGTCGGCGATCACCGCGTTGGTGTCGTTCGCATCGCCATTGTCGCCGCGGTTCTTGAACGTGGTCCACACTTGCTGGCGCAGCGCCCGGTTGGTGGAGAAGGTCAGGAACGGATCGACACTGGAGCGGGTGTTGACCACCGCCCATTGGCCTTGGCGGCCGCGTTCGGTTGCGGCGGCGGCGAGGGCTTCGACGATGTTCGGCGGCAAGCCGGCGAGATCGCGGCGGTTGGTGATGAAGATCGCGGTGCTTTCGTCCGCGAGCAAGCGGCGGCCGAAATCGGCGAACTTAGTCGAAAGCTCTTCGTTGATGGCGCCGAGGCGGGCTTGTTGCTCCGGTGTGGCGGCGGCGCCCGCGCGGACGAACTGATCGCGCGTGCGCTCAAGCAGGCGCAGCTGTTCGGCGGTGAGAGTTTGGCTCTCGCGCGTTTGGTAGAGATGATCGATGCGCTGGAAGAGCGCGCGGTTGAAGGTGATGGCGTTGTACGCGGCGGTGATGCGCGGCGACCATTCGGCTTCAAGCTCTTGGATCTGCGGGTTGCTCACGTTGTCGGTCATGACGCCGAAGATCGAGGTCGCGCGGTCGAGGTGACGGCCGGCGTCCTGCATCGCGGCGATGGTGTTGTCGAAGGTCGGGCGCGCGGTGTTGTTGGCGATGGCTTGCACTTCCGCTTCCTGCAGCGCGAGCCCGATCTCGAGCGCCGGCGAGACATTCTCAACGCGCGCTTGGTCCCACGGCGGCACGCCGCCATGCGGGCCGGTCCACGGCTTCAGCAACGGATCTTGTGCGGCTTGTTGGGTGAGGCGGGTCACTTCGGCCTGCGCGGTTTGATGGGCGGCGGCGTCGCCGAAGCTGGCGGTGCTCTCGGCGCCAGTGGTGGCGCAGGCGGCGAGTAACGGAACGCTCGCAGCCAGGCACACGGCTAGAATTTGCTTTCTCAATGAAACCCCCAAAATCATGGCCGTGTCCGGGCGAAACGCCCGGGCGGCAAGTCGGTTCAGGCCGTTTTGGGCGCTTGAGGGTGGGTGGGGCAAGCGCGAGGGGCGCCTTAGGCCGAGCTGGGACGCGGTTTGCGACGAATGCCGGGGTTTCGGCGACCACTAGCGCCTGCTACGAAGCCTCCTGATCTTGGGAGGACGCTATGCGCGCAGCTGGTTTGGCTTTGTTTTCGGCACTGGCCTTGGTCGCGTGCAACCCTGCTGGTCAATCCGCTGATTCCGGCGGCGTTTTCCCGAACTTGACGCAAACGCCCCACCGCGTGGAAGCCACCGTCACGCATGAGGCGGGAACAATGCCCATCGTGATGATGCGCGACGGCCAGCGCCAGCGTCTGGAGGTCACCACGCCGGCGGGCCCGGCCACCATGATCATGAACACCCAAACCGGTGAGAACTACGTGATCACCAACGCGGGCGGTCAGCTGATCGTGATGCGCATGACAGCCGATCAATTCAAGGATCCGGCTCAGGAATGGTCGGCGGAACTGGCGGCCAACGCCCGGCGCACAGGGTCGTGCTCGGCAGCTGGGGAAAACGGCTCTGAGTGGACCCGCGAGGAAGGCGGCGAAACGCACGTCGTCTGCATCACCGATGATGGCATCATATTGCGCTCAGCGGTCGCCGATAGCGTCAGTTGGGAAACCATCAGCGTGCAGCGCGGGCCGCAAAGCGCTGACCTGTTCGCCTTGCCGGCGGGCGCTCAGGTCATGGACCTTGGCGACATGGGGTCGGCCATGCAGCAGGCGCTCGAACGCGCCCAGGCCGAGGGCGGCCAGTAAAGCGCCTAGATTTGGGGTTTCATTCGCGCTTCAGGGGCGCCGGCGCCGCGTGCTGTCGCGTGGCGCCTGAGGCCGTTGTGCGCCGCCCGGCGCCACGGTAGAGGACATGCATCGGCATGGGTTTCGGACGCTAAATGGTTAATATTACAGGAGCCTCGGCGTCCGTGCCTGAGCTAGCGTCCAATGTGATGCGGCTGCTCCCGCGCGAGTTCCAGGACGCGTTCGTCCAGTCTCCAAACGTCTTCATGTTTTTCATGTCGATGGGCCTCGCCGCCGTCCTGATCGCAGCGTTTTGGATGCTGCACGGCATGGGCAAGGCCTCGGGCGCCGCGCGTATCGCGCTCCGCGCCCAGGCGCTGAAGCGCAACAAGGATCACCGCGCGCTGGTGCTGATCGCCGAGATCGAAGGCGGCTCGGGCGAACTGCGTCAGGAGATGAAGGAAGCGGTCGAAGACAATTTCGGCATGTTCTCGTTCGAGCATGACGTGCAAGTCGATCTCTTCCCGATGAAGCTGAAGACTGTGTCGCCGCGCGCGCATCCGGAAACGCGCCGCCGCATCGCCGTAGAGGCTGCCGATGCGCTTGAGCGCTCCGCCGCGGACGTGATCGTCTGGGGCAAGCGCACGATCACCGGCAAGATCGATCTGCGCGTGACGACGCTCCCAGGGTATGGCCGCACCCACGATGTGCAGGACTTTCAGTTGGGATGGCGAACCGGTCGCCCCGATGAGGCCGTGCAGCGCGCGCTCGCCTTTGCGTTGTCGCGCAAGGCGCGTCCGGTTCTGCACCGTCCGCAAGACTACAAGCCCGATCGCCTGCAGCCGATTGTCGAATCGCTCGACAAGATGGTGGAAGCGCGCCCGGCGGAGATTAGCGACAATCTCCATCTGGACATTCTCTCGGACTTCGCCTCCGGCGCGCTCAGCCTTGGCGAACGCGGCGGCCACATCAAATGGCTGTCGAAAGCGCTCGATGCGCGCCAGCAATATTTGGACAAAGTCGATCGCACGACGGATCCGGGCGCCTGGGGCGCAGCGCAGCAAGAGATCGGCCGCGCGTTGACGGCGCTGGGCGAACGCGAAGGCGCGCGCGACAAGCTCGAAGAAGGCGCGGCGCGCTTGCGTCTGGCAATGGATGCGCTGCGGTCGACGGATTCTCTGCAGCAGGCGGAAGTGGCGCTGCGGGCGCTGCAACGCGCTGAGCAGACGTTGCAACAGCGCCGCCGTGTCGGCCTGCGCTGGCCGGGCTAAGCGGCGGCGTCGAGCGTTTCGCGCACCCGGCGCGCCAGTTCTGCCAAGCGATACGGCTTTGAGAGCACGCGCGCGTGCGTGTCGATATGGCCGCGGCTGGTAAGAGTCTCGAGCGGATACCCTGAGGTGAACAGCACTTTGATGCCGGGGACGGTCTCGCGCGCTCTGGCCGCAAGCTCCCATCCGCTGACGCCGCCGGACATCACGATATCGGTGAACAGCAATTGAGGCCGCTCGCCCGCTTCGAGCAGCGCCACGCCCTGGCGGCCGTCTGGGGCGACAATGACGCGATAGCCCAGCCCCTGCAGCGACGTGATTGTGTGGCCGCGCACGAGCGGATCGTCCTCGACCACGAGTACAAGTTCGTGGCCGCCGATGACCGGCGCCGCCTTGGAGCGCTTGGCCTTCGCCGGCGCAGCTTTCGCTGAAAGCGGCAGAAACAGGCGCACGCTCGTGCCCATGCCCGGCTCGCTGCAGATGGTGACGTGGCCGTCCGATTGCTTGACGAAGCCGTACACCATCGACAATCCGAGGCCCGAGCCTTTGCCAACTTCCTTCGTGGTGAAGAACGGCTCGAACGCGCGGTCGCGCACCTCGGGCGTCATACCGGTCCCTTCGTCGGTGACCACCACCATGGCGTAGCGCCCCGGCCGCACGTCTTTGTTCGGGCCAAGCGAGGTCGCGTCGAGTTCGATCTCGTTCGTGGCGAGCGTAAGGAGTCCGCCGTCCGGCATCGCGTCCTGCGCATTGAGCGCGAGATTGATCACAGCCGATTCCAGCTGCGTTGCGTCGGCGATCGCCAACACCGGCTCGGACGCCGTTGTGACTCGCAGCTCGATGTCCTTGCGCAGCGTGCCGCGGAGCAACGGGTCCATGTTTTGTACGAGTGCGTTGCAATCGATCACGTCCGGCTGCAGCCGCTGGCGGCGGCTGAACGCAAGCAAACGCCGGGTAAGCTCGGCGCCGTGTTCGGCGGCGGTGATGATTGTTTCCGAAAGTGTCTGCAATTCAGGCTGGCCCTTCAGGCGAACGCTCAGCGCTTCGGCGTTGCCGAGGATGACAGTCAGTAGGTTGTTGAAGTCGTGGGCGATGCCGCCGGAGAGCTGGCCCACGGTTTCCATTTTTTGCGCAAACGCCAGCTGTTCTTCGGTGCGTTTGCGGCTGCTGAGGTCGTGGATGACGCCGACGAAGATCGATTCGCCTTCCTGCTTGGCCTCGCCGACGGAGAGGTCCATCGGGAAAACCGAGCCGTCTTTGCGCAAACCTTGCACTTCGCGGCTAGCGCCAATGACGCTTGACGCGCCGGTGTCGCGATACTTGCCGAGATAGACGTCGTGCTCCTCGCGATGTGGAGAAGACATCAGCATGCGCACATTGCGGCCGATAACGTCCTGCGCTTTGTAACCGAACAATTGCTCGCACGCGGGGTTGAACATTTGCAGCGTGCCGCGGCCGTCGATCAGGATCACGCCATCGACGGCGGTATCGACCACCGCGCGGAGACGCTCTGCGCCTTCGCGCAACGCCGTCTCGGCGTCCTTACGCTCGGTGAGATCGCGGATGATGCCGACGAAGATCGGCCGGTCGTCTTCCGCCGCTTCGCCGACGGAAAGATCCATCGGGAACGTTGCGCCGCTACGCTTGCGGCCAAGCACTTCGCGCCCGATGCCGATGATCTTCTTTTCGCCGGTGCGCGTGTAATTGCTGAGATAGCCGTCATGCTCGCGGCGATAGGGCTCGGGCATCAGTATCTTCACATTGCGGCCGATGACTTCGAACGGGGCGTACTCAAACAGCCGTTCGCATGCCGGGTTGAACATGAGAATGATGCCGGCAGCGTCGATCAGGATCACGCCATCGACCGCGGTATCGACGACTGCGCGAAATCGGGATTGTTCTTGCTCGGCGTGCACGAACTTAGTTTCGCGATGCTTCGCTGTCACGAAGCAGGGTGTTGAGTAAATCCGCGAGTTGGCGCGCGCGGAACGGCTTGATGAGGGTGCCATCGGCGCCGAGTTCGGTTGCGATTTCGCAGGTGCTGCGCCCTTGCAGATGAATCGCGCCGGAAATGGCGACAATCGGAAGGTATGGCCACGCCGCGCGCAGTTCGCAGATAAATTCCGAGCCGTCCGTGCCGGGCATGTTCATGTCGGTGACGATGGCGTCTACATTTTCGCGCTGAACAAGATCGAAGCCTGCCGCCGCGCCGGGCGCTGTCAGCACTTCAAAGCCTGCATCGCTCAAACCAAGCGCCAGCGCGTCACGCACAAAGATGTCGTCATCGACTAAACAGACTCGCGTGCGCGCAGCCATTGCCTCAATCATTACGCAGCGGTAGCACGCGCGATTGTTGCGCGTCTCGTAGGTTGGTTCGCTGCAACCTTAGGAACAGCAGTAGCAGCGTCGCTTGGAGTTCCGCGAGCCTCATGGAACTTCGCGACGGTGCGGGCGCCATTGCTAAAAGCTCGAATGACCCGAGCTAGGAACTCAGCTTGCGCTTAGCCCAATTGGACAGGTGACGCCGGTGCCGCCGATACCACAATAACCATTAGGATTCTTGGCGAGATATTGCTGATGATAGTCCTCGGCGTAATAGAATTCCGGCGCCTCTTTTGTTTCGGTAGTGACGCCGCCGAACCCGGCGGCGCGCAGCTTCTCTTCGTAAGCAGTCCGCGCTTTGTCCGCTGCGGCCGCTTGCGCCGGCGAAGTCGTGTAAATGGCGGACCGGTACTGAGTTCCCATGTCATTGCCCTGGCGCATGCCTTGGGTCGGGTCGTGGCTCTCGAAGAATACTTTGAGAAGCTGCTCGTAGCTGACGATCTTCGGATCGAAAATCACGCGCACGACTTCGGTGTGACCCGTGCGGCCTGAGCAAATTTCCTCGTAGGTCGGATTAGGCGTTACGCCCCCCGCATAACCCGAAGCCGTGGTCCAGACGCCTTCGGTCTGCCAGAATTTCCGCTCAGCGCCCCAAAAGCAGCCAAGCCCAAACACCGCCTCTTCTAGGCCCGCCGGGAACGGAGGCTTTAGCGGCGCGCCGTTCACATAATGAACTGTGGCCGTAGCAATGGGGGCGTTGCGGCCGGGAAGGGCTTGATCTGCTGTCGGCAGGGCGGCGAGCTTGGCCATTGGGATCGCTTTCAGGGCTAGGGAGCGCCCAATATAGGTGGCGGCGGCGGCGTGCGCATCGGCGCGGGCCCAAGGGGGACTTTACCCGCCGCACGGGCGCAGCCATAACCCGCCCTCCCGGACAGGTGGCCGAGTGGCTGAAGGCGCACGCTTGGAAAGCGTGTTTAGGCGCAAGTCTAACGAGGGTTCGAATCCCTCTCTGTCCGCCAGAAGTCGCGCCGAAAAACCAATCACACCAATCACTTCGGCGCTAACTGCCTCGCGCGCGCGTGAAAAAACCATGGCTTAGACCACGGTTTTCGCGGCAATTGCCGACGCACAGCGGCACACGCAACAGCCGCGGGTCGCGCCGGGTACAATGCCAATGACCGAAACAGCCAGCGAGCGTTTGCTGACCTACCTCCAAGCCACCGGGAACGGGCGACTTGCGCCTGAAGCGTCGATCGATGCCGCCGCCGCCGAAATTCAATCGGTCGCAACCGCGTATGCAGCAAGCAACTCGCGCGAGAAACGCGATCAAGCTCGAAACCAGCGGCGCGCGCAATCGAAGCGAATGCTCGACCTCGCGAAACGCATGGAAGATTTGGCCACCGACCTGCGTGAAGGCCCTCCTGATTGGAGTGCGCTTCGCCTGGCGCCGAGCCCTCAATTCTCGAAAGTGACGGGGGCGGCGTTGGAGGCTAAGCGGCCGAGCGAGTACTCGCGACCAGAAATCTCAATCGAGCAGCTCACTCTAGAGCTAAAGCGACGGGCATCTAACTGCCGGCGCGTTGCGGCGATCTTGAACGATCTGAACACGTCCAGCACCGGCGGATCATATATGTTGGCGCGCTGCCTCATGATCGCCCGCGAAGTCACCGGCGAGCTTCCGCCACTCACCACTGCGAAGCCCAACGAAAATGGTAACAAGGGTAAGGTTACTCTTCACCGCTTGCACTCGATCATCTTAGACCTCGTGAAGGAGGCAGGTGGCAACGTGCACGGCGCGGGCTCCGGCCCTTGGCTTCAAGCGATTGAGACGGTCAGCGACCCAGGCCGATGGGAGGGATTCTTCATCGACGAACTCGCGTTTCACAAGCCAAATCGCAAGAAACGCAATAACAACAACGGGGATGAGACTTCCGAAAAATAGGGGCGGACTTATTTCCCCCGACATCCCGATGCCTCGTTGCTAGCCAAACAGCAAGGAGGTGCCGATGGAGCCCTTGCTCATTACGATTGACGAAGCTGTCGAGCGCTATCGACGCTCTCGTTGGACCATTTACCGGCACCTGCGTGCGGGACACTTCGAAGCCGTTAGGGACGGGCGCAGCTCGCTCGTCGTTGTGGCGTCTGCAGACGCCTTCTTCCGGAGTCTGCCGCCGGTCTACCCAAAAGCCACCGAGGAGACCGAGCGTGGATGATCAGCGCCGGCAGCAGCCTGCGTTAGCGCGCGTGCTGCAAGTATTGGCTGAGCTCGGATACACGCTCGGCCATAATCGACGCGCGAGTCGCTTCACGTATTCCAAGCCTGGCAAGACTAAGCGGCTGACAGTCACCGACAAAACGTACGCTCGATTTCGTCGCATTCTTCTAGAGAAAACAGGCTTAGACTTCGGCTCAGACGTCATCAGAGACGCTGTCAAGCTCGTCGGCTATCAGGATGAGTATGACCCAGTCGTCCAATGGATCGACAGTCTGGAGTGGGACGGCACACCGCGCCTTGAGAAGCTCCTCATCGACTACTTCGGCGCTTGCGATACATCGCTAAATCGTGCGCTGAGCGTGCTGACTCTCGTGTCAGCGGTACGTCGCGCGCGGAAGCCGGGTTGCCGTTCAGATGACAATCTGATCCTCGCAGGCGGTACAGGCGTCGGCAAGACGTTAGGCGTGCGTATTCTCGCGCGGAAGCGCGATTGGTACAGCGACGCTGACATTTTGGGTCGCTCGCCGGAACGCCAACTTGAAGCGCTAGACGGCGTGTGGATTTTTGAGATAGCCGAGCTCGTCGGCAACTCTCCTCTACATCATGAGCGCAACAAGGCTTTCCTTTCCCGCACCATTGACCGCGGGCGGCGCGCCTATGGTCGCGAGCGCGAGGATAAGAAGCGCGCATGCATCTTTATTGGCACGACCGACAAAGAGGAATTCTTCTTCGACCCCGCAGGAAATCGCCGATTTCATCCTGTAAAGGTCACGACTGTTAGGCGGAAAAAGCTCAAGGCAGATCGCGAACAGATTTGGGCCGAGGCTGCTCACATCGAGAAGACATTCGGCCCGCTAGTGTTGCCCAAGGACCTTTGGGAAGCCGCCGCCACCCAGCAGCGAGCACGTCTTGAAACTGATCCCTGGAGCGATACTTTGAAGTCCGTCGTCGGCCGTCGCAAAGGCGACCTCATGATTGTGCGGAATTGCGATGTCCTGGCCGCTGTCGGGTTAGATGCCGCGCATCAAAGGCCAGCAGATTTCAAACGAGGAGCGGCGGTGATGCGCCAGCTGGGTTACAATCACTGGCAAGGCAAGATTGATGGTGAGCGCGTGCGCGGTTTCTCGAAACACATTGAATCTGAATCAGGGGAATAGAAGAACCAAGTTAGAGTCACACTGGGAACGTGGGACTCGTGGGACCGGGTCGATCTAAACCCGCTCAAACACCCCCTAATTGGCCTCTTTTGATTCCGATGCGGCTAAGACGTTGTCATTCGCGTTTTCATCTGCCGAATCCTGAGCATCCGCGGAGTAGCAGTGGTTAGCCCACGCAATCATCATGTGAGTGCGCTTTGAGTATGCATCTCCCCGCCGGTATGCAGCTTCCGTTTTGTCTCCGATGACATGTGCAAGAGCCGCCTCGGCAAGCTCCTTGGGGAAATCGGTCTCGTCTGAAACCCAGTCCCTGAAGCTTGATCGGAAGCCGAGCGTGGTTACGTCAGACCGCTCCATCTTTTCGAGCGTCATGAGGAGCGCGCCGTTTGTGAGCGCCGCTCCTTGCTTCCATCCGCGAAACACGAAGTCGGCAGGCTTGCGATCGAGTTGAACCGATCGAAGCAGATTGACGGCTTGAGGAGATAACGGCACCCGATGCTCGCGCTTGGCCTTCATCCTCGCTGCAGGCACTCGCCACATGTGTTTTTCGAGATCGATCTCAGACCATGTCGCGCCGATCACTTCTCCAGTCCGTGCGGCCGTCAGGATTGTAAACTCGAGCGCACGCGGAGCGATGCCTCGACGTTGCTTTAACTCTCTGAAGAATGCGGGCACTTCAGCATATGGCATTGCTGGATGATGCCGAGCTGCATGTCTGGCGCCGACGGGCAGTGCGTGGTCAAGATGTCCTCGCCAGCGAGCTGGGTTGTCACCGGAACGGTAGCCTCGCGCCTGAGCCCAATACAAAATCCGCTCGATCCGCGCGCGCAACCTCGACGCCGTCTCCGGTTTCTCCAGCCATATTGGCTCCAAGACTCGCAGAACTAGGTTTGTGTCGATGGCTTCAACGCGAAGGTCGCCCAATTTCGGATATGCGTAGGTCGAAAGCGTGTTACGCCACTGCTGCTTGTGCTTGGGGTTCGACCACCGGCGCTCATGCATCTCAAGAAAGCGTTCTGAGCAGTCCTTGAAGGTCCGCGCGTTATCAAGCGTCGCTACCAATCGACCGCGCTCTTCCTTCCGTATCTCCACGGGGTCTGTGCCTGCTCGCGCTGCCTTTCGAGCCGCTTCGGCTGCATCTCTCGCCTCGGCCAAACTTACCCGATCCGCCTGCCCAAGACCCATGTCGCGAACCTTGCCGCCGGGCAGGTAAATCCGGACGATCCAGCTTTTGTTTGGGAGCCCGTCCGTCCCGATCGCCACCTTTAAATAAAGCCCGTCGCCATCCGGATGCAGCTTTGGGGACTTGTTTGGGGACGTGGCTTTTTGGACCCCGATTGAGGTCAGTTTTCGGCCTCCACGCGCCATTCGACTCTCCTTTGAACATTTCGCAGCTAACCCGCGCCTGCAGCCTAAAGGCTGCATAACCCATTGTAAAATATGTCTTTTATTCGCGAGTGGCCGGGCGTCGCCGGGTGGCGCTGGGTGCCAGTGTGGGTGGGCGCGGGGTGCGCGGTATCAGGTGCCCACCTGGCTGCCCAGCGGGGTCAGGCGGCTTTAACCCACGTCGCGGGCACGGGTCATAAACGGCCCTGGCGGGCCCTTGGGGGCCTTTCGAACGCCGCCAGGTGCCGAGGGCTTATCGGGGTGCCGAGCGGCCCCAGCGGGGCTTGGCAATTCGGCGGCCCAAAGTCGGGGTTGGGTATTATGATGCCGCACACGGGGGTGAGGTCGCACCCGCCCAGGTGCCGCAACGTTATCGAGCGCGTCGGGGCGCTGAACCGGAACTCGCGTGTTGGTGGGCCGACCGACAAGCCGATTTGAGTGGCGGCGCGGTAAGGCCGAATTCGAGACGGTGGCAAGGAGTTGTCGTTGCGGCCGATATTGGGATTTTGCGACATCTCCGCGTGACTGAGATGAGGCGCACTCTGGTCACTCGTAACTTATTGTCGGCAGGGCATGGATTGGCCCTAACCGGACATTGCGTATTCGACCGGTGCGGGAGACGATGCCTGAGTATTCGGGCGAGCGCGGGACAACCTGATGGGCAAGGGCGCAAGACATTGGTACCTCGCAGCGCTCACACTTCTAATCGGCCTACTATCCGTATCCTGTAGCGCTGCGGAAGAAGCGGGCGAAGAAGCGCGGCCAAACGTCAACATAGCTATAGGCATGACGGTCGATGAACTTAGGGCAGGGTCAACCTATCCCTTTGGAGCCGATCCTAGCGCAGGCAGTGGCAACATTGGCTCGTACCAGATAACGACGCCTTACAATCTGGTGTTTCACAATGGCGAGCGGGAGATCGCGCTCGAGAATCTCGGCATGGAGCATCAGAGCGCGTTCATTGTTGTGACCGAGGGGAGGGTCACGAACTTTACTCTTCCCGCGCAGCGCGAACTCCTCACGCTCGATGACGCGATCGATCGGGCGCGAGGTCTGTCGGAACAGCTGAAGGATACGGGATTTGGGGGGGACCGAGCCCACTTCTACCCGCAAAACATGAGACGTGGCGTCCCGAGGCCGAACATCTCAAACTTGGAAGAAGCGCGCGCTGCGCTCGCTGATCCTGCCCTCATGATCGCGGAGATGAGCCTCTTTGTTGGAGAGACCCCCGATCTGAGCGCTTCCCTTATCATCAGCAGCGGACCGCGTATGTTGGAGCTTCAAAGCATTCCTGGTCAACCGGAGAACCCGGTCAGCGCAGCGATACGAGAGGCACGCAGAGGACGAGAATGGACGCTGCAATTGGATATTGGTCCAAATGTATTCGGCCCAACTCCGTTGGTCATGCCTGACTGAAGGAATGACCGCTCTCGGCGAAAGTGCGCCGCGCGTGCCTGATGGGCATGACCGTCTCGATTGGAGCGACGCGGACACCGGAATCATGCAAGAGCCAACCGATGCCTTGGTTTGAGATCGTTTATTCTGAGGACGTGGCCAGCAAGGCGTTGTCTTCAAACAAGCTGCTGGCACGGGACCGAACGGAAGCCGCCGCCGCCGCCATGAGGGGCTTCGCCAACGCGCGAACAGTGCATGGCGCGAAGTGTTATCGCGTCATCGATGGGTTGGGCTTGGTTGTAGCCCGGGGCCCAAAAGAGACTTAGTCGGGTTTGGCTTCGCGAATGACCGCTCACGGCGACGGCGCGCCGGATTGACGGAAAGGCCTATGGCGCGCCACTGGTCTGTTCCCGCCATCGGTTCCGGCCGATAGTGGACATCTTGAAACTCCTCGGCACAGGAGGGGATCGTGCGTATTGACCTGGGGCGGATCAAGCTGTTTGCCGAAATCGGAGCGGCCGTAGCGGTGGTGTTATCGCTCGCATTTGTTGGCGTCCAAGTCCGAGAGGACGCGATGCAGACCAGATTGAATACCGTTGCCCTGGAAGTGACCGCCTACCAGGACCTGATTTCCAACATAAACGAACTGAACCATTTGGCGATCACCGACCCGGATGTGGCGCGCATTCAGGTGAACCGTGGCGTGTCGCTCGACTCCTTGTCGCCAGTTGATCGCCGCCGCCAAGAAGCCATGGCGCTGTTCATGCTCCGCCACGGCGACATGGCTTATTATCAATTTGAGCATGGGCTGCTCGATCGGGAGCGTATGGATTCCGCGCTGGCGCCGTTGCGAGTGTGGCTGCGCTTCTGCTCGGTGCAGCAGGTCTGGGGCTACAGCCGGGCCAACTTCACCGAGAATTATCGAGCATACGTGGACGGCATCGTGACTAGCAGCCCGCCCCTAAACGATTGTCCGGCGCAACCTGGGCCGTCTGTCGTGGCGCCATAATCCCGATATCGATGCTGTGCGTCGGCGACCGTCAACCAAACTCATCGGCGCCCACCACTGCTCTTCGGCGAGACCACGCCCGTCCTGCGAGCGCTAAGTCACCGGCAGCTCTCGGCGAGATCACGCCGTTTCTGCGGGTAAGGTGCCAGCGGCAGCAATTGAGCGAGTAGGCCGGTCGCAGAATTTTCCGCTGCGACGCACGATGGCCCATACTAGTCACCGATGTGATGTAAGTCGCTAGTACTCGAAGTCCCCAGCTAGCTTCTCCCAGTCCAGTGCCTTGATTTGCTCGACAACGTCGGACGCAATTGGCATGGCGAATTCGTCTTGGAGCCAGATGACCACTAACTCGGAATAGTCCAACGACACATCTCGCGCTGATTTCATTGAGCGAAAGCGACCTGTACACGTAACGCTCGGCAACTTTGCCGGTGCGCCAAATGGATAGGTCTCCCCGGGCGGAAGCTCGATTGGCAATTCCTGCGGTGCGAGTAGATAGCAAGATTTAGCGGGATCAGTCTTCTGATGCTCGGCGATCAATCGATCCAGATAAATATTGTTGAGGCGCGTAGTCGGTAAACCCTCAAGAAGGCCTTCGTAGGTTGCCTTCTGTCGCAACTCCCACAGACGCACGTCGCGACCGGAATTTAATCGGATTTCACGGTTGCTCATAGTCTCCCACTAGCCTGTCAGGAGTGTGTATTCCATCGCTTCCGTGACTGGTGACGAGCGGCAGCTTTCGGCGAAAAGCGGACCTTCCCCCCGCCCGATCTGTGAATCCGGTCTAACGACCGCTATTGGCCAATTGAGACGTTCGACGGTCGTCTATAGACTTTCCTTTGGAGCGGAAATCCAAGGATGAGGCATGACGCACATTAGGACGACTCCCGGCTGGAGTTTCGCGTCAATAGCGCTCGGCGTTGGACTCTACGGACTGCTGTTTTGGTCAGCATCATCCTACGTCGACGTCGACCACGGCTCTCGGTTTGAGCTGGCTTTCCTGATCGGCGTTATTCACTCCATCGCGGCCAGTACTGTCGGCTTACTTGGCTGGCTTTGGCTTCATTTTACAGGCCATCGTCGCTGGCAGACGGCGGTCTCGATCGCTGCATTTCTGTCATTCGCGCTAGCCCTGGCGACTAACACATACGGATTCACGTTGCCGCTAGATACTGAAGGGTTTGGTTGGGGCGACGCAATCTACGCAGCGCTTATCGCCGCAGTAATAAGCGCTGTTGTGGCGGGCGTCATGTGGCGCACGGCCTATCGAATCCCGCAATGAGTTCTGCCGTTCGAATGACCGCTCCCGGCGAAAGCGAGCCGGTCTTGGTGCTACCAGGCCACCGACCGGAATGGATCGACCAAGCCCGTCGTATAAAGTAGCCTAATGACGTATGCTGGCCCGAACCGGACATTCGCGATAGGATTGCCGGATGAGATCAACGCGCGCATTCGCGTTCTTCGCGCTCTTGCTAATCGCAGCAGGTTGCGCCGGCCCCGAAGGCGGCGAGGTCGTTTGCCTGAGTGCGCCCATTGAGAATGGGCGCGCTTATTTGGCTGAGCATCGAGAGGCGCTCGCGGCGGAAATTGTTCGGCGTGAAGCTTTCGTCATCGCAAACAGCGGACGCGACACCATCCGTACCGCCCGCGTTATGGGAGGCGTGACCGAGGAACGACTTACACTACAAGCATACTTGCAAATTCGGGATCAATTCATCGACGGCTTCTCAGCGCTCAACAGCGAATGCACATTGCAGGCTGCGCCAACGTCCACCGAGACACGGCATCTGCTTATGGAGGACCTACTCTCCAGCGGCCTCGGAGGCGCGGCGACGACCCAAATTGACGGCGACTATCTCGAAATAACGGTTGGAGCATCGTGTGACCTCTCCGAACCTTTCATTCGGGAATACCTTGAAAGGCGCGGCGTTGGGGAAGTCGAAAGCCGTCGCGGCTAGCGAGGCTCGTCCGCCTAATGACCGATTTCGGCTGTGATCTCAACCGGTGGGCACTGCCGGCAACTTTGGATCGACCAAGCCGTTCGCAAAAATCTGCGCTAGGTCCCACGCTGGCCCTATTGAGACATTGCGCGCTTGGCATTGCCTTGGAGTTCCTGTCATCCTGATTTTGGTCAGCCATCTGCATTGGTGAAGGATCGCCCGCTTGACCCCCGAATCATTGCTCGCGAGATTGGCGCAAACGGGCATCGAGGAAGTACCAGTCGAGTTCGGCGGCCCAGGTCACCGTTGCTCGGTATGGCTCACGGATGGCACACATCTGCCGTGCATCCTCATGGAGCGCGTCGGTCCCTACGCAGATCGCCTTCGTGAGATCGTTGACCAAGAACTTCGCGGCGAGGGCTCATACGCGCTTACTGCAAATCCCGTTCGCGAAGCACTTAAAACTCAGTTCGCTGGCAGCAACCATGTCACGTTACACGATGTTGCCCGCATAGAGCCAAGCCCGTTCGCGATCCCAATGAGGCTGCTGAGGCAGGTCTCCGGCGAAACGGCGACGGATCTCTGGCTATTCTCACTCGAGACCGCCGACGCTCGCCGCTTCACTTTCAGGGGTTCGCATTTAGCGCAGATGCTCTTTTTTGACCTGCCTGAAGGTGTTCATTTCGGTGATTTCACTAAAGTTCATAATTTGCGTCGAGGCCGGTCATCGGGACCAACGTTTGAGGCTCGCCCCTTCTTCAGATGCCTTGTGGACGATGAACCGCTTGAGGCTGACCTGTCTTTGCTGGGCCTCGAGTGAGTGACATGGATGGAGCCTCGAATGTCAGCTATCGGCGACACCTTGCCTTAGCATTCGCAACATGACCAAAGGCTAGAGTTGAGCGGCTAAGCCCGTGGTGATTTTGTACGCTACGGCGCGCCGTGGCCCATTGCGGACATTGCGCTCGGTAGCGTGCGGCGACAGATTGCGACTGAGTAAGCAGGACAAGAAGATGGATCGAGCAACCGCAAAGGTCATCGCTGTGGCTGCGCTCCGCAGCGCGGCAGAGATCAACAACCTTGTTCCGTTGCTCAAGGCGATCTGTTCAGAACAGGAATACGAGGCGTGGCGCGACAGGATCGCAGAGGCTTCGATGCGAGTGACGCAAGGGCTGCTGCCGACAGTGTTCGCAGAGCATGCTGATCTAGAAGCGGAGATAGAGGCGCACTACCAGAGATTTGGTCGGCCCGCTTAGCGTCCGCCTTCGGCGAAAGCGAGCCGTTACGGCGACGATTACGCCACTGACCGGCTTCAGGAGAGTAGGCCAGTCGCGAAAATCAGCGTCATGACGTACGCTGGCCCGAAGCGGTATTTCGCACTAAAGCAACCCGGTCCGTCGGTCGCCCGCCCATTTGAGATAAATGCGCCGCATCTCTGCGCGATCCGCACCGGTGATTTCAGTGGCCTTGGCGTCGCTTATGCCTACCCCATGAAGGAGGTCATTCATCGCGTTGTTGATCGCGAGGTAAGCGTCGGAATCGTAAGCGTCATCGATATTTGGCCACTCACTTAGCAATTGGCGCATAGTGTCCGGATACACGCCGAGCCGGGTTTGAAAGTCCAAGTCGAAGAACTCAAACGTCGCCGCCATAGCTCGACGGACGACCTGTTGTTCCTCTGGTGTGAGCGAAACCAAGGGCATCCGGTGCTTCTACCATCAATGGCTGAAATCGGCGAGACCGCGCCATTGCTGCGGACGCTGAGCGATGACCGGAATGGATTGACTCTGCCGCTCGCGATTTTCTGCGATCGGGAGGGCTTGGCCCTATTCGGACTCTAGCGCTTTGAAGGCGCTTTCCAGGGCCGGAACTAGACTGCCTTGGTATTCGTGCAGCGATGACCACCCCTCGCTGACAACAATGGCTTCCTTCGCATCGACGAGCGACAAGCCATAGACTTCCCTCAACATTCGAAGACGCGGGATAAAATCCAAGCCCGCATCCTTTGCAGCCATTGCACATTCGACCGGGCTTCGACCCCGTCGCTTCATCTCATGAAATGGCTCGAATTCGTCGGGCATGGTCCTACTAGAAATCGAAAGCGCACGATGGGCAATGGCAGCTTTCGGCGACATCGAGCCGTTGCTGCGTTCGCTAAGTCATTGGCTGCAATGGAGAGAGTACGCCGGTCGAGAAAATTTGCGTGATGGCACGCGCTGGCCCATTCCGGACATTGAGAAATGCGGCTGCGCCTTTATCGTCTGACAGAACCGTAGCATCGGACGGGAGAGAATTTTGTCTTGGGCGACGGAAAACTGCCAACGCGTCGAGTCCCTGCGCGGCTTGCGGATCGTCAGCACGAAGGTCGTTGAACAGGCCCTTATCCAAGAAGGAGCCGACGGCATGCCAATGTACCGGCATGATGCAATGCCGTTTCTTCAAGCCGTTCTCGTGGAATTCCGGTTGGGCGACGGGCGGTTTGCCTGCTTCAGCACTTGGCAGAATGACGACACCTTTCCGCTCGCCCTAGATATACGGGAACAGAGTTTGATTGCAGATCACTGGGGCGAGCCACTGCGCGAAGGTGAGCCGTCGATCTACAGGATCGCGCCTGAGACCAACCTTCCGCTGGGCGTCATCACTGGGGTTCGCACAAGTCTCGACGCCGCGGACGACCTTTTTCAGGTCGAGATCGAGATTGATGGCCGCCCGATGTTGTTGCGGGCCGGCGAAGTCATCGAGCACGGTCAAGGGCGTGCGGCAGCGTGCGATTTGGCCGGCGAAATCCTGGTGTTTCCCGACGCTGCCAACCTCCAGAGGGCGCGCTTGAACGAAGTTATCGAGTTAGCGTGAGCGTCCATAACCGGCGACATCGCGCCGATCTGACGGGCAGGGTGCGAGCGGCTGGATTAGAGCGCGCTGGCCATCTGGAAGATATTGCGATTGGCCTGGACCTGTATTGGCGATCGTGAGCCGTTCATGTGTGCGCTGCGTTTGGGCGAGTGAGCAGGTCACTGAATTTCGGGGCCCCGGCGAGCGCCCGCGCACCTCGAACCGTGGGCTGAGCCGTGGTTTCGAGGGCCCGAAGTACGTCACTGACGCCAAAAGCCCTTTGTGATCAGGTCATTCACGATAATGCTGCGGGGGTTGGGTGAGCCGCCTGGCCCGAAACGCGCCTCAGGGCTGGGCGCAGCCGAGCACACCGCGTTTGCTGGGGCGTCAGGCACGCTCGAGCCTCGTCGGAGTGTCGCCGTCGCTCATCTTCTCGGTATGGGTGTCGGTCGCAACGATTTGTCGCCGGGGCAGAGATTGGCGCTGACGATCGCCTTCACGCTGACGACCGGCCAGCGGTTCGAAGCGTTGACAGAAGCCGACCTCGATCGGATCGAAAGGCAGGCCGGCCAGACATCGTGTGTGCTTGGGCCGGCCCTGACAGCAGGGGCGCGTCAGCTATGAGGTTTGGCGCTACGGATGGCGGCGACGATGGTTGTTAACCGCGTGCCGACGAGCAGTTTGTTCGCCTTGTTCTTGTGTGTGATGAGTGCAGTTGCGCCGACACGAGGTGCTTTCTTACCGGCGAGCACGTCGGGGTGCGCGAGATCGTGCATCGCCAAAATTGCGCCACCGCTCGTTCCGACTGGGTCGAATGGCTTTTGGCCATTGAAGCCTTTCGGATCGCGCAACAACGCCAAATGTTGCGCTGTATTGATCTCGGCGGCGACCAAGACGTCCGGGTCCGTGACTTCAACCGAGATAAACGGAACCGTCGTCGGTCGAATTTTCTTTCCGATGAAGTCGATCGACTTCTTGCCGTTGCGCGAATTCGGATAGCCGTAGGCGCAGTAAAAATGCGCCTTCGGGATTTTCATTTCCTCCGGCGCAAAGGGAATGATGCCCCGTTGCCGCCATTCCGCCCCGACGGGCGTGAAAGCGAAGTCGATGAGATCGTTTTCACGGTCGCCGTCCTGCGCTTTGGTGATGCCGAAGATCGCGGTGATTTCATGCGTCTTGCCTATGCCGACGAAGAGCGTTGTTTTCTTGCTGCTCACATCGATCACGTGGGCGCATGTGACGAGGTAGTCTTGTTCGTCGACGGTGATGAACGTGCACGTGGCGTAATGCTCGGGGTCGTCGCCGTCGTTAATGTAGATCGGGCGAACGGCTTGCTTCGCACGGGTGGTGACTGCCGTTTCGGCCAGAGCCAGAGCGGCCGCCGCACTTTCTTTCATTGTGATAATTCCGGCTGCTGTCATCTGACGTCTCCTTGCGGCTTTTTAGGCACCGGCTCCATGACAGTGACAAAGCCGCCTCGATGTGGTCCTGCGCCAGCAGGCCGAAGCCCGTCGTGTTGTCGACCTGTGTAATCGCCATCATCGGAACATAACAAGAACACACCCGACACGCTCCTTGCTATTCTCCGGTAGACTTCCGTTATGTACGTATGATATACGGGACGGACGTAACTCTTACGGAGACAGTGACCCAATGGCACCCCTGAGCGAGCGTTTTGAAATGCGTTTAGACGAGGATCTGGTGAAGCGCCTCGATAAGTGGCGTGCCGAACGTTCAGAGTTGCCGTCGCGGTCTGAAGCGGCGCGGGCGCTCATAGAGATCGGTCTCATTCGCGCCGAGACGAGCAACGCCGAAGTCACCGACGGCGAAAAGCTGATCCTCGGCATGCTTACCGACATGTACAAGAGCCTCAAGATCAAGGGCGAGTCCGATCCTGACCTCATCATGTCCAGCATTTACGGCGGTCACATGTGGGCGCTGAAGTGGGAGCTCACCGGGTTGCTTCACGACCATGTTGATGATCGCCGCAAGGTCTCTGAGGTCGTCAACATTCTCGACATGTGGAGCTTCATGGAAAGCGCTTACGAAAAGTCGGATGTGACGGCGAAGACGCGTATCAAGACTGAATGCACTCCGCTCGGCGATCCGGTCCGCTTCCACGGGTTCGATGGCAACAATGAGAGCGAGCACATGGGTATCGCGCGCTTCCTGATCGATAAGCTGGATCGATTTCAGTCGTTCAAGGGGCGCGACATGAATTCACACTGCCCGGTCCTGCAGCGCTATCTCGCTATGTATCGAAAGTTTGAAGGTATGCGCCCATCGCTGGGGGGAGGGCGCGAATTATCAACGACGCAGCTCATCGACCTGATGAACACGCGATGACCGTTACGACCGTTCGTCGAGAACGCGCAGCAGGTGGCTCGCCAGCATCAAGAGTTCTGCCGCTTTCGCGGGATTGTTTAAACCAACCTCGCGGTGCGAGTTCGGGTTTTTGAACGCGCCGATCGCGCCACTGAACAGGTGCGCAATCGCTTCGCGTTCGGCTTTCGGCAACGTCTTGTCGGTCAGCGGACCGTCAACGGTAGCGAACGCCTTGCGCATAAGGTCTACGCCGAGGTCAGTCGCTTCATAACCGCCCGCGTTGCGCACGGCGATCTCGACCTGCTTGAAAGCTTCGAAGATCGCTGTATCGTACGTCTCGCGCACGTAAAGCGGCCAAGCCGTCGCCTGGATCGTCGGGTGCAGCGCGTCGCGTTTCAGCGCGGTCTCAGCTAGCAACGCTTTGAATTTGTCGTGTGTGTTGGTGGTCATGCCGCGGCGCGTCACGACGTGGTAGACGTAGTTTTGATCGTAGGACGGCGCGACCAGCCCGTAGGTGACAAGCCAGCTGTGCGCCTCGGCAACTGCTCGCTTGAACGCCATCTTGTGTTGCTGTGTGTGTGTCGCCGGTTCGTGAAGCTGGCCATCGTACGAGTTGAACAGAGTGTTGAACATGTTGCCGGCGTGGATTGCGCCGCCGTTTCCGCTCGACTGCAGTGCACGAAGAACGGCCCACGCCAACTCTTCAACCGTCAGGTCTAACGCCGCCTGCATCGTCGGTATGTATTGCTTGAGCATGTCGGATTATAACGTGTTTAACACGTGCGCGCATCCGCTGCTGAAAAACCACGCCGACAGTTTCCGGGCGTGGTTCTTAAGCCTATATTCGCGCGCATGAGCGACACCGCCGAACCCGTTGTTATTCCTGCTTACGTCGACGAAGCCGGCGCGCGTGGGCTGCTGCGCGATCTCACGCCGGCCCGCGATCATGAAGCTGGCATCCTTGTCGCGCTTGCATTCGAACCCGAAGCGCACGCGAAGGCGGTAGCTGCGTTCACGCCAGGCTTCGAGCGCTTCCGCGCGACCAAGCCCCCCGGCGCCAAACTTCACATCACCGATGCGTTCGCGCGCGGAAACGAGGCGTGGCGGCCCGTCGCGGAAGAGGTGAGAGAGGAATTTCTCAACCTCATCATGCAGACCAATCCCATGGTGATCTACGCGGCGCGACGATTGAGATTGTCGCGGCTGGCCTACGAGCGCGATGAACAAATGGCCGCCCAAGGCAGGGCCAATCGGCGCTCGAAGATCAAGATCGACGGCGAGAACCGGCCGAGCGACGATCGCGTCGAAGACGAGTTGATGGTGAGTCTCGCGCTGCGGCTCGACGCCTTCGCAGAATGGGCGACGGACCTCATGCCTGTGAAGCAGGTCGATCTCTTGTTTGATCAAAACGATGGCGCAACCGCTCGCCGCTACGAGGCGCAAATCCAGCGCACGCGCGATGTTGGCAGGTCGACGCATAAGGTTGCGGCTGGGACCCGGACAAAAAAGAGAAGGTCGAGCGCGCCTACACAATCGGCATTGAAGCGCCTTTTCGCATCAACACCGAGTTCGTCGGCGATCTCTACGTAAAAGGCAAAGAGCATCCGCTCATCTTAGCGGTTGATATCGTCGCCAATCATTTGGCCTACCATCTCGGTAAGCTGCCTTCGGATGCGCCGCTTAACGCGCGCTCAAGTATTGCAACGTGGCGTCTGGCTGATCGCGTGCCGCCATTCGCGGACGGAAGCGAAGATTGGTTCTGACGCAAGGACTGCAAACACCGATCTTAGCGCAAGGGGGGCGCTCACGCGAACTCGAGCCCTTCACCCGGATAGACCAGGTGGCAGAAATTGAGCGAGTGAGAGCAGGGGGCTGGAACGTGTTCGCATCATGCGCGTGGGCCGCCGAGCGCAACCCGCGTAGCCGCAAAGGCGGGGGGGCGATAGCTGCGGCCAGCCCACGTAACAGCCCACTGTCTGTCACAGCATTATGCGCCAACACCGTCACACGGTCACACACGCAACCGATGCCGCATGGCTTTTGATCGCATGCGCACGTGCGTCGGCACCACACACCTGCACACGATCGCTGCAATGGCTGGCGGGGCCTCTCTGTCCGCCAGATGTCTCTACCTCCAAGCACTCTAGCGCACCTCGGCGCACGCAAAAGGCTTAGCCCCGACTGGCGCGGGAAAGGGGACGTCGCGGGCAAGGTGATCGCGCAAGGGCGCGCGAAGCCAAGCATTTCGATCACACTCTACAGCCGCGAGGGGCGCGCGATGACGCCCGCCGTCGGGAGAAGCGGCGCTGTCGGGGGAAGCGGCGCTAACGGCCCGCCTGACAGCCCTCTAGCCAAGCTCGAAGCATTAGCCAAAGCCAATGGCTGGACGGATTAGGACCGCTTCGGGCGAGAAGCTGACCTAAGCCTCCAGCGCCAGTAGCGCGAAGGTCGCGAGCCAGTGTTCGCCCATGTAGTCGCCGGCGACGTGGGGGAGGCTGGCGCGGATGTGAGTGTCGGCTGCTTCGCGCGCGATGTGCGCGGTGCGGGGATCGTCGAGCGCGGCGGCGATGCTGCGCCAGCACCAGGCGCGGGAGAAATTGAGCCCGTCGAGATGGGCGATCTTGCCGTCGGTGCGGTCGCTGACGCGCGCTGGAGTGAAGAGCGTTGCGGGTTCGCCGCTCTGCGCGTTGGGCAGGAAGTCGTTGAACCAAGTGCGGAACGCTGCGGGCGCTAGAAAACGTCGCATGCATTCAGCTTCCATCAGCGTCGGCGAGAGGAAATCGTCTTGGCTCGGCTCCCAAGCTTGCGCGCCGCGATCGGCGCCATACCAGGCGAACACTTTCTCACGCATCAGCGCGTAGAGCTCGCCGTCGTTCGGCTCGGCGTAGTCGGCAGCTAAGCGTAGCGCGAAGGCGGTGGAGGAATGGACGCCGGTGCGGATCGGATAATCTGCGAGCGGCAGGAAGGCGCGGAAGCGTGCGGCGAAGGCTTCGGCGAGCGGGCGGAGCGCGTTTGCAGCGCGTTCACCGGCGCCGTCGGCGTGTTGATCGAGCTCCGCTTGCAGCGCCAGCAGCCATCCCCAGCCGTAGGGGCGCTCGAAAGCGCGTGAAGCGGGCCGTGCGAGATAGGCGCATTCGGCGGCGACATTTGTTGCGGTGATGCGCTCGTCGAACAGAGTCTTGATTTCATCAGCAGCTGTGAAGTCCGGATAGCGGCGCAGCAAGCGCGCCAGCAGCCAGTAGCCGTGCACGCAGGAGTGCCAGTCGTAGCTGCCGAAGAAAATCGGATGCGCCGCGCGCGGGCCGATCACGTCGGCCGCGCTGGCCATGACGTGGTCCATCTTGTGCGGGTATTCACGGCTGACGTGCGCCAGCGCGAGGGCGGCGAATTTCTCGGCGATGTCGCGGGTGAGGGTGGTCATGGGAAAGCCAGGAGGCGCATGAGGATGATGTTCGCGAGGAGCAGCGGCAGCGCCGTCGGGATCTGTGCGCGGATGACGCCGTTGAGCGCGGCTTTGCGGTCCGGCAGTTCGAGCAGGTTGGCGGGCACGACGTTGAAGTTGGCGGCCATCGGCGTCATCAGCGTGCCGCAGAAGCCGGCCAGCATGCCGATGGCGCACACGCGCGCGGGATCGCCGCCGAGCCCCAGGATCACAAACGGCAGGCCGACAGCGGCTGTCATCACCGGAAACGCAGCGAAGGCGTTGCCCATAATGATGGTGAAAAGCGCCATGCCGATGCAATAGGCCACGACCGCCATCGTGCGTGACTCTTCCAAGCCTGGAATATAGTCCGAGAACACGGCGCCGACTTGTTCTCCGACACCAGCGGCGAGAAAGACCGCGCCGAGCGAAGCCAGCATTTGCGGCAGGATCGCCGCCCAGCCGACGGAATCCATCAGCCGGCGACCTTCCTGCAGCGGCGCGATCAGTGGCGGCTTCAACCACAGCATCAGCACGCCGACCGCGATCAGCACGCCCAGCACGAGCGAGACGAGCGTCTTATGCTGCTCTTGAATCAGCACCGGTCCCCACTCGGTGTATTGCACGACCAGTGTGCCGGCGAGCGCGACGGCAGGAATGATCAGCGCCGGCAGAAACAGCATGTTGCCGCGCCGTTCGGCGCTGGCGCGGCGCTCCTCTTTCGTTGTCGTTGGCGGCTTGCCTTGGCCGAGACCGATGACGGCGACGAGGACTAGACCGAGCGCCAGTAGGCCGTTGCCGAAATCGCCGAGGGCGTGGCCAGCCCAGAAACTGAGCGCGAGCAGCGCATAGAACGCGGCGTTGCCGAGGCGTCGCGCATTGGCTTGATCGAGCAGCGAGAGCAGCGCGAGCGCGGCGAAAAAGAAACCGCCGACAATGTAGGCGTGTTGGAGCGTGATCATGGCGCGCGCTCCGCGGGGCCTTGGACCGGCCCTTTGTAGGAGAGCTTCGCTTTCAACTCGCGATCAAGCAGCCAGAGACGGAAGCTGTGGATCAGCAGCGCCGCGATCGCGGTAGGAATCGCCCAGATCGAAAGTTCGAGCGGCTCGACGAAGATGCCGTTGGCTTCGAGGAAGCCTTTGATCAGCAGAATGGAGGCGATGGCGATGAAGATATCCTCGCCGAAGAAGAGTCCGATATTGTCGGCGGCGGCCGAGTGCGAGCGAATCAGAAAGCGCTCGCGATCCGGAAGCGCGCCGAACTTTGCTTCAGCCGCGCCTTCCGCCATCGGCGCTACCAGCGGGCGCACCATCTGCGCGTGGCCGCCGAGCGAGGTTAAGCCGAGCGCCGACGTGCTTTGGCGGATGATGAAATACACCCACAGCAAGCGGCCGGTGGTGGCCGCCTTTACATTGGCGATAGTGATGCGTGCGCGCTCTTGCAGGCCGGCGCGCTCAAGCAAGCCGATTGCGGCGAGCAGCACCCAAGTGAGGCTGATGTAGCGGGCGTCATTGAAAGCTTTGCCGAAGGCGGCGAGCGTGTCTCGACCGGCGGCGTAATAGACGGCGAGATCAGCCTCCGGCGTCCATGCTGCGGCGAGGCCGGTCGTGAGTGCTGCGCCCATCACCACGAGCAGCGGGTTGGCGCGCACGATGAAGCCGAACACGACGACGGCTATGCCAAGAAGAACTAACACTGCGATCCCCCAACCCGCTCTATTGTTTTCCGTAGCCGCCGCCGCCCGGCGTTTCCATGACGAACACGTCGCCCGGCGCCACTTCGGCTTTGCCGGTGGCGCCTAGTTTGGTGATGCTGCCGTCGGCGCGCTCGATCCAGTTCGCGCCGGCCTTCCCGTCGCAGCCGCCGGCGAGGCCGAATGGTGCGGTTGAGCGCCGGTTGGCCAGCATGGCGGCGGTCATCGGTGCGCGAAAGCGAATGCGGCGGATAGCGCCGTCGCCGCCGTGGTGCTTGCCGGCGCCGCCTGAGGCGCGGCGTACGCCGAATGTTTCGACCAACACGGGAAAGCGCGTTTCCAGCACTTCGGGATCGGTGAGGCGCGAATTGGTCATATGCGTTTGCACGACGCTGGCGCCGTCGAATCCCGGCCCCGCGCCTGAGCCGCCGCAAATGGTTTCGTAGTATTGGCGCTGTTCATCGCCGAAGGTGAAATTGTTCATCGTGCCTTGGCTCGCCGCCAGCACGCCGAGCGCGCCGTAGAGTGCATCGACGATGACTTGGCTGGTCTCGACATTGCCGGCGACGACGGCGGCGCCGCGTTTCGGATTAAGCATTGAGCCTTCGGGCACGATGATCTCGATCGGCTTCAGGCAGCCTTCGTTGAGTGGGATGTTATCGTCCACCAAAGTGCGGAACACGTAGAGCGTGGCGGCGCGGGTGATGGCGAGGGGGGCGTTAAAATTGTTCTGCTGTTGCTCGCTCGTGCCGGTGAAGTCGATGCGGATGGTGCGCTGGGCATGATCCGGCGTGATGGCGACGCGGACAATTGCGCCACTGTCCATGGTGACGGCGAAGGCGCCGGCCTTTAGCGTCGCGATGACGCGTCGTATTTGCTCCTCCGCGTTATCCTGCACGTGGCGCATGTACGCCGCGACGCCCTCTCGGCCGTAGTGGGCGACGAGGCGTTTCAATTCGTCGACCCCCCTCACGCATGAGGCGATCTGCGCTTTGAGATCGGCGATGTTGCGGTCGATGGCCCGCGCGGGGTGCGGGCCGCTGGCGAAGAGCGCGCGGGTTTCGGTCTCTAGCAGTTTGCCATTGCGCACGAGTAGAAAGTTCTCGATCAGTACGCCTTCATCTTCAATGCGCTTGCTGTCGGGCGGCATCGAGCCGGGCGTGATGCCGCCGATGTCGGCGTGGTGACCGCGGGCGGCGGTGAAGAAGGCGGGCGCCGCCTCGCCATCGAGGATGACGGGCGCGATGACGGTGATGTCGGGCAGATGCGTGCCGCCCGCGTGCGGAGCGTTCAGCATGTAGATGTCGCCGGCGCGCATCGTTGCGCCGCGCTGGCGGATGATCTCGCGCACGCTGTCGCTCATCGAGCCGAGGTGCACCGGGATGTGCGGCGCGTTGGCGACGAGGCCGCCGGTTTCATCGAACAGGGCGCAGGAGAAATCCAAGCGCTCCTTAATGTTGACGGAGGAGGCGGTGGTCTGCAGCGCGAGACCCATCTCCTCGGCCACGCCCATGAAACGGTTATTGAACACTTCCAGCAGGATCGGGTCAGCGGGCGTGCCGATGGCGGTGCGTTCGATGTGCGTGACGCGAGTGAGGATAATGTCGCCGTGTTCGCTCATCCGCGCACGCCAGCCTGGTGCGACGTAAGTGGTTGCGCCTTGTTCGAGGATGAGGGCGGGGCCCGGCGCCGCGAAGTCGGTAGTGAGCTGCGATCGATCGAATACGGGCGCGTCTTGCGCTGATCCATCGGCATAAAGGCTCAGACGGACCGCGGGCATCTTGCCGGCATCGGTCGGAGCGGCTGCGACAGCGTTGCCGGCTGGAAGCCTGCAGTCCGTTTGAGCTACCGCTTCGGCAGAGAGTGACGCGACGATGATCGCGCGGGCCGCATCCGTGAAACCGAAGCGCGTCTTGTGTTCGGCTTCAAAGGCGGCGGTGAGATCGTCCGCGCTGAGCGGGATCGCTAAGGTGGAGTCCGCGCCTTCGTATTTGAGGTTGGCAGTGATGCTGACATCCGTGCGCTCTGCTTTAATGTCCGCGCGGGCTCTGGCGCTGAGCGCTTCGGCGCGCGCCGTCAGATCGGACGCGCTAAGCTTCTCCTCTACCGTCTCTTCCACAACCGCGCGCACATCAGCGAGCCCCATACCCCAGGCGCTCAGCACGCCGGCGAGGGGATGCAGCAGGATGGTCTCAACACCCACCGCGTCTGCCACCGCGCACGCGTGTTGCCCACCAGCGCCGCCGAAAGCGACGAGCGCGTATTCGGTGGGGTTGTAGCCGCGCTGGATCGAAATCTTCTTGATCGCCTCGGCCATGCTTTCGTTGGCGATGCGCAAGAAGCCTTCGGCGGCGTCCTCATGCGTGAGGGCTCGGCCGGTCAGGCGTTCGATCTCAGCGCACATTGCGTCAAACATGGTCTTCACGACGTGTCGGTCGAGCGGCTGATCGCCGTCCGGGCCGAAGATGGCGGGAAAGAACTCCGGGCGCACGCGGCCGAGCAGCACGTTGCAGTCGGTGATCGTCAATGGGCCGCCGCGGCGGTAGCATGCGGGCCCGGGATCGGCGCCGGCGCTATGCGGACCAACGCGTAGGCGCATGCCGTCGAAGTAGCAGATCGAGCCGCCGCCCGCCGCGACGGTGTGAACCTGCAGCATCGGCGCCGAGAGGCGCACGCCCGCGACCATGGTCTCGTTGGTGCGCTCGAAGGCGCCGGCGAAGTGTGAGACGTCGGTAGAGGTGCCGCCCATGTCGAACCCCAGCGCGCGGTCGAAGCCGGCGCGCTGAGCTGCCGCCGCCATGCCGACAACGCCGCCGGCTGGACCGGAAAGCACAGCGTCGCGGCCGCGGAAATCGTTAGCGTGGGCAAGACCGCCGTTGGATTGCATGAAAAGGAGTTGCGGCGTTGCATCGCCAAATCCGCCGGCGAAGCCGTCGACATACGCGCGCAGCACCGGCGACAGATACGCATCCGCCACCGTCGTATCCGCGCGGGGTACGAACTTGATCAGGCCGCTGATCTCGGAGCTGACGCTGACTTGCGTAAAGCCGATCTCCCGCGCGATGGCGGCGAGGCGTCGTTCGTGCGCTGGGTAAGCCCATCCGTGTAAGCAGGCGATGGCGGCGGCTCGGAACCCCTCCGCGTAAGCCCGATTCAGTTCAGTACGTGCTTGCGCCTCGTCGAGCGGCGTCAGCACTTCACCTTCCGCCGTCACCCGCTCGCGCGCTTCGATAATTCGGCGGTGCAGCAAGTTGGGTTTGACGATGTGGCGGGCGAAAATGTCAGCGCGCGCTTGCGTGCCGATTTCCAGCGCGTCGCCGAAGCCTTCGGTCACGATCAGAACGACATCGGCGCCCTTGCGCTCAAGCAGCGCATTGGTGGCGACGGTAGTGCCGAGCTTCACGGCGTTGATATCGGCGAACGTGCCGCCATTCTCTTTGAGAATGAGTCGCATCGCTTCGAGCGCCGCGTCGTCGTAGCGTCCCGGATTTACCGACAAGAGCTTCTTGACCACTTGGCGTCCGTTCGGCGAGCGCGCCACCACATCGGTGAAGGTGCCGCCGCGGTCGATCCAGAATTGCCAGCCTGGGTTCATGCGCGGGGAGCATCGCCAGCTGCGGTCCTGCAATCAAGCGCTT
This sequence comes from Hyphomonadaceae bacterium, assembly GCA_014378995.1. Taxonomy (GTDB): domain Bacteria; phylum Pseudomonadota; class Alphaproteobacteria; order Caulobacterales; family Aquidulcibacteraceae; genus Vitreimonas. Next base: position 53,109 of record JACMMP010000105.1, read on the forward strand.
AGCGATTGCTGCGCTGGGACTTATACTTCGAACAGGTCCATACGAGCCTACCGTGCCGGGCCGTGGGCCAAAGTTATCGTGCGCATGCAGACGCGCCCTAGCCCACTTCAAAAATCTGATAGACGACCCCCGTTAGCGTTTGCCGTCCAGCGCCGACGGCGACGACGTTGTTGAGCCAGGAATAGCGCGTGTCTCCGCATTCGAATCTCGCGCTGATCGCCAATGAATATTCAGATGACTTAAGCTGTGCGCCGCGCCCAAACCTCTCCATTGCGTCGGGCGCCGCGAGAAATCGGCCAGTGTAGGCAATGTAGATAGCCGCATCATCGGCGGTCCTGAGCGTCAGCCGGACATCGACCGCCATGACACCGTCTGGGCGGTTCACCACCCAATCGGCGCCACCGAGGACGACGCCGTTCAGGCGCGCGCCAACAAAGGCGCCGCCGGTGACGGGAGCGATCCGGCGCACACCCGCCGGCGTCGCCCCCACGGTGATCATTGCGGCCGAACCGACATCGAGCGTCAGCGTCATGAGGTGGGTGTGCGGAAGTTGCTCCATTGCATCTCAGCTATCACGGAGTTGGTATGGCGCAAGGGGAGTGAGGCAGGGCAGATGGGCGCGTCCCGCGTCCTCTCACAATTACGAACGGCGACTTTTCGGTGGTAGCAGGCCGATAGATCAACCTCTACGCCACTGACCGCATTGGATCGACTTCGCGTTGACGAGATTTGTCGATCGGGCCGAGATTGGCCCTAACGCGACATTGGATACGCGCGCCTCCTCACGGTCGCTTCGCCTCATCAATGAGTGGAGCCACTTTGAGTCTAAGCAAGTCGATCAACTCGGGCTGCATGAATTGGTAGTCGTCGGGCACGTCCAAAACATGCAAAGCTTTGTAGCGGATTTCGTCACGGTGCTCCGCTCTGATCCGCGATTTATGCTTTTCTTCCATGACCAGGATTAGGTCAGCCCAGCGCAAATCGCCGACCGTCAGCCGTCTCCGTGCGCTTCTGCTCACGCCTGCCGATCTGACCAATATGCCGGAATAATCCTTCCACACCTGTTCTGCCGTGGGACTGCGCCATTGGTTCTTGCTGCAGACAAACAGAACATGCAGGGGCTCAGCGTCGGCCATCAGCCTCAACCATTCTCTATGCGGCCAAGGTAAACCCAATTGCTGGGCGCGACGATTCTTGACGCTTCTGGTGTAAAGAAGCTTCCAGGATTTCTCAGGTTTGTCCCGGAATTGTTTAGACCGGGCGCGGCGATGCATTGCATTTGCTGCACGCCGCCATGCTGACGAGCGTTGATTAGGCATTGTGGTTTCCTGCGTTGGCGGGTCAGCAGCCGCGGCAACACAGAGGTTCAACGTCTATCTTAGACAGGGCCTGTCATCAAGCGCCTGGCGGATCCCGCTTGAGCGTCCCGCTTCGGCGAGTTTTAGTCGGTCATGTGAGCAGTCCGACAAGCACTAGCCGCGCCAGTGTCGACCTCGAAATCGAGGCGTCGTCGCCCGTGGCGCCCGCGGGCGGTCAAAAATAATTTCCTCCAGTCGCTAAACTTCGCCGGAAATCTCCCGATTAGCCTTTGAAGACCGAGTGCAGCTTGCTGCTCTGAGGCTGGCTCCGTCTTCCACAGGACGGGGCGTTTCATGGTTGCGATTTTCACCGGACTCGGCGTGGGGTTTGAGCGTGGTTCGGCTGCGGCGCTTGGATCGGGGGGGTTGCTCGGCTCATCGAGTCTGGGCCGCGGGCTCGAAGGCGTCTTTCTCAACGCCGCCAACGGCAATCTGGTGCTGCAGCGCCAGGACGAATTCCTGGTCGGCCGCGGTCCTGACGCGTCAATCGCACGGACCTACAATAGCCAAGGCGCCCTTGATGAGGACGGCGACGATTGGCGTTACTCGACCGACCGACGCGTCTTCGAATTGACCGGCACGCTCGGCGCCACGGGAAGTTCGGTCAAGCGCGTCTCCGCGGATGGTTCTGTCATCACCTATAAGTGGAACGGATCGCTCTATATCGCGAAGGAGGGATCAGGCGCACACGACACGCTTCAGCACACGGCTGCGGTCACCGGTCCGCCGGCTGTGCCCGCGTATTGGACCTGGACTGAAGGTTCGAGCCAGATCAAGGAAACTTACACTGAGGCCGAGAGCGGCGTCTTCCGCATCAAGACCCAACGCGACGGCGACGCCAATACGATCACCTTCCACTATAATTCAAGCGATCCAACTAAGCTCGAACGCGTAGAGACCGCCGACGGCGGCTACACTGCTTATGTCTGGACCGGCGCGCACATCACCAAGGTCGAGACTTACGTAACTGGCGGCCTCAGCACGCCCAGCCTGACGCGCACCTATTACGCCTATGACAGCGAAGACCGCTTGGCGTCGGTCACCGTCGATCTCTCGCCGGAGGATAATTCAACCGCCAGCGGCGGCGCCTACACGATTACGTACGGCTACGATGGGACGTCCAACCGCGTCACCAGCATTAGCCAGTCCGACGGCTCTTTGCTGACGATTGGCTACATCTATGACAGCGGCAGCCTCTCTTTCCGCGTCACCTCACTGGCCCAAACTGTGGCCACGGGCGACACGCGCACAACGAACATCGAATATTTTGCAGGCCGCACCGAGATCACCGACGCGCGCGGCCAAGTCACGAAGCTCTATTTCGAGATCTCCGATACAGACAATCTCAGTCAGCTGAAACAAGTGGTTGCGCCTGCCGCCTACACGGGCGCGACACCGCAAGAGATAGATTACGCCTACGATAGCGACGGCAATCTGACCAGCGTCACCGACGCCATGGACCACGTCACGTCCTATCAATACGACGCATCCGGCAACGTCACCAAAATCACCAACGCCAACGGCAATGTCACCGACCGCGCTTATGACAGCGCCAACAATCTGACATTGGAGACCTTCACCGGCGCCACGGCGAATTCGGCAGCGGCCACGCTTTATCGCCGGTTCGTCTATGACGGGGAAAACCATCTTCGGTTTTCGATCAGCGCCGATGGCAATGTCACGGAGTATCGCTACACCGGCCCGGGCGAACTCGAATACGCCATCACCTATCCGGATGACGATTATGCAACCGGTTCGAGCGTTCCGACGCTTACCGATATGGAAACTTGGCGCGACGGGTTGGCTAATCGCGCGACGACTCAAATCGTCAAATACATTTACGACACGCGCGGCAATCTGAGCGACACCTATGGCTATTCGGGGGCGACGAACGCAGGCGTCGCCGACGCCAGCAAAGGCTATGTGCGCACGCATACGGTGCGCGATCAGAGCGGGCGATTGCTCAGTCGTTTTGTCGAGGGCCAGGCCACTGAAAGTTTCGTATATGACGGCCTAGGCCGCGTCCTGCTCTCGACCGATCTCGCCGGCGGGGTGACCAAAATCGCCTTCACTGACGCGACCACCACGACGGTGGTGACGACCAACGTCGCTTACAATTCTGGCACGAGCAGTTGGGACGCCACGACCTGGAGCCTGACCAGCACTTCGGTTTACAACAAAGCCGGCGAGCGGACCGGCCACACCGAAGCTGGCCTGCACGTTTATGGCGGGACCGCGACTTACCTCTATGACAAAAACGGACAGCTCCGCCGCGCCACCGACGCGCGGGGCCACAAGAGCTATTTCATCTACGACAAGACAGGCCGCAAAGTCGCCGACGTCGGCGCTGACGGGCAGCTGGTAGAATATCGCTACGATCAGGCCGGCCGCGTCGTCGCGACGACGCGC
>JACMMP010000106.1 GCA_014378995.1 Hyphomonadaceae bacterium
ACATCGTCTGGCACAACACTGACGGCTCGCTCGCGCTCTGGATCATGAACGGCTTCTCCGTCACCAGCCAAACCATCTTCGCCGTCGTCCCCACAGAATGGGGACTGGTCTAACGCGGCTAGCCGCCTGGATCGTAGAACATAATGCCTAGTAGGTCGTCGCTGATCTGAAAGCCGAAATGTTCGACGATCAGCTGACTTTGAATCATTTCGAAGCCTGGCAGTTCAAGCGTCACGTCGATCTCCTGCGTGAGATCGCGGCCGGTGGCGCTGTTGATGATAATGTTTTGCAACGCGCCCTCGGTGACGTTGTGAACGAGTGCGGTGACGCCGTCTTCGTCGCTGATGACGACGCCGCCGCCGCCCTCAAGCCCGCTAAGGCCGAGCGCCGAGAGTTCGTCCGGCGTCATGTCGCCAATGTTCTGGCCGATGTCGCCGACGGTCTCTTCGATGAACGTGCCCGCGTCGGTCCAGGTGAGCTGCGTCGTCAGGGCCGGAACGCCGTTGACGAAGGTGGTGACCACCGCGCCGAAATTGATCTCGACGCCATTGATCTCGAAGCCGCCGCGTTCAGCCGCCATTTCGTCCTCGGCCATCACTTCGATGTCTTCGCCCCAGCCGGACTCGTCGGCCAGCGCCGGCGATGCGAGCGCACCGAATGCAGCGGCCGAGAGCAAAGCGATGCGCAGCGGGCGGATCATGGCGTCGTCACCGGCGTGATCTGATAGAGTTCGCGAAAGCTGAGCGTAAGATCGGTGAGCGAGGCCGGGCCATGCGCATCGCCGAGCCGCGCGACCGACCAGGGGCGCCATTCCTGAGCGCGGTTGTAGGCGGGCTCCGGCCAGTTCGCCGGCGCCGTGCGGATCGCGAGCACGACACCGTTCCACACGCTTTCGAATTCCGCACGCGTGTAGGTCTGCAAGCCGAAGGTCGGATCGCCGACGAGGACGCGGTTCTCGTCGACGCCTTTGATGACGACAAAGTGGCGATAATTGTTGTGCGTGATGAGCGCGATCGTAGGCACGCCCAAAGTGGCCAGCCGATCCAGCGGCAGACGCAGGCCGTCGGCCTGGAAGCCGCGCGCCTGCAAATAGTCGCGCATGTCGAGCATCGAGAAGCCGACCGCGCGGATGCGCTCCTGGTCGCCGCGGTCGAACATGTGCTGAAAAACTTCCGCTTCGCCGACCTGCAGGCCGTAATGGAAGCGCAAAAGTGTCGCGACCGCGGCCGAGCCGCAGCTGTAATCGTATTGTTGACGCACGACAGTGCGGAACGGAATGTCGCGCCAACTGGTGACGGCAACGTTGAAAGAACCGCCATACTCGCCGTGCGTGCGCACTTGCGCGGCGCTGGGCGCGGCGGCGCATATCCAAGCCGCGGCGGCCGCGGCAAGGAGAACGCCGCTCCGCTTGAGGCGGAACGGCGCAAGATTGAAAGTGATGCCGCCCAGGGTCATCGTTGAGTTCTCATGAACCGGGCGCCGGCGGCGCCAACACGACCGAAACGCTCATGTTGGACTGCAGGTTGTTATTGTGACCGGTGTTGATCACGAAGTTGCCAAGGCCGCTATAGCCCGAGAACGCGTTCGCGCCGATGTTGACTTGGCCGGACTCGACCACATCCCCGGTGACTGAGTTGCCCGTGTTGATAGCGGTCAGCGTACCCTCCGTAATTACCGTGACATCGACGCCCGTGCCCCCAGCGAGAGCGTCCATGTCTTCCATACTCAAGAGCTCGGGTTCGCCAGCAGAGTGCTCGAGAACCGGAGCCGGAGAGGGGCTCTCCTGGGCCGCTGCGAAACTGGCGCTAGCCAGCCCCGCGGCGAAGAATGCTCCCCTCAAATTTCTGGTCACGCTCTTCATCGGTGCGCGCCTTTTCTAAGTTAGGCCGACGAACCGGGCCGGCGGGAAATCCGCCGGCCCGGCCCATTCAGCTTACGGGGTGCCGTCGCTGTTGCCGAACGTGATGTTGGCGTTGGCGCCGACGGCAGTTGCCGCCTGGTTAGCCGAACCAATACCGCTGTTCATGCTCATCGTGCTGATGCCGCCAAAGTTGGCCATCGCGCCGTTGTCGATAGAGACCGACCCGGTTTCGATTTCGCCTTCCTTGAAGCCGTGTGCATCAACTTCGATGTCCGTCACCGTGGCGTTCAGTTCCATCGCCGTCAGGACGGTCGTAGCGACCGAGCTGTCGGAATTGTAGCTGTCGTCAATGTCGGTGTTGTTGGAGTCCTTGATCTCCGTGTTGAACGAGTCTTCGTTCTCGACCGAGTTATCGGTGTTGTACGAGTCTTCGATCTCAGTGTTGTTCGAGTCTTCGATCTCGACCGAGTTATCGGTGTTGAAGGAGTCGTCGTTCTCGACCGAGTTGTCGATGTCGGTGTTGAAGGACTCTTCGTTCTCGACCGAATTGTCGGTGTTGAACGATTCGTCGTTATCGACCGAGTTGTCGATGTCGGTGTTGAACGATTCTTCGTTCTCGACCGAGTTGTCGATGTCAGTGTTGAACGATTCTTCGTTCTCCACCGAGTTATCGGTGTTGTACGATTCTTCGATCTCGGTGTTGTACGAGTCTTCGTGCTCGACCGAGTTATCGGTGTTGTACGATTCTTCGATCTCCGTGTTGTAGGAGTCTTCGTGCTCGACCGAGTTGTCGGTGTTGAACGATTCTTCGTTCTCAACCGAGTTATCGGTGTTGTACGATTCTTCTACATCCGTGTTGTAGCTGTCTTCGTGCTCGAGCGAGTTGTCGACCGAGTTGTCGATGTCGTCGCCGGCCAGGTTTGAGCCGCCGTCGGCGATCGTTTGGTCGTCACCCGCGAAGGTGCCCGAGTTTTGAGTTTGATCGTCGCCCGCAACGTTCGACCCTTGGTTCAGGTCGTCGCCGGCGTAGGTGCCGGCATTGTTGTTTTGGTCGAGATCGTCGCCCGCAACGATCGAGCCTTGGTTCAGGTCGTCGCCAGCGTAGGTGCCGGCGTTGTTGTTCTGGTCGAGATCGTCGCCAGCCACGATCGAGTTGTTGTTCTGGTCGAGGTCATCGCCAGCCACGATCGAGTTTTGGTTCAGGTCATCGTCAGCAACGTTTGAGCCTTGGTTGAGGTCGTCGCCGGCAAGGTTGCCGGAGTTCTGGATGAGTTCGTCACCCGCGACGTTCGAGCCTTGGTTCAGATCGTCACCAGCTACGTTCGAACCTTGGTTCAGATCGTCGCCGGCCACGTTCGAGCCGTTGTTGGTGTTTTGATCGTCGCCCACAACGTTTGAACCGCCGCTAGCTTGGTTCTGGTCGTCGCCAGCCACGTTCGAGCCGTTATAGTTTTCGACGTCGTCACCAGCCAGGTTCGAGCCGCCGTCGGCGATCGCTTGATCGTCGCCAGCCACAACCGAGTTTTGGTTCTGATCGTCGCCCGCTACGTTCGAGCCTTGGTTTTGGGTGAGGTCGTCACCCGCAACGTTGGAGCCAACCGTTTGATCGTCGCCAACGAGGTTCGAGCCGTTGTCGGCGATTTCTTGATCTTCGCCAGCTACGTTCGAGTCCGTCGCAACGTTTTGGTCGTCGCCCACCAGGTTCGAACCGTTGTCGGCGACTTCTTGGTCGTCGCCAGCCACGTTCGAGTTTTGGTTTTGGTCGTCGCCCGCGACGTTGGAGCCGTTGGCCACAACTTGGTCGTCGCCAGCCAGGTTCGAACCGTTGTCGGCGACCGTTTGGTCGTCGCCAGCCACGTTCGAGCTGTTGGCTTGATCGTCGCCCACGAGGTTCGAACCGTTGTCAGCGACTTCTTGGTCGTCGCCGGCTTGGTTCGAGTTTTGAGCCAGATCGTCTTCGGCGTAGTTGCCGCTGTTCTGGTTCAGATCGTCGTCGGCGTAGTTGCCTGCGTTCTGGTTCAGATCGTCACCAGCATACGTGCCGGCGTTCTGGTTCAGGTCGTCGCCAGCATAGTTGCCGGTGTTGTTGTTCTGATCCAGATCGTCGCCCGCGAGCATCGAGCCGTTGTCGGCGACCGTTTGGTCGTCGCCAGCTTGGTTCGAGTTTTGCGCGAGGTCGTCGCCGGCGATGTTCGAGCCAGTGTTCATCGACTGGTCGTCAGCGTCCGTGTTGAACGATTCTTCGTTTTCCACCGAGTTGTCGGTGTTGAACGATTCTTCGTTCTCAACCGAGTTGTCGGTGTTGAAGGATTCTTCGTTTTCGACTGAGTTGTCGGTGTTGAAGGATTCTTCGTTCTCGGTTTCGTTGTTGAAGGATTCTTCGTTCTCAACCGAATTGTCCGTGTTGAAGGATTCTTCGTTTTCGACTGAGTTGTCGGTGTTGAAGGATTCTTCGTTTTCGGTGTCGATCGAGTTGTCTGTGTTGAACGATTCTTCGTTCTCAACTGAGTTGTCGGTGTTGAACGATTCTTCGTTCTCGGTGTCGGTGTTGTAAGAATCTTCGTGCTCGACCGAGTTATCGGTGTTGAACGATTCTTCGTTTTCGGTTTCGACCGAGTTATCCGTGTTGAACGATTCTTCGTTCTCAGTTTCGACCGAGTTGTCCGTGTTGAACGATTCTTCGTTCTCTACCGAATTGTCGGTGTTGAAGGATTCTTCGTTCTCGGTGTCGATCGAATTGTCCGTGTTGAAGGACTCTTCGTTCTCGACGGAGCTGTCGCTGTTGAAGGATTCTTCGTTCTCGACGTCGGTGTTGAACGATTCTTCGTTCTCTACGTCCGTGTTGAACGACTCTTCAGTCTCGACTTCGGTGTCGTTGTTGACCGAGTTATCGGTGTTGAACGATTCTTCGTTCTCGATCGAATTGTCGGTTTCGTTTTCGACGTTGAAGGATTCTTCGTTCTCGACAGAGTTGTCGGTGTTGAAAGATTCTTCGTTTTCGACCGAGTTGTCGGTTTCGTTTTCGACGTTGAAGGATTCTTCGTTCTCGACCGAGTTGTCGGCGTTGAAGGATTCTTCGTTCTCGACCGAGTTGTCCGTGTTGAAGGATTCTTCGATCTCAACGTCCGTCTCGACTTCGGTTTCGCTTTGGTTCGAGGTCGAGTTGTCGGTGTTGTAGGAATCGTCCGTGTTGAACGATTCTTCGTTTTCGACTTCGAGTTCGTGGTTCAGCGAGTCTTCGATCGTCGTGTCGATCTCGGTCTCGTTTTCGGTGTTGAACGAGTCTTCAGCTTCGAACTCGTTTTCCGTTTCCGTTTCAGTGTTGGTGATGGTGGCCGTGCTGCTTGCCGCAGCGACAGCGCTACCATCGTCGATGCTCAGATCAGCATCCTCGGCCCAGGCTGCCGGCGCGAACGCCAGACCCAGGGCGACGGCGCAGACTGAACTCAAGAGTTTCAATTGCATTTCCCGTTACCTCCGTACGCAAAAGCCGGCATGTCCCCCCTGCTAGAGTTCGGGATGATGCAGCCAGCGTGGCGATAGGTACGGAGCGCGGACGGACAATCTTGGTTAAACAATCACCCTGCGAATATTAACCATTATCCGATGGTTAACTTTCGCTCGACGCGCGCAATTGGGAACTAATCCCATTTTGGGGCGGTGAATACTGAGTTATGGCAACATTCTTGGCGGATTTGTGAAGGTATACTTAGAGGGCGTCCTTGTTGAGTGCTATCAGCCACCGGACGAAGCGCCCGACGCCTACTCCGGTGAAGCCGGCGCCCCCAAACAGCGCCGCCACCAGAAGGGGATTTTGGGGGGCAGGACCCTCGGTCACCAGTGTCAGGACAATTGTGATGATCACCGGCACGCCGCCGAGCACGATGGCTGTGGCGATCCGCTGGGAAAGCGCGCACGCGACGAACACTAGCGCTGCGAGAATAACGATCATTGGCGCCTCGGACGTGAGCAATGCTGTGCGGGGGCTAGGGGTCTACCCGCCGCGCTCCAGGAACGGAACGGGCGTCTTGCCGCCGTTAGTAACCTGTTGACCCAAAGCACCCGAGTCTCCGCGGCAAAGCGGACCCGTGGCTCTATCGCCACAAGCGCCGTCAAAAGTGCGGTGATGAGGTGGCGACATGCTCGGCGCGCTGGTAACCATCTCCTGGGCAAGTCCTGTGCGGGGGCCACAACCGAATGATTGAATACACCCTCGGCCGGCCTGAGGCGCAGTTTGACGAGGCGCTGCAGCGTGCTTTTTACGCCAATAAGCGGGTTTTGATTACCGGCGCCGCCGGCAGTGTGGGCTCGGCTTTAGCCCTGCGCTTGGCCCAGACGGGGTGCGCTCATCTGGCCATGCTGGATCAGTTCGACCACGGATTGATCGAGGTGGTGGAGAGCGTACGCAAAGCCGCGCCGAAGCTACAAGTCACCGAGGCGCTCTGCGATATCCGCGACAAGGGCCGGCTTGACGCCTGGATGCGCCGCATCGAGCCCGACGTCGTCATCCATTCGGCCGCGCTTAAGCATGTGCATCTGGGCGAGCGGCACGCCGCCGAGTGCGTGCTGACGAACCTCGTCGGCGTACGCAACGCCGTTGCGGCCGCGGCGAGCGCCGGGGCCTCGCATTTCATGTTGGTGTCGTCCGACAAAGCGGCCGCGCCGGTCTGCGTCATGGGCGCGACCAAGCGGCTGGCGGAATTGCACCTGATCGGCTTCCAGATGGAGCGCAATCCGTCGATGCGGCTGCGCTCGGTGCGGTTTGGCAATGTGCTGGGGTCGCAAGGGTCGGTGCTGCCGCGGTTTTCGGCGCAGATTGAATCCGGCGGCCCGCTCGAAGTCACCCACCGCGATATGCGCCGCTTTTTCATGACTGCGAACGAAGCTGTTGGCCTCATCCTGAGCGTCACTGCGGTTGAGGAGCGCGGCGCGGCGGGCGCAGGAGCGTACTTCATGGAGATGGGCGACAAGATCTCGATCATGGACATCGGCCATGAACTGATCCGCCGCTCCGGGCGCGACATCGCCATCGAGATCACCGGCCTGCGGCCGGGCGAGAAGCTCGAAGAGCAATTGGCCGACGAACACGAAACCGTCTCGGCGAGCGAACTGGGCGGCGTTTTCCGCGTCGCGCCCGTCGCCGCCGACGCGTACGTCACGTCTGCCGATGTCGCCCACCTGGAAACGGTGGCGCGGACGTTGGAGAACGCGATCGTGCGCCAGCGCGTCTTCGCCCAACTCGATCAGCGGCTGCGACGCGCCGATCTCGCCGCCGGCTAATGGCCGTCAAAGGCGCAGATGGCGTCGACGTGCACGCCTGCGGCGCGCAGCTTCCCGGCGCCGCCTAGCTCGGGCAAGTCGATCACGAAGCTTGCCCCGGCGACGTGGGCGCCGAGGCTCTGGATAAGCTTCACCGCGGCAAGCGCGGTGCCGCCGGTGGCGATGAGATCGTCGATGATCAGCACTTGATCGCCGGAGCTCAGCGCGTCGGCGTGCAGCTCCATAGTGTCGAGGCCGTATTCGAGCTCGTAATCCTGCGCAATCGTGCGCCAGGGGAGTTTGCCTTTCTTGCGAACCGGCGCGAACCCGACCGAAAGCTGATGCGCCACCGCCCCGCCAAGGATGAACCCGCGCGCTTCGATGCCGACCACCTTGTCGATCTGCACGCCGGCGTAAGGCTGCACCAGCCGGTCCACAGCCGTCCGGAAGGCGCGCGCATCGCCAAGCAGCGTGGTGATGTCGCGGAATATGATGCCGGGCTTGGGGTAGTCCGGGATCGCGCGGATGACACTTCGCAGGTCCATGCGCCCAGGTCCTAGCGAGGCGCGCGATCAGGCGCACCAGCGCCTATTCTTTCACCCCGATGGTGCTCACCGTAAGCGCGCCGGTGGCTGCGAGCAACGCGTAGGCGGCAAAGTCCGCCTCCGCTTCCGCGCGGACGAGGGCGACCTGCGCGTTGCGCCGCTCTTCCTCGGCGTCCAGCACATCGAGCGTGGAGCGAAGGCCGAGCCCGCGTTCGCGCTCGGCGCCTTCAACGGCTTGGCCAGCGGCGGCGACCTGCTCGGCTGCGGCGGCAACGATGTCGCGCCCGGCGACGAGATTGCTCCAGGCGGAGACGGTGTTTGCAACCACTTCGCGGCGCAGGCCCTCGATCCGGACTTCGGCACGGCCGACATTGATCTGGCCCTGACGCACGCGTGAGCGGTTAAAACCGCCTTCGAATAGCGGCACCGAGAATTGTGCGACGGCGCTTGCGCCATCGCTGCGGTCGTTCTCGATCGAACTTTCCTGGGCGTGATCGTAGCGCGTGACGACGGAGACTTGCGGCCGCAACGCGGATCGTTCGACTTCCACTTGCGCGCGCGCGCCGCGCCGGTCGGCGATGGCGCGCAATACATCGGGGTGGCGCTCCTCGGCATGGCGCACCGCGGTGTCCAGGCTGGCCGGCGCTTCCGGTTGGCCCACCGCCTCCAGCGCCTCAGGCGGCTCGCCGACAACGAGCTGATAGCGCGCGCGCGAGGATGCGAGATCGGCCTCAGAGCGGGCGAGGGCGGCGCGCGCGCCAGAAAGGCGAGTCTGCGCCTGGGCAACGTCGGTGCGGCTAACTTCGCCGACCTCGAGCCGGCGCCGCGCGCCGGAAAGCTGACGCGTCAGTCCGTCCACGTGTTCAATCCGCAAGCGGATGATCTCCTGATCGCGCAGCACGCTGACATAGGCGTCGACCGCCGCGAGCAATACGTCCTGTTCGGTCGAACGCAGCCCATGGCGCGCGCCTTCCACACCGGCGCGGGCGACGCGGACTTGGCCGTCGCGCCGTCCGCCAGTGTAGAGCTGCTGCTGCAGCACAACGCTCGCCGCGCCCGGGTTTAGCCTGTTCTCGTTCTCGGTTGGCCCGAAGATGCTTGTAGTTTCCGTCTCGACGTTGCGCGCGCCATAGCTGCCGGTGACGCCGAGCGATGGGAGATAGCCGGCGAAAGCCTGCACGCTGTCTTCGCGCGCGGCGCGTACGGCGAGACGCGCGTCTTCTAGGTTCGGGTTGTTGCGATAGGCGGCGGCGAGCGCTTCCTCCAACGTGTCGGCGAACGCAGCGCTCGGGGCGAGCAGCAACGGCGCTAGCGCTAGCGATGCGATGAGACGTCTCATGGAGGGTTTCATTCCTCCCGCAGCGAACGCCACAGCGTCTGGTCGAGCGGCTCGAGCAGATACTGAAGCGCCGTGCGCTTACGCGTCGGCACGATGACTTGCGCGGAGAGCCCAGCGCGCAGGCCCCGGCCGGCGCTCTCGTTCAGGCGGGCGAGTTCTTCGCGCGGCACGGCGATTTGAGCAAGGAAGTAGGCTCGGCCGTCGCGCTCGTCGGTGAAACGGTCGGCGGAAACTTGGCGCACATCGCCGCGCACGATCGGCAAGCTGCGCCCGCCGAATGCGGTTATGCGCACTTCGGTGCGCTGGCCAGGCTCGAGATCGTCAGCATCCTCGGGCCGCACTTGCGCTTCGATGATCAATTCCTGGCCCTCGGGCACGATGTCGAGCACACGCTCTCCCGGTGAAATCACACCGCCAACGGTGTGCACTGTAAGGCCCACGACCGCTCCGTCGGCGGGCGCGCGCAGGCGCGTCAGCTCGAGCCGCTCGCGTGCGCCGGCGAGTTGCGGCGCCAGTTCAGCCAAGCGTGCGTCGACGGTGCGCAGATCCTGGTGGCGTTCCTGCTGCGTCGAGGCGATCATCGCAGAAAGTTCCGATCGGCGTCCTTGCATCTCAGCCAGCGCGCGTTCGAGCGAGCGCACGCGCGTGAGCGGCACCAGCTGTTCGTCGGCAAGTTCGCGCATGCCGTTGAGCTCTTCCTGCAGCAGCGATTCCTGGCGGCGGATCGAAGCGATCTCGCCTTGATAGCCGGCGATGCGGGCGTCGAACGGGCTCCACGAGCCGCGCCCGCCGCCGGCGACTTCGCGCTGGTGGCGACCGTAGGCCGCTTCGGCAACCTCGCGGTCCTCCGCTGTGAGCGCCGCCCATTCGGGCGGGCGGGCCAAACCGCGCGAGCCGGTGCGCTCGGCCGTTAACCGCGCGCGCTGCATCTGCAGATCGACCACTTGCGAGAGCAGGGCGCGCTCCTGCGCCACGATCTCCGGCGCGCCGAGTTCAATCAGAACCTGTCCGCGGGTGACGCGATCGCCTTCCTGCACCAAAAGGCGGGAAACAAGGCCGCCGTCGCGATGCTGAACGGTTTGACGATTGCCGGCGACGACCACGACGCCGGGCGCAACAACAGCCGCATCCAGCGGCGCAAACGCCGCCCAGCCGCCAAAGCCGAAGAAGAATACGAGCAGCGTAATCAAGCCAGCGCGAATTTCTTTGCGTCCGGAATCGTCCTCGCTATCTGCCGGCTTGCGCGGCTCTTCGGCCTGCGCGGATGAGGTTAGCAGATCGACGCTCATGGTCTGCGCCCCGTGACTTCGCCGTCCGAGGCGACGACCACCGGCCGCTGCTGAGCGGACCCTCCAAACTTTGCAAGCACCTGGTCGCGGGGGCCGTACATTTCAATGCGGCCATCGCGCACCACCAGCAGCGCATCGGCGATGCTCATGATGCCGGAGCGGTGCGCCACCACGAGCGCGGAAGCGTTTCGCTCGCGCGCTGATTTCAGCGCCGCGACCAGCGCGGTTTCGCCGTCCTGATCCAGGTGCGCGTTCGGTTCGTCGAGCACCAGCAGCACCGGATCGCGATAGAGCGCCCGCGCCAAGCCGATGCGCTGGGCTTGGCCGGCCGACAAACCGCGCCCGTTCGGGCCGATTTCGGTGTCGTAGCCCTTAGGCAGCGTGAGCACCATTTCGTGTACGCCGGCCGCCTGCGCCGCTGCGACAATTGCGCGATCGATGTCGCCGCCGTCACTTTCATCGAAGCGCGAAATGTTCTGCGCGATCGTGCCGGCGAACAGGCCGACTTCCTGCGGCAGGTAGCCGATATAGCGGCCGATCTTTTCCGCCGGCCAATCGGTGAGCTTTGCGCCATCGATGCGCACCGCGCCTTGCTCGGGCTCCACCGCGCCCGCGACGGCGCGCACTAAAGTCGTTTTGCCCGCGCCGCTCGGCCCGATGACGCCGACGATCATGCCCGGCTGCATGCGGAAGGTTGCGCCCATCAGCAGCACGCGATCGCCGCCCGGCGCACGCACCGTGACGTTTTCGACTGAAACGTTGGCGCTGGGCTGGGGCAGTTCGGTGAACTCGCGCTTTTGCTCCTGCGTCTGCAGCACCGCGGTCAGCACGCCATAAGCTTGACGGCCCTGCTCGAACTGGCGCCAAGCGCCGACGATCAATTCCAGCGGCGCAAACGCCCGCGCCGCCAGGATCGAACCGGCAATGATGCCGCCCGCAGAAATTTCCTGCTGCAGGGCGAGATACGCGCCGAGACCCAGCGCCGCCGATTGCAGGATGAGCCGCACGAATTTCGTGGAGGCTGAAAACACAGCGCCGTTGCGGCCTGCCTCATGCGTGGCGCCCGACATTTCAGCGCGCGCGCCGAGCTGGCGGCGCACCAGCGCCTGTTCCATGCCGAGCGCGCGCGCCGTGTCGCCTTGGGCGCCGTCGGCCGCATGCAGATTGTACATCGCGCCTGTGGCTTGATCGTTTGCATGCAGCGCCCGATGCATCGCCGCTTGGTTCACATAGGCGATCAGCACCAGAAGCACGCCGCCGAACAGCGCGAGCCCGCCGATCCATGGATGAATGAGAAAGCAGACGGCGATGTAGATCGGCGTCCACGGCGCATCGACCGCCGCCAGCGCGGGCGGGCCTGTCATCGCCGCGCGCAGCGTATCGAATTCACGCAGCGGCTGCGCATTGCCGGCGGCTTTGCGTCCCTCGCGCTGCAGCGCCGCCATCAGCACGTGCGGCGCAACGATGCGGTCGAGTCGCTTGGCCATCGCGGCCAACAAACGAACCCGCGTCGCATCCAGAAACGCCAATGCCGCCAAACTCGCGAGCAGAACGGCGGAGAGGTAAACCAGTGTCAGTAATCCGCCCGACGTCAGCACGCGGTCGTAGACTTGCAACATATAAAGCGATGGCGCGAGATAGAGCAGATTTAGCCCGGCGCTGAACAGCAGCACGTAGCCGATATGCGACCGGCACGCGCTGAGCGCATCGCGCAGGATGGCGGACGCCACTCTGTTTTCGGTCCTCCCGCTCATTCCGTCCCGTCCCTAGTGTTGCCGGTATGCTCTACAATGCACCAAAAGCCGCGCGCCATAAGCGGGCACAGCTGGCGGGGGAGCTTACTGCCTTTAGCCGCCGCGATCACCGGGGGCGGGGGGCTTTTCTCAGGTTTTCAAACGCGTACGGCGGCGCGTGATGCGACTGAACGGGCCGGATGCTCGCCAACGAGGCGAACGCCGATGACGCCGGATTTGGTGGGGGTCGGTCACTAGCGCTGCTGACGGAACCCGCGCGTTGCACACTTGCGATTGCGGTCTTTTGCTAATTTTTCAAACAAGCGCCGAAGCTCACGCAGCCCCCACGGCTTGATGACACTCGTGCGGCGCGCCAACCGAGGCTACGCTGGAAGTGCGGTAATAGCGCTGGGGACAGGTGGTGGGGGAATAGTGGGCGCACATTCGCTGCTAAAAGTTGAGCGCTACAGCAAGCGCCGCTTCCCGCTCTAGTGTTGTACGGCTAGTCCTGCGACCGGGGCTGGCTGGCCTCGCTGTGGGTGAACATAATGGGCGTTTGGAATCCGGGTCCGGGAGGGACCAACGGGAACGACACGTTTACGGGCGACGCGACCGGAGAGACTATCCAAGGATTGGGCGGGGAGGACAATCTCCAGGGAAACGGCGGTAACGACATCTTCGTCATCAGCGCGCCAAGTCACATTAGTGCGGGCGACTTTTATTACGGCGGGGACGGCAATGACCTGATGCGGCTCACCGCCGGCGGCGTGTACAATTTCGCCAGCACGACGACGTTGCTTGCGATCGAAACGCTGCGTCTTGAAGCCAATCTCACCGCGAATTTCACCGCCTCCAATTGGGATGACGATTGGGGCATCATCCACGGATGGACCGTCGATGGCAACGGACGCACCGCCACCTTCAATTTCTATGAGCAGAACACAACCAATCTCAGCATCGCCAATTGGAATTTCACCAACGGCAATTTCACCGTGAACATCTACGGTGACAACGAAGGAAGCGGGCTTTTCGGCTCAAACGCCGCCGACACCATCAGGGGCGGCGCGGGCAATGACTCGCTGAGTGGCAATAATGGCGCCGATACGCTCGTCGGCGGGGCCGGCGATGACACGTATCACTTCAACGCCTTTTCAAATGACGCCGCGCAGGACACCATCGTCGAAGTCGCCGGCGGCGGCGCCGATACGATTCAAACCGAGACCAGCCTCAGTCTCGAAAGCTTCGCAAATGTGGAAAATCTTGAGTCCGGAACAAATTCGGCGATCACGCTGACAGGCAACAGCCTTGACAACGTGATCACCGGTGGGGCCTTCGCCAACGATACTCTGATCGGCGGCGCCGGCAATGACCGTCTCAGTGGCCGCAGCGGAGTCGACACGCTCATCGGTGGGACAGGGAACGACACTTACGTCTTCATGCAGGAAGCGGCGAACGACACAATCGTCGAGAACGTGAATGAAGGTATCGACACGATCATTGTTTCCGCGATGAACACGGCAACTGTGACGTCGTTCTCGATGGCCAATTACGCCCATGTCGAGAACCTGGAATATACGTCCACAAGCTCGTCAGGTGTCCGGACAATCACGGGCAATAGCATGCACAACGTCATCGAGGCGAAGGGCGGAGTGGCGACAAGCGATACCATCGACGGAGGGGCGGGCGACGATACCATGATTGGCGGCGGCGGCGCCGATACTTACATTGTCGATAGCCTCGGCGACGTTGTAGTCGAAACTGCCGTTGGCACGATTGACACGATAAGAACCGTGCTCGCAGCCTACGCATTGTCGAACGCCGCCAACGGTCTCGTGGAAAACCTAACCTATACGGGCGCGGGCGACTTCGCTGGGCAGGGAAACGATCTCAACAACGTTATCACCGGCGGGGCCGGTGCAGACACACTCGAGGGCGGCGCCGGTGACGATCAGCTGCACGGCGGCGCTGGCAATGATCGCCTCAATGGCGGTGCTGGCGCCGACATCCTTAGCGGCGGCGATGGGACTGACGTTCTCGACTACTTTGGCTCTGACGTAGGCGTTCAAGTCAATTTATCGATGAACACCGTCAGTGGTGGGCACGCCGCGGGCGATACAATTTCGAACTTCGAGCACCTGAACGGCTCGGGCTTCGACGACACGCTAATCGGAGACGCTGGCGCGAACATCCTGGACGGCGCTGGCGGCAACGACATGCTTGATGGTGGGGCCGGCGACGATATCCTGCGCGCTGGTGGCGGCGCCGATGTGTTGATCGGGGGCGACGGGATCGACACCGCCGATTTTTCTACAACCTTGCTCAATTTTCTCACGCTCAGCCTCGAAGACGGCCTCATGAGCGGGTTCGGCTTGGGCTTGAGTTCCGCGACGCTCGCGTCGATCGAGAACGCGCGTGGCTCGAACGGCGCCGACACCATGATTGGCGACGCAAATGCCAATATCCTGTGGGGCGGCGGTGGCGGCGACCGGTTGGAGGGCCGCGACGGGGCGGACACGCTTTATGGCGAAGGCGGCAGCGACGTGCTCCTCGGCGAAGAAGGCGACGACATTTTAGCCGGCGGCGCTGGCTTAGACACGCTCATTGGCGGCGGCGGTATCGACACCTCCATTTACTCTGTAGCATCCACTGGTGCGACCTGGGTGCGCAACGTCGATGGCGCCTGGACGGTGACGGCGGGCGTCGACGGCGCGGACATACTGCGCACGCTCGAAATCCTCTCCTTCACCGACCGCGACGTCGTGCTCGACAACGCGCAGCAATCGTTCCTGGGCAACGGCACCAGCGATCTTATGTGGCGCAACAGCGTCGATGGGCAGATCGCCACTTGGGATATCACCGGCTCGACGTTCAACAGCGCCGCCATCGCCGGCGCGGTTGGGGCCGAATGGGTGATCCAGGGCACGGGCGACATTTCCGGCGACGGGCGCGACGACATCGTGTGGCGAAACGTCAATGACGGGCTGATCGCGGTTTGGCGCGACGCCACCTGGACCCAGGCCGACTTTCTCGGAATTGCGCCGAACGAGTGGGCCATGGAGGGCATCGGCGATTTCAATTTCGACGGCCGCGACGATTTCCTCTGGCGCAATGTCAATGACGGCACGGTGGTGACTTGGCTGATGGACGGGGCGGTCTCCACCAGCCAGCACGTCATTAGCGGCGCGCCGCAAGCGTGGAGCGTCGCCGCCATCGCCGACTTCAACGGCGACGGCAGCGATGAAATTCTTTGGCGCCATACTGACGGCACGCTGGCCCATTGGTCCACCAACGGAACGGCGCAGACCGGCGCCGCCATCGTCAGCTTCGTGCCGACCGCGTGGAGTGTCGCGGGGGCCGGCGATTTCGACGGCGACGGCCGCGCCGATCTGATCTGGCGCAACATGAACGATGGCGGCGCTGCGATCTGGCGCATGGACGGCGCAACCCAGCTGGGCGCCGCCATGATCGGCGCCGCCCCGTTGGCGTGGAGCATCGCCGACATCGGCGATTATAACGGCGACGGCCGCGACGACATCGTCTGGCACAACACTGACGGCTCGCTCGCGCTCTGGATCATGAACGGCTTCTCCGTCACCAGCCAAACCATCATCGCCGTCGTCCCCACAGAATGGGGACTGGTCTAACCAGCGCCGCGCTCAGCGTTCTTCGACAGCAGCACCATCGCCAGCGCCGCCAGCGCCGGGCCGGCTTGGGTGTAGATGATCGTGAACTGCGCCGTCAGCGCGCCGAACACACCGGCGACGATCACGCAGAGCAGGAAGAATATCTTCACGTCGCGCCGTCCGGCGATCACGCCCCAGAGCAAGCCGGCGGCGAGAAAGCCGTTATAGAGCCCTTGGTTGGCCGCCAGCACCGCCGATTGCTCTGCAAATTCCGGTGTTATCGCAAAGACGCGCTGGCCGATCGGCCCGCGCCAGAAAAACATTTCCAGCACCAGAAAGCCGATGTGCAGCGCCGCCACCAGCAGCACCAGAATGTTGGAAATAATGGTCATCGCCGCCTCCCCGGAGCGGTAGTATGGGCGCGCGCGCCGCGCTTGGCAAAACCAGCCGCGCGGCTTAGCCGAACTTGCGCGCCATTTCGCCGACGCCTTCGCGCACCAGCCCCGCTTGCGCCTGATCGCTCATGCGTTCGCGGATCATGCGTTCGGCCGCCGCGATCGCCGCGTCCGCCGCCGCCGCACGCACTTCGTCCGACGCTTTGCTTTCCGCCGAGGCGATGCGGTCCTCGGCCTGACGTTCGCGCCGGGCCATCGCCGCCATCATGGAGAGGCGCGTCTCTTCGGCCACCGCCGCCGCCTGTTCCTTCGCGGACTGCACGATCGCCTTGGCTTCCGCTTCCGCCGCCCCGCGTTTGGCTTCGTACTCGGCCAACAGCTTTTCGGCTTCTTCCCGCAAGCGCCGCGCCTCGTGCAACTCCTTGGCGATCGCCTGCGAACGCTGATCCAGCGCGCTGGCGATCATCTGCGGAACCTTGAGATAGATCAGCAGGCCGATGAACAGCACCAGCGCCAAGAAGGCGATTTCGGTTGCGGTGATCTCCATCACGCTTCTCCAACCGCGCGTTGACGCGGCGCGCTCGTCCCGCCCGCGGCAGGCGCGAGCTTGTCGGCGATGTCGCGCGCTAGCGCTTCAGCAATCGCCGGCACGTCAGCCATCGCTTTCGCCCGCGCTTCGGCGACTTTCGCTTCCGCCGCCTCGATCTTCACCGAAAGCCGCGTCTCGGCCGCTTCCTGCTCAGCCGTGAGCTTGGCTGTCACGTCCGCCCGCGCCGCATCGATCATCGCCCGCGCATCCGCACGAGCTTTGGCCGAGGCCTTTTCCATCTGCGTGCGCGCTTCATCCGCCGCCGCGCTCTTCTGCGCAGCCGCATCGAGATCGCCCGAGATCGTGCCGGCGCGCTTGGCGAGCACGGCGGCGATGTTGGGCAGGATGAAGCGCGAGACGATGAAGTACAGCGCCGTAAACGTGATCGCGAACCAGATCAGCTGGCTCGGAAACAGCGACGGGTCGAATGGCGGAAACGTCGCCGCATGCTCGCCGCCTGCCGCCGCACCATGGGCGGCGTCAGCGGCATGTGTGTCGGCGGCGGGGCTGGCCATTGTCGTTGCTTACTTCGGCACGACGAAGAGCAGCAGGATGGCGATCAGCAGCGAGAAGATGCCGAGCGCTTCCGTCACGGCGAAGCCGAAGATGAGATTGCCGAACTGGCTCGGCGCAGCCGACGGGTTGCGCATGGCACCCGACAGGAAGTTGCCGAAGATGATGCCCACGCCGATGGCGGCGCCGAGCATGCCCAGGCAGGCCAGGCCCGCACCGATATAAGCTGCAGCAGTAGCGTCCATGAGTATTTCCCCTTTGAGGTCTCTAGTTCAGCCGGGCGCTAGTGCCCGGGATGAAGCGCGTCGTTGAGATAGATGCAGGTCAGGATCGCGAACACATAGGCTTGTAGAAACGCGACCAGGAATTCGAGGCCGTAGAGCGCCACTGTCATCGCCAGCGGCAGCACCGAGCCAAGGATGCCGAGAAAGCCAATGCCAAACAGCATCGGCACGAAGCTCGCGAACACTTTCAGCAGAATGTGTCCGGCGAGAATGTTGGCCCACAGACGAACCGCGTGGCTCAAGGGGCGCGAGAAGAACGAGATCACCTCGATGATGATCACGAACCACAAAATGTACCAAGGCACGCCCGATGGCGCAAAGATCTTGAAGAACTTCAGTCCGTTCTTGGCGAAGCCGACGATGATGACGGTGAAGAAAACGAGCAGCGCCAAAGCGGCCGTGATGACGATCTGGCTCGTCGGCGCGAAGATGTGATGCACGCCGAAAACGCCGGGGAACATCCCCAACATGTTCGACATGAAAATGAACAGGAAGAGTGTGAACACGAACGGCAGAAATTTCTTTACGCCCTCGGCGCCCGTCGCATCGTTGAGCATGCCGTGGATGAAGCCATAGGCGCCCTCCGCCGCCACCTGGGCGCGGTTCGGCACCAACGCCGCCGGCTTCATCGCCCAGTTGAAGAAGACGGCCGCCAGCACGGCGCCGCCGACCATCGCCAAGCTCGCATTGGTGAAGCTCGCATCGAGCCCGGCGATCTCGAGCGGCGCGATGGGCTCGATATGAAACTGCTCAATCGGGTCGTTGGCCACGGCCGGTACTATTCCTCTTCGTCGTCCGGAACGGACGGCGTATCGGGCCCGACGGGGTTGCTCCGCGAATAGGATTGCGCCACGCGCACCACATTCGCGACGCCCGCCACGAAGCCCAGCCCCACCCCGATCACCAGCCCCCACGGAGACGTGTGGAGAAAGTAATCGGCGCCGTAGCCGAGCAACGCGCTGACGATGATCGCCGCGCCAAACTCCCCGCCAAAGCGAAGCGCCAGCGAAGCCGGGCTCTGCGGAGGAGGGGTGTTCGAGGCGCCTTCCCCGCGCGCGGCGTTGACGCGCCGGCGCAAGTCGGAGAGGGCGTCCTCGGGCGGTTTTTCGTCAGCCATCGAACGGTCCACGCGCCCAAGGAGGCGACTCATATGAGCACCCCCAGTTCGCGCGCGCGGAAACTAGCAGGGGCCATCCGGGGGTCAAGGAAACCGCCGTGCGACATTTGCTGCGCCTGCTGCGTGTGGGCCGCGGGCGCTACGGCGTGGGCGCTGGCGCTCCGTCATGTTCCGCAAGCGGATCAAGCGCCGGCTCGGCGGCGCCGTTCCGGCTAGCGATCCGGCGCCTTGGCGTATTCGGGCGCGCGGGTGCGGCTGAGCAGGGCGGCGATCTCGTCCTCGCTGCGGCCCTGTTCGCGCAGCATTTCACGCGCAAGCTCCACCACCCGCTCCAGTGACGGGTAAGAGATGGGGGGTGGCTGGTCTGGCGCGTTGCTCATCGTCGTTTTCCGGTCCAGCGAACGACCCGGTGCCGAGCGCCGTTCCAGTGCAGCTGGACACAACTTTTTTACAGGCCGGTTGGAACGGTCTGCTCGCCTATCAGTTGATTGGACGCGCTGGGCTCCTACTCCCCCCGCCCAATGCCCGGCGCACCGCAGCAATAAGGGAAGCGGCTCCAGATCACTGGGGCCGCTTCTTCCTTTTGGGCGGCTGCGCGCCTGCGCATGCCAGGCTTTATTTGTGACCAATGTTTCGCTCTGGGATTAGCATTTGACGGCGCGGCGCCAGCGTTTCGGTGCGCTAATTCCCGCGTGGATCGCGATCTCAAAATACTTGTCGGCTATACAGGCGTCTTGCTCGCCGCTGTTGCGAGTTGGTCGCTCGCGATTCTCATCTGGTGATTGCCGCGCCGGCGGCTTTTCGGGATGCTTTACTCCGCCGCCAGCGCCTGCGCCCGGCCGAGATCGACGCTGACCAATTGGCTCAAGCCTTGCTCCGGCATCGTCACGCCGTAAAGCCGGTCCATCCGCGACATCGTCACTGGGTTATGGGTGATGACGACAAAGCGGGTGCTCGTCAGCCGCTTCATTTCTTCCAGCATGCGGCAGAAGCGATCGACATTGGCATCGTCCAGAGGCGCATCGACTTCGTCCAGCACGCACAGCGGGGCAGGGTTGGCGAGGAAAACGGCGAAGATCAAAGCCGTGGCCGTCAATGCCTGCTCGCCGCCCGATAGCAGCGAAAGGTTGGTCAGCCTCTTGCCCGGCGGCTGCGCGAAGATTTCCAAACCGGCCTCAAGCGGATCTTCGCTTTCGGTCAGCTTCAGCGCCGCTTGGCCGCCGTCGAACAAAGTCGCGAACAGCTGCGCGAAATGCGCATCCACTTGCTCGAACGCTTTCAGCAAGCGTGAGCGGCCTTCATTGTTCAAAGTCGTGATCGCGCGGCGCAGCTTCGTCACCGCTTGCGCCACGTCGTCCTTTTCGCGCGCCAGCGTTTCGATCCGCTCCTGTGCTTCGGCCAGCTCTTCCTGCGCCCGCAGGTTCACCGGCCCCGCCGCTTCGCGCTCGGCCTTCAAGCGCTCCAGCCTGCGCTCAACTTCGCCAATCGGCGCTTGGCCGAGCGGCCCGTTCAGCAACGATCCCGCCAGCCCCGCTAATTCTTCCGGCGCAACGCTGGCCTGTTCGTGCGAGAGCGTCGTCACATCGACAACCCGCGCCCGCGCCGCTTCCGCATGCGCCTCCGCACTCGCCCGCCGCTCCCGCGCCG
>JACMMP010000107.1 GCA_014378995.1 Hyphomonadaceae bacterium
CTCGATCGCACCGCGGGCGCCATCACCGCCGCCGGCGCCGCGCTGGCGCGCCACTTCCTCGGCCATCGCATGCACAAGCCCTTCGGTGATGAGCTTAACTGCATTGAGCTCGATTTCATGCGCGGCAAGCGTTTCGTGCAGCTTCTCGGTCTGCTTGCGCAGCTTTGCGAGCAGCAGGGGTGGCGCGCCTTCGATCAGCGCGGGCTCCTGTTTAATGCGCGCCAATTCTAGCCGGTAGGCATTTGCGAGCCGGTTTTTTTCCTCGGCCTCAGCCCCTTCGAGCGGCGGCAACCGCGCCCGGATGCGCTGCGCCTCCTGGGCGATCAACGCGGTAAGCCGCTCCGTCAGCGCGATCAGCTGCTCGGCGCGGTCGCGGCAATCGTCAGCGATCAGCGCCATTGGCGGCCTCCGGCGCGATATCTTCTCCCTGCATGCGCAGCATCTCGCGCACCACAGCGTCCGCTATGCCGACGCCGCCCGCGCGGCTGATCGCTTCGGCGTATCGTTCGACCAGCATAGGCCGAAAGATCTGTTCACCTGTGCCGCCGCCGCCCAAGCCGTCAGTCTCCAGGCTCTCGAACATCGGCGCCAGCATTTCCGACAGGAAGACCGCTTCGAACTCTTCCGCCGCACGGCGGATTTCGTCCGGCACATTTTGCGCGGCGGGCGCTCTCGGCGCAGTCGAAACCGGCAGCGGCGCGCCGGGGAGGGCGATCGGGCCAATGTTAACGGAATTTGGCATCACATCACTTCGATTTCGGCCTGGATTGCCCCGGCGGCTTTGAGCGCCTGCAGGATCGAGATCATGTCGCGCGGCGTGACGCCTAGAGCGTTGAGGCCATTCACCAGTTGGCGAAGCGGCACCCCGCCCGGCACGACAACCAGCCCGCCTTCGTCTTCCTCGACCTCGACGCCGCTGGAGGGAACCACCACCGTTTCGCCGCGCGAGAACGGCGCGGGCTGGCTGACGAACGGGTCTTCCT
The DNA here is from genome assembly GCA_014378995.1 of Hyphomonadaceae bacterium. Classification (GTDB taxonomy): domain Bacteria; phylum Pseudomonadota; class Alphaproteobacteria; order Caulobacterales; family Aquidulcibacteraceae; genus Vitreimonas. The sequence continues at coordinate 984 of JACMMP010000107.1, forward strand.
GAATCGAGATGGTGAGATTGCCCTGGGCAATCGCGACCGTTGAGACCTTCACGTTTTCGCCCATCACGACGATGCCCGAGCTTTCGTCGATAACGATCCGCGCCGGGGTATCGACCTCGACCTCAAGGTTCTCGATCCGCCCGATCAGTGAAACCATGTCGCCCGCATAATCCGCCGGCCGCCGCAACACGACGGTGCCCGGATTGGAGGCCCGCGCAGCTTCAACGCCGACTGCGCCGTTGATCACCGCCGCAATACGGTTTGCCGTCGTGAAGTCAGGATTGCGAAGCGCGAGGCGCAGTTCGTCTTGCGCCGCAATATCGAAGCGAATTTCCCGCTCCACCATGGCGCCCGATGCGATCCGCCCGGCCGTGGGCACGCCGCGCGTCACCGAAGATCCGGAGGCGCCCGCGGCCGAGAAGCCGCCAATAGCGAGCGGCCCTTGCGCCACCGCGTACACTTGCTGGTCGGCGCCCATGAGCGGCGTCACTAAAAGCTGGCCGCCCGCAAGCGAGCGCGCGTCCCCGAGCGCTGAAACCGTGACATCGATGCGCGAGCCCTGGCTGGCGAACGGCGGCAAGTTCGCCGTCACCATCACCGCGGCGACGTTGCGCGTGTTGAGATTGCCGTTGGAAGCGTTGACGCCCAGCCGCTCCAGCATCGCCGCGAGGCTTTGCCGGGTGAACGGAGAGTTGCGCAGCGAATCCCCGGTGCCGGCGAGGCCGACGACGAGCCCGTAGCCGACAAGCTGGTTTTCCCGCACGCCTTCGAAATCGGCGACGTCTTTGATCCGCGGCCCGGCCCATGCGGGCGGCGCGCCGATCGGGGCGGTCATGGCCGCAACAGAGGCGACTGCAAGCAGCGCCGCCCGGCCCGCACGTGAGACTATTCCCATGCGCCCGATACGCAGCCGGTTCGGTTAACGAGCCGTTCAAATGGCCGAGGCGTTAACAGGTCGGAAACGCCAGCAGCACATCGTCCAGCCATGAAGATCGAAACCAGCCGGGGAGTCGGGGCGGCGAGCGGCTCGAAAAAAGCGGCTAGCGCGGCAGCGCCCGGCTTTGCGCTGGCGGTGGAGGGGCCGGCCAAACGCGCTGCGTCCAGCAGCGTTTCCAGCGTCACCCCGCTCGACGCCATTCTGGCGCTTCAGTCCGATGAGCCTCCCGCCCAGCGCCGCGGCCGCCAAGCCAAGCGCGGCCGAGCGGCTCTCGATGTGCTGGAAAGGCTTGAACACGCCCTTGTTCTCGGGCACTCGCCAGCCTCGCTGAGGGTCGAGCTGGAGCATGTCCGGCGCGGCGGCGAAGCGACGGGAGAAGCGGGTCTGGATGAGGTCCTGCTGGAGATCGATATCCGCGTGGCGGTCGAAGCCGCCAAGCTCGACCGGCTGCTCGGGCGAGTGTGATGCTGCGGCGCAACCAACGGAAAACAGAAGAAGATTGGCGCCGTCCTTGCTCAATGGACGGCCCACGGGAGCAACGCTATAAGGCGGCGCCTGCTGGGCGCAGGGAGTAGGAACATGGCTTCGACGGTGACGAAAGACTATCGCCCGAGCGACGACGAGCCGTTCATGAATTCGCGGCAGCAGGAGTTTTTCCGCGCCAAGCTGTTGGCGTGGAAAGAGGAGATTCTGGAGGAATCCCGCTCCACTATCGCCACGCTGCAGCAGGACACGGTCGCCGAGGCCGACCTCGCCGACCGCGCCACCAGCGAGACTGACCGCGCCCTCGAACTTCGCACCCGCGACCGTCAGCGCAAGCTAATCGCCAAGATCGACGCCGCGCTCCGCCGCATCGAGGACGGCAGCTACGGGTATTGCGAAGAGACCGGCGAGCCGATTTCGCTGTCGCGGCTCGAGGCCCGCCCGATCGCGACGCTCTCGCTGGAGGCTCAAGAGCGCCACGAGCGCCGTGAGCGTGTCCACCGCGACGACTAATGTAGAATTGCGACGGGCGGCAGCGTAACGCCCTTTACGGACGGGTAGACCCGGATAATATCCCCGCGTTTTCGACGAGGGAGTTCAGAATGCGTATTGCGGCTTTGATTTTTGCGGCGGCGGTCATGGCGACCGTTCCGGCGCTTGCGCAAACGGCGCCCCCGCTGACGCCTTCGCCGAGCGCGGCTGAGACCACGTCCGAGCCGCTGACCGAGGGCGGCATGCAAGGAACCAGCGCCGAGCCGAGCAATGACGGCAGCGAAGAAATTTGCCGTGTCGTTCAGCGCACCGAAAGCCGTCTTCGCTCGCGCCGGGAGCGCCTGTGCCTCACCCGCTCGCAATGGGAGCAGATGGAGCGTGACGCGGCGGAGGTCGCCCGCGGCACCGGCGTTCAGGGTCGCGTCGGCAACTAAAGCCAAGCCTCTTGTGGCTTGATCCGGTAAGTCTAGGCTGCGTCGATGCTTCTGCACGACGCAGCCTTATCGTATTTGCACTTTGTCTTTGCGCTGATCCTCACCGGCGCGCTGGCGGCTGAAGTCTTCGTGCTCCGTCTGCCCATCGATGGCCGGGTTGCGCGGCTGCTGCTGCGGATCGATCTGTTCTACGGAATATCGGCTGTCGGCGTCGTCCTCGCCGGCGTTGCGCGCGTGCTCTGGGGCGCCAGGGGCGCGGAATTTTATGTGAGCCAGCCCTTCTTTTGGGCGAAGATGGCGGCTTTCGCGATTATCGGAATCATCTCGATCGCGCCCACGCGCGCTTTCTTGCGCTGGGTAAAGAGCGCAGGCGCCAGCGCGGACTTCGCCGTGCCTGAAGCGGAGGCCAAGAAGATGCGCCGCTTGGTGATGATCGAGCTTCATGTGCTGGTGCTCGTGCCGCTGTTCGCCGCCTTAATGGCCCGCGCAATCGGAAGCTAGCTGCTCCACATCCGCGATTCCTGCGCTAAGCTCCCGCAAAACATAAGGGGAGGATGGGCATGGCGGCTTCGCTGAAACCGGAAGAATTTGATGCGATGCCGACGCTCGGCGACGTGGCGCGCCATCACGCGCGCACGCGCGGCGACAGCATCGCATTGAGTTTTGAAGGCCGCCTGACCTCCTATCGCGACCTCGACCGCCGCACCAACCAGGTCGCAAACGGCCTGATCGCAGCCGGTGTGAAAGTCGGGGAGGCGGTGGCGTATCTCGGCAAGAACAGCGATCATTATTTTGAACTGACGCTGGGCGCGGCCAAGGTTGGCGCCGTTATGGCGCCGATCGGCTGGCGGCTTTCGCCGGCGGAGGCCGCCTACATCATCGATGACGCGCAGGCGAAGTTGCTTTTCGTTGGCCCCGAGTGCCTTGAATGCGCAAGCGCGGCTCTTGCGCAAACGCAGGCCAAGCCGCCGATGATCGCGATGGAGCGCGGCGATGGCGGCGCGAACACGTACGAAGCCTGGCGCGATGGGCGCCCGGGCGATGATGCGAATGTCTCAGTCGACGCCGAAGCCACCGCGCTTTTGCTCTACACGTCCGGAACGACAGGCCGCCCCAAAGGGGTGATGCTCACCAGCGCCAACCTCATGCGTTCGCGCCGCAAGCTCGCGGAATCTGCGATGGGCTGGAACGAATGGAATGAGGGCGAGGTCAATCTCGTCGCCATGCCGGCCGCGCACATCGGCGGCACGGGCTGGGGCCTTGTCGGTCTCATCAACGGCGTCAAGAACATCGTCGCGCGTGAGTTCAATCCGTTCGAGATTCTGGAATACATTCCCCGCGAGCGCATCGCCAAGATGTTCATGGTGCCGGCGGCGCTGCAATTCGTCATTCGCACGCCGCGCGCGCGAGAGATCGATTACTCCAGCCTCACCCACATCCTCTACGGCGCCTCGCCCATGCCGATCGACTTGCTGCGCGAGTGCATGGAGGTGTTCGGCTGCCAGTTCGTGCAGCAATACGGCATGACCGAAACCACCGGCACGATCACCTATTTGCCGCCGCAGGATCACGATCCCAAAGGCAACAAGCGCATGCGCTCAGCCGGTTTGCCGATGCCTGGCGTCGAGATCGTTGTCCTGGACGGGCAGGGAAATCGTCTCGGCCCGGACGAGATCGGCGAAGTCGCGACCCGCAGCCAAGCCAACATGAAAGGCTATTGGAAGAACCCTGATGCAACCAGCGCGACCGTCGATGATGAAGGCTGGCTGCGCACCGGAGACGCGGGCTATCTCGACGCAGACGGCTACCTCTACATCCAGGACCGCATCAAGGACATGATCATCTCCGGCGCGGAGAACATCTATCCAGCCGAAGTGGAGAACGCGATCCACGGTCACCCGCACGTCGCCGAAGTCGCCGTCATTGGCGTGCCGGATGAAACGTGGGGCGAAGCGGTCAAAGCGATCGTGGTGCCAAAGCCCGATGTCACGCCCGACGCCGCCGACATCATCGCTTTCGCCCGCTCGCGCATTGCCCACTACAAAGCGCCCAAGAGCGTGGATTTCCTCGACCGGCCGCTGCCGCGCAACGCCTCCGGCAAAATCTTGCGCCGTGAACTTCGCGAACCGTATTGGGCGGGGAGAGCGAGAAGGGTGAATTGAGTGAGTTGGAGCGCCGGCGCTCCAACTCAAAAATGCTCACCAGGGCGAGATCGCATCGCCTAGGCGTTGACCCCAACCCGGCCGTTGCACTGCGCTGATTGAACCGCGCCCGCCATACGAGATGCGCGCTTCGGCCATCTGCGTGTGATTGATCTTGTTGTCGCTGGTGACGTCCTCGGGGCGGATAATGCCGCTGACAGTCAGTTCCCGCAATTCGCCGTTGATGCGCACTTCCTGGCGCCCGGCGATCACGAGATTGCCGTTCGGCAAACGGTCCACAATCACCGCGGCGACGGTGAGTTCGATTTTCTCTTCGCGATTGATCGCGCCTGTGCCGCGATGTTCGGACTCGGCGTCGGCGCTGATCATGTTCGCCGGATCGAAGGCGCTGTTGAAGATCTGGCCGGCGACTTGTTCGAGACCGAAGAAATTGCTCACCCCGGCGCTGGTCGAGGCCTCACGCTGGCGATTGGACGAATTCGACAGCTCTGCGCTGTCGTCGATTTCGATCTCCACGGTCAGGATATCGCCGATACGGGAGGCGCGCTGGTCGTTGAAGAAGCTGCGCGAGCCCGAACGCCAGAGCGAATTGGGCGCGCCCGACTCATACGCCGCAGGTTCGGGGTAAGGCATGGTCTGTTGTTCGCCCCCC
>JACMMP010000108.1 GCA_014378995.1 Hyphomonadaceae bacterium
TGGGCGCGAGGCCGAGCGCGCGCCCGGCCTCGCGCCCATCGATGCGCCCGCACGCTTGGCCGCGGCTGCGTACGCACGGATCGAAGCGGGCGCGCTGGAGGAGCGGGGCTTAGAGGCGCTCGCCGGCGAACTCGGCGTCACCTCGCGCCACCTGCGGCGGGTGATGAACGCGCAATTTGGCGCGAGCCCGATCGATATCGCGCAGACCGGACGCCTGCTCGCGGCGCGGCGCCTGCTCAACGAAACCGCGCTGCCGATTACCGAGATCGCCTTTGCCTCAGGCTTTCGCAGCTTGCGCCGCTTCAACGCGACGATGAAAGATCGCTACGGCGCGCCGCCCTCGCAGATGCGCGGTCGCAAAGCGATTGTGCGGGGAGAAACCTTCACCGTCAGCCTGTCGCCGCGGGGCGATTACAACATTGCGCCAATCCTGGAATTCCTGCGCATGCGGGCTCTGCCCGGCGTCGAGATCGGCGGCGCGAAGACTTATGCGCGCGTGCTGAAATGGGGCGACGCGCTGGGGTGGATCGAGATCGGCATGGGTCCCAAAGGCCTGATGCTGACGCTCTCGGAAAATCTCGCGCCGCATTTACGTCCACTCGTGGCCAATGTGCGCGGCGCCTTCGATCTCGACGCTGAAATGACGACGGTGGATGCGCATCTGGCCGCCGATCCCGAATTTGGCGCCGATGTGAAGCGCGAGCCCGGCGTGCGCATGCCCGGCGCGCTCGATGGTTTCGAGACTGCCATCCGCGCCGTACTTGGCCAACAAATCACCGTCATCGGCGCGCGCACGCTCACAACACGGCTCGTTGACCGGTTCGGCCTGAAATGCGCCGGCTTTGAGCCGGCAGGCGGCGGCGAACTCACGCACGCTTTTCCAGACGCAAACGCTCTCGCCAACGCAGGCGCGGACGCGATCGCCAAAATCGGCCTGCCGAAAAAGCGCGCGGAAACTCTGCATCATCTCGCCGTCGCGTCCGCAGACGGGAAGCTCCCGCTCTCGCGCGGGGCCATCGCGGCGGGCCGCGCCGCGCTCGCGACGATCCCCGGCATCGGCCCTTGGACCATCGAATACGTTGCGCTCCGCGCGCTCGGCGATCCCGACGCCTATCCAGCAACGGACATTGCCCTCATCAACGCGCTCGGCCGCAAGGGCGAGACGCTCGAACATTTGAAACCTTGGCGCGCCTATGCCGCGATCCGGCTCTGGCGGCGCGCGGCGAAGAAAGGCATCCGGCCATGAACATCAGCACGATCTACCAAAGCCCGGTCGGGCCGCTCACGCTCATCTCCAATGGGGCGGCGCTCACCGATCTTCAGTTCGAAAATCCGCGTCACCCCTACACGCCGGCGCCTGCCGGCAGCGACGGCATTCTCGATCAAGCGCGCCGCCAGCTCGACGCTTACTTCGCCGGCGCGCTGCGCACGTTCGATCTGCCGCTGGCGCCGCAGGGAACGCCGTTCCAGCAACGCGTCTGGGCCGCTTTGTTGACCATCCCGTACGGCGTCACCCGCAGCTACGGCCAGCAAGCCGCGGCGATCGGTTCTCCACAGGCGTCGCGCGCAGTCGGGCTCGCCAACGGCCGGAACCCGATCTCGATCATCGTGCCCTGTCACCGCGTCATTGGCAGCAATGGCAGCCTTACCGGCTATGGCGGCGGCATGGACCGCAAGAAGCTGCTGCTCGATCTGGAGCAGGGCGAGCGGCTGATCCGCTGATCATTACCAACCGTCAACGGTCTTAAGTCATCGCAGAGCCGGCCTGGGGCGTGCTATGGAGCCGCCTCAAGGCAATTTCGCGAACTGGAGAACCACCCGATGCGTAAGCTGTTCGCTGCTTGTGTGTGCGTGCTTGCGTTGGCTGCGCCTGGCATGGGCTCGGCGCAAGACCAGGAAGGCTGGCGCTATGAGTTTGCCGCTGGCGTCGCCACTGCAACGCAGCGCGATGGTCGCGGCCGGGTCACGGCAACGCTCACCTGCCGCCCGCCCGAGGGCGACATCGTCATCACGGACCACACCTTCGGCCGCAACGCGCGGCGCGCCGAAGCCGCCGCGGTCGGCATTGGGCAGTTGACTGTGAACGTGCCCGCGCAAACCAGCGGCCGCGGCCGTAACGCCGTCGTCACCATCAATCTTCCCCAGCGCCCGCCCATTCTTGCCGGCGTCCAACCAAATGATCGTTTGTCGGTGACCGTAAACGGCCAGACCAACACCTATCTCGCCGGCAGCGCTCAGAAGATGAAGGAAGTCGCATACGCGTGCTGGGGCAGCTGAGTCCTTCAGTTGCGCCGCGTCTTCCTTGGCGCCTAACATCGGGGCAAGTGGGGCTGAGGGACGCCGCCGGGGGGCGGTGAGCGTGTTTGTATGGATTGGGCTGACCCAAGTAGCTACCGTCTCGGCGCGCGCGCGGATGTGCGCAGCGTCTGCGCCGTTCTGAAAGCCGAAACGCACCCGGGCTTGGACGAAGACTTCGAGACGCTGCTGCGGGACTTCGCCTCTGAGGTCCGCGATGCGGAAATCGGCTGCGATTCCTACGTCGTCACCCGCATGATTGGCTCACGCAACCACTTCGCCGTGCATGCGCAATTCACCAATATGGAAGCGTTTGAGCGCCACGCCGACACCAAGCACTTGGCCGAAGCGATGCCGCGCCTAAGCGCGATGTTGGCGGCGCCGCTCTCGATGGAGATTTTTTTCGCCGTATAGGCCGCGCGGTCCGTGGCCGACTACGCCCGGCGCAAAATTGATGATGATCGCGAGCGCAAATGCGATCGCCGCGATGAGGGCGCTGGCCCAGTCCGGCAGGGCGCCTTCTCTCAGCACTTCGAGCGCGACAAAGGCGGCAAGGCCGGCAGCCGCCGCGGCGAAGACGATGCGCGTGCGCACTTCCGATCCGCGCGCGCGCCAGAACACCCAGTGCGCAAAGAAGAGGATCGCAGGCGCTAAAAATCCGAGCGGCGCATGTTGCAGCGGCGCCTCCGCCGTCTCGTGGGCGCTCCAATACGGCGTTAGCCAAAGTGCGCCGCTGAATAATGCAGCGCCGAGCGCCATCACGCCAAGCAGGGAGGCGGCGCCCATGCGCGCTTGGGTGGAGCCCCGGCGCGAGCGCGACGCGATCAGCAGCGCGGCCGCGAGCCAAACCACGATGTGCGCGCCCGCTTCAACGAAGCCGATAGGCGCAAACACGGTCGCGCCTGCGGAGAAATAGAGCCTGACCAGCATGTTCGCCGCGCACACGCCAAGCACGAAGGCGATCAGTTCAGATAGGCCCGTGGTGACGGGCGCTTGGGCGCGGTTGGCGAACGCAGCGCCGAGGGCGAGCTGCGCCGCTGGCGCCGCAAGCCCAAATCCAAGCAGCGCCCACGCCGGCCACGCGGCATTTTCAGCGAGCAGCCATTGGGTGCTCTCAAACGCCAGCGCAGCGGCGCACACCGCAGCGACGCACGCGAATGTGCGCCACGCCGAGTCCGGAAGGCGCAAATTGAGCATGCAAAGCGCCAAAGCGAGCGCGGCGAACGCGGTTGCAGCCAACGGCGCGGGCAGCGCGAGCATGATCGCCGAGGAGATCGCCGTGAACGCGCCAATGGTCAGCACCCATAGCGTGACACGCAAGGCCGCAAGACCCGTAGGCCGCCGCAGCGCTGCAAGCGCAATCAGCCCGCAGAGCATCGCGGCCAGCACCGCAAAAGCGCCCGCCGCGGCGTAGCGGTCGGCGAGGCCGTGGCCGGCAAAGTGGAGCGCGCCTATCGCCAGCAGCGGCGCAA
>JACMMP010000109.1 GCA_014378995.1 Hyphomonadaceae bacterium
CGCGCTCGTGGTGCTGCGCGACGCCGCCGAAGCGCGCATCAGTGCGGACGCCGCGCGCATCGCCGCGGAGAGCGCCAACCGCGCCAAGTCCCAATTCGTGGCCAATATGAGCCACGAGCTTCGCACGCCGCTCAACGCCATTATCGGCTACGCCGAAATCTTGGCTGAAGATGCTGAAGACCGCGGTGACGCCACCTCCATCTCCGACTTGCAGCGCATCAACATGGCCGCCCGCCACTTGCTCGCCTTGATCAACGACATTCTCGATCTCTCTAAAATGGAAGCGGGCCGCATGGACGTGCTGGCGGCGCCCGCCGATCCGCGCGGCATCGTCGCCGAGGCCGTCGCCACGGCGCGGCCGTTGGCGATGAAGAATCAAAACACGCTCGATTGCGACATCGAACAGATCGAAGACGCCTTCGTGGATGCGCAAAAGCTGCGCCAGTGTCTGCTCAATCTCTTGTCGAACGCGTGCAAGTTCACCAAGCAGGGCGACGTCACGCTTTCCATGCGGCGCGACGAACATGAGGGCGAAGCGCGCCTAGTGTTCAGCGTCACCGACACGGGCATCGGGCTCAGCGAAGAGCAGATGGGGCGTCTCTTCCGGGCGTTCGAACAAGCGAGCGCCAATACGGCGCGCGATTTCGGCGGCACCGGCCTTGGCCTCATGATCACGCGCCGCATGGCGCAGGCGATGGGCGGCGATGTGAGCGTCGCCAGCGCGCCCGGCCTCGGCGCGACCTTCACGCTCTGGGTTCCGCAATTTTACCAAGGCTTCGGCGCGGACGGCGATGCGGACGTGTTCGACCGCGAAGGCGCCGAGGATGCGCCGCTCGCCATCGTCATCGACGATGAAGCCAGCGCCCGCGACCTTGCCGTGCGAGCCCTGGCTCAGGTCGGCTTCGCGGTACAGTGCGCGCGCACCGCGGAGGCGGGGCTCAGCCTCGCGCGCACATTAAAGCCGGCGTTGGTGGTGCTTGATATCAACCTGCCCGACCGTGACGGCTGGAGCGTCATCTCCGACCTCATGCAAAATCCGGAAACGCGCGCAGTGCCGGTCGTCGTGCTCTCGATCGAAGAAGATCGCCGCCGCTCGATTGAGCTCGGCGCCGCCGAGCACCTGGTCAAGCCGGCCACGCGCGACGCGCTCTGCGCCGCCGCGCTACGCCTCGCCCGCATCCAGTCGCAGCCGCTATCTGCGGCGACGGCGACGGTGACGGCGATAAAGCTCAGCGCCTAACCGGGAAACAGTTGCACGCCCACCATGCCCAACCCGCCATCGACCGATGCGAGGCAGGCGAGGCTCTCCATGCCTTGCACATAGCAATAGAGCGGATGGTTTGCGGCGCGGATGCTCTCGTACGCATCGCGATCCAAGCCCTCCTCCACATAGAATGGAAATTCCCCAGCCGTGGGCGCTTCGGCGTTTTCGGGCCAAGGCGGCAATGCGGCAGTCGTTTCCATCGTGTTGTTCTCGGGCGCGATCCATTCGCGCATCGCCGCCTCCATGGCCTCGGCGTCGCGCGCGTCCTGCAATGTCATCACTTGCGCTGTCGGATACGCGGTCACCCACAATACCTCGCCTTCCGTGTCGCGAATAACGATTGTCGCCACGCCGTGTTCGCAATCGGGTCCGGCCGATGTCGCATCGATGCTGAGCGCCTGATCGCCGGCCGCCCAGTTTTGCGTCGCGACGGCATGGCAGCCGCGCGCTGAAGCATTCTGCGGCCCCCCGCCAACGAACGTGCAAGCGGCGGTGAGCGCCAGTGCGTTCATCATCAACAGAATGCGCATGAAATTCCTCCAGGGCGGCGAAGCTAACCTGCAAATTCCGCATGCACTAGGCCCCCGACATCCTGCAACGCGGATACCGCCGTCTTCGAGTACGCCGTGAAGTTCAGCCCGCCATGCATTAAAGCGGGATACTTCTTCTCCGTCACGCGCACACCGGCGCCGCGCAACGCATTGACGAACGCGCGCACGTCGGTGCGCACGGGATCCAGCGGCCCGCCGCCGGCAACGATCGTCGGCGGCGCGGCGGTGAGATCGACATCGAGCAGCGACGGCAATCCTTCGGCGCCCAAGCTGCGCGCGATGTAGGTGCACGCGACGCGGCCGAGGAAACGGAAATTGCGCAGCTCCTCGTCGGCCCACATCGTGTCCTGCACGTGGATCAGCGGGTAGAGAAGCACTTGTAGCGCCACTGCGCCCGGCGTCGCGCGGTTGATCTCCAGCGCCATGGTGGCGGCGAGATACGCGCCCGCGCTATCGCCCGCGAGCGCGATGCGGTTTGCTTCCGCGCCGAAGCGATGGGCGTTTTGAAACGTCCACGCGCATGCGGCGCGCGCGTCCTGCAGCTGGCCTGGAAATGGTGTTTCGGGCGCGAGACGATAACCCACGGAGAGGACGCGCCCTCGCGAACATTTCGCCAGCCAAGAGCAAATGGAATCGTGGGTGTCGATATCGCCGCAGACAAAGCCGCCGCCGTGGAAGAAAACGATCAGCGGCCCGGGCGTTGCCTCCTGCGCCTCGTAATAGCGCGCCCGGAGCGGCCCGGCGCCGCCGGCGATCTCGAGATCCTGGACCTTGCCGAGCGCCCCTGCGCGCGCGGCAGGCACGGCCAGCAAAGTGCGCAAAGCCCGGCGCGTCTGCGCCAGAATCGCGTTTTCGACATTCCGCGCCACGCCCATCGCGCTAACGCCCCTACCGCAGCAACGGCCCATGCGCTAACGCTCGCCGCCGATGACCGAGTATATTTCCTTTCAAGGCGAACCTGGGGCCAATTCCCATATCGCCGCGCGCGAGACCCATCCGGAGCTCGAACCGCTGCCCTGCGCGAGCTTCGAAGACGCGTTCGCGGCGGTCAGCGAGGGCCAGGCCCGCCACGCGATGATCCCAGTGGAAAATTCCGTCGCGGGCCGGGTGGCGGACGTCCACACGCTGATCCCCGAGAGCGGGCTTTACATTGTCGGCGAACGCTTCGTGCCGATCCGCCACCAGCTGCTCGGCGTTGCCGGGGCGACGTTGGAGGGGCTGACGCACGTGCGCTCGCACCCGCAAGCGCTTGGCCAATGCCGCAAGCAGCTGCGCGCGCTGGGTGTCGCGGCCGTGCGAACCGCGGACACGGCCGGCGCCGCGCGCGAGATCGCCGAACTTGGCGACGCCCATGTCGGCGCCCTCGCCTCCTCGCTCGCCGGTGAGATTCACGGGCTGAAAGTGCTAAAGGCCGATATCGCCGACGCGCCGCATAACACCACGCGATTTTTGGTGTTCGCCCGCGAAGCGCAGAACGCCGCGCTCGGCTCGGGGCCGTGCATGACGAGCTTCGTCTTCCGCGTCCGCAACGTACCGGCAGCACTTTACAAGGCGCTCGGAGGCTTTGCCACCAATGGCGTCAACATGACCAAACTCGAAAGCTACATTGAAGGCGGCGCCTTCGCCGCGGCCATGTTCTTCGCCGAGGTGGAAGGACATCCCGACGAGAGCAGCGTGAAACTCGCGCTCGAAGAACTGGCTTTCTTCTCCGCCTCGCTCAAACTGCTAGGCACCTACCCCGCCGACCCGTTCCGGCGCCGGTGAGATTATCAGCCCACGCGCAACCGCGCATAGCGCTGCAACGTAACAGCCAGGCGAATGGCGGACGAAGCGGCACTCAAGGTCTTGCTGCTCCAATGTCTCGCCGGCAATGATGCGGCGCACCGCGCGTTTCTTACGGAAGCGGCGGCGATGTTGCGCGCCTATTTCCGTAACCGCTTGCGCGGGCGGGCCGAAGACGCGGGCGCGCAGGCGCCCTCGACCTCACCGAAAATCATCGACGTTTACCCGGCGCACCCGTTTCAACGGACATGAGTTGCTTGCGCGCAACCCACCACGTCCTTAGGATAAGTCGAGGGGGCGATGTCGAACTCGAACCAGGCACACCGGTGGTGGATCGGCGCTGTAGGGGTGCCGCTGCTGGTCGCCACGATCGGCGCGGGCGTCGCCGTCTATCTCGCAGCACGGGATCAACCCGTGGCCGCAGAAACCGCGCTGAGCGACACGCACAGCGCGCCTGCCCAAACAACCCAAGCTTCCACGCCCTCCAGCGCTCAAACGCCCGCCACGCCTCGTGACGCTCAGGGCGCCCTGCGCCGCATTCAAGGCGATTGGAGCCTGCCACCGCAGGGCTGCCGCTTTCCCGTGCGTATCGAGGTTATAAGTAACGAGATCATTGTCTCGCAGGCGGATGGACCTGTGAGCGCACGCTATCGCGTGATGACCGCCAATGACGACGCCGTTCATGCCCAACGCGACGGCGCGACGCCTGTTGAGTTTTTAGTGTATTCTGACTCGTTGCACTATTCGGGACGCGTGTTTGAGAGATGCCCATGATACGTCTTGCGCTTGCTTTCGCCGCGTTGCTTGGTTTGCTCATACTGGCGCCCAGTGTCGCCGCAGCTGCCGACGATCCGCTCATTTGCAGTTCCGCGCGCGCGGAGTGGCGCGCGACGGACCGCACAAACCGCACGGCGCTTGAAACCTTTCGCCGACGCATTCCGTCGGAGTGCGCTGATCTGCGCGCTGAGGTGAGCCAAGTGTTCGCGCGACTCCCGCCGCCAGCGGCGGCGCCAAATCCATCTTACAGCGGCCGAAACTACATTGCCGAACTTGAAGGGTGCACCGTCTTGCAAGGCGGCGCCGAGTGCACCGTATGGGTGACGTCCGGCGCGCGGCTGGCCTGGCACTTTACCGAGACCAGCTATCTCGCGGACGCGACCGGTGGAGGCTTTCGCGTTGTCGAAATGACCATCGGCAGCGAACGGCGCTCGGTGGTCAACCAGGGATACCGCGTTCAGTTCAGCTATATCGAGCCTGGCATACGGACCAGGATCATCTATCGCTTCGCGGGCGCGGTTGACCCTTCCAACATTCAGGCGCTGGTGATCGCAATCATGGGGTCTTGGACTGGATCAACCGCTCCGCTCAGCCCTATCCCCTGGCGGTCGTAACCGCAGCACGATTTGGCCCGTACCGGGGCTTAAGGGATAGATGGCGGACGAAGCGGCACTCAAGGCCTTGCTGCTCCAAGGTCTCGCCGGCGACGATGCGGCGCACCGCGCGTTTCTCACCGAAGCGGCGGCGATGTTGCGCGCCTATTTCCGCAACCGCTTGCGCGGGCGGGCCGAAGACGCGGAGGATCTGGTGCAGGAGACGCTGGTGGCGCTCCACACGCGCCGCGATAGCTACGACGCGAACTATCCGCTGACCGCCTGGCTTTATGCGATCGCGCGCTACCGGCTGATCGATTTCCTGCGCCGCGCCAAGCATCGCGCCCACGCTTCGCTGGACGGCATCGATGTCGGCGAGGTCGATCCAGAATACGGCGCGAGCGATGCTAAACGCGATATCGGCGTGCTGCTGGGCAAGCTCCCGGAGAAACAGCGCACCGCCATTCGCATGGTGAAGCTCGAAGAAAAAAGCGTGCGTGAAACGGCTGAAGCCACCGGCCTCACCGAATCCGACATCAAGATCTCCATTCATCGCGGCCTGAAGACGCTGATGCGCCTGATGGCCGGGGAGCAAACGACGTGAAGACCGACGACCTCATCGACGCGCTCGCCCGCGGCGCGGGACCTGCGGAACGCTCGCACTGGCGGCGCAATCTCGCGATCACGCTGCTGGCGGGGCTCATCGCCGCCGCGGCTCTGGTGGCTATCGGCCTCGAAGTGCGTCCCGACATTGGCGCGGCGCGCATGCCGATCATGTTCAAGGCCATGTTCGCCGCCGCCGCCGCCGCCATTGTGCTCCCGCTCACGGTGCAGCTGATGAAGCCCGGCCGGCCGCTCGGCTGGCGCATTGGCGCGATTTTGCTCTTCCTCGGCCTCTGCGCACTCGCCACGATTGTCGCGCTGATGGGCGAGATGCCGGAGCGGCGCTGGGAGGCGTGGATGGGCGGCGCCATGCCATGGTGCGTCGTGCTCATCCCGTTGCTGGCGGCGCCGGCCGCCGTGCTGCTCACGCTTTTGATGCGCGCTTTTGCGCCGACGCGGCTCACGCTGGCGGGGGCCGCCATCGGCGCGCTGTCCGGCGGCGTTGGCGCGATGGCCTACGCGATGTACTGCCCGGTGGACTCGGTCGCGTTTGTGACGACGTGGTACGCGCTGGGCATCGCTGTGAGCGCGGCGCTGGGGGCGGTGCTAGTGTCGCGGTTTTTGCGGTGGTGACCCCCCCTTTTTTGGACCGCCGGCGTCCCCGCCGGCGACGGTGTTTCCAATTGATCCGCCGGTGAAACTGAAACAGATTCGCGGGCGGGGACGCCGGCGGTCCAAAAAGGGTGTAACCACGTCCCTCCCCCGCACGAACTTCACGGCAGGAGAGGGTTCATGCTGAAGCACATCAAGCGCTACGCGCCCGTCGCGATTTCGCTGTTCGCCGCGGCCGTCTTCCTCGACAGCCTGCGCTACAAATTCACCGACCATCCGAACACCCAGGAAATTTTCGGCCGGCTCGACACCTGGGCCGCATCTTTGGGCGCGTCCGGGCTATTCGGCCACACCGGCTTGTTCAGCCAATACGTTATCGGCACGGCCGAATTATTCGCCGCGACGCTCCTGCTTGTCGGACTGCTGCCCCGTTTCGTGCGGCTGAACGCGCTCGGCGCGCTGATCGGTCTGGCGGTGATGACGGGCGCGGTGAGCTTTCACGTGTTCACGCCGCTCGGCATCGATCCGAACAATGACGGCGGCGGGCTCTTCGCTGCGGCGTTGACGATCTGGATCAGCTCGATCGCGCTGCTGATCATTCGCCGCAACGAGATCGCGGCGCTCCTCGCCGATCTCGCCCGCGCTTTCATCCCTTCCCCAAAACCTGCCGCCGCACCAATGCGGGCGCCAGCTCACGCTTGAGGATCAATCCATGCGCAAATTTTTGCTCGCAATCGCCGTCCTTATCGCGCCGCTTGCGCTTGCCGCGCCAGCGCACGCCGATCAGGCGCCGGTTTACACAGGTTTGCTCTCGCGAGTTGCAATCGGCGGCTATGATCCAGTCGCCTACTTCACGAGCGGACGCCCCGTTCGCGGCGACGCCCAGCATCGCATCACGCATCAAGGCTACGAGTATCGCTTCGCCAGCGCAGCGAACCTTGCCGCTTTCCGCGCCAGCCCGTCGCGCTATCTGCCGCAATATGGCGGCTATTGCGCCTGGGCCGTCGCTCAAGGCTACACCGCCGCCGGCAATCCGCAGAACTGGCGCATCGTCGATGGCCGGCTCTACCTCAACTACAATGACGAAATCCAACAACGCTGGGAGCGCGACATTCCCGGATTCATCGGCAGCGCGAACACGAACTGGCCGAACGTATTAAGCCGCTAAGCGGCGGCCGCGGCGCTTCCACTTGCGCTGCGATAGGTCAGCACGATGCCGCGATCGCCCACTTTCTCGACGGAAAGGCGGGAATCGCACGCGCCGATCCGATCTAGCGCAACACGGTACGGGCCATCCGACCAGGGCCGGCTATTGACGATAAAACCAGGCTGGTTCCGCAGCAACTTGCGCACCAATTCGCGTCCCAGATAGACGAGCCCGGTTTCCTCGGCATGCGCGCAGATAATCCTGGCTGCCGCGGCGGGGTCAAAAGTCTGAGGCGGCGCCGCCGCGCGCTTTGGGTTTGCGGGCGCGCGGTCAGAAGGCGGACGGGTCGATTCCGGTGCGCGCGGCTGTTGCTGGGGCGCAGGTTCGGGAGCGCGCACGAGGCGCGGTCCAAACCAGCCCCGCTTCACCGGCACATAATCGTAGGCCGCCATGAAGTCGGGTTTCTCGATCGTGAGATCGACGATGTTGCGATAACTGGCGGCGAACTTGGCTTCAGGATCCACCATGCCGACGCCGTGCAGATCATGAAGCTGCACGTGGGTGAGCACGCTGACGAAATCGGAATCCATCGAGAGGATGATGACTTCTTCCAAGTCGCGCCGCTCATGGCGAAGTTCGGCTGCGCGAATGGTGAGATCGAAGTCCGCGGAGCTGGACTTTTCCTTGCGAATGGCGCGGCACATGTGAACCTCAAAGCGCCGCCGCGTGAACTCCAACCGATGCTGCTCGTAGCTCGGCACCCAGAACACTTGCCGCGAGACGAACTCGCGCCGCACGCCGTCAGGATCGAACTTGCCGTGCTCAAGCCAAAGCAGCCAATTGTCGATTCGATCGACGAACCGTCGCTGGCCGCAGCCGCGATAGAGGTTCTCAAAGTCGAGGAGCAAAGCGCTCTTGCGGCGTGACCAGAACAAGATCCCCTCCCCGGCCGGCGCGGTCCGGGGAAGAACGTAGACACCGGGCCGCAAAAGCGCCACCTGCATCGTTTTACACCACCGCCTGCGCCGCACCGACGAGCGCTGCGCCCAAGGGCTGGCCCACCGCATCGACACGCCCATCGTTCGTTGCCGCCGCCGCGATGATGCCGCGCGAGCGGTCGAACATCACTTCGGCGTACCAGAGTGTGTTCGAGCCGTTGTGCCAGAGCATGCCCTCGCGCTGGGCCCACCCCATCGCGTAGGGGCCGCCGAACGGCGGCGTGTGCAGCGCGTCCCAGCTTTCGCGGCGCAGGAACGGGGTGGATCGGTCGCGGTGAGCGGCGAGGTATTTGAGGACGTCCTCCAACGTTGCGTGCACGCGACCTGCAGGGCCTAGCGCCGCGGCGTTATCGACGATCGGCCCGCCCGGGGGATGTGGTCGCAGCGACGCCGTCGCCTGCCCGTTCGTCACCGTCGTCGGACCGAGCGCGTGACCGACCGGATGATCGTAGGCCCCCGGCGCCCCCGGCGCGCCTTGGCCGACGCTCGACATGGCGAGCGGCGAGAACACATGCTGCTGGATCAGCGCCTCCCACGGCGCGCCCAGTTTTGCCTCCAGCATCGCGCCGGCGATGACATAGCCGGTGTTGGAATATTCGAAATGCTGCTCTTTTGCGCCGCCTGGCGCTTGCTGCAGTCCAAAACGCGCATAAGCGATCCGATCGGCGCGGGAATCCTGGCTCTCGCGCGGAAAGCCCAGCATCTGACCAAGACCGATGTTCGCCGGCAGGCCAGATTGATGGCTGAGCAAATGACGGAAATTAACGTCGCGATACTCCGCGCGCATCTCCGGAATTGCGGCGCCGAGCACCCCGCCGACAGTGTCGGTCCATTGCACGCGTCCGGCTTCGACCGCGCGCGCGACCAAGGTCGCCGTCATGGATTTCGTGATCGAGCCAAGGTGCCACTTGTCCGATGTCGTCGCCCGCTCTTCGCGGCCGATGGCGCGGACGCCGTCGACGAGGGCGATCGAACGCAGCCGCTTTCGCGCCGTGTTGTTTCAGCGAGCTGATTGCGGCCGGGTTGATGTCGTAGGCCGTGAGATCGAACCCTTTGCGACACAGATTCGAGGCCATCGGGAGACCCATGCGTCCCAGGCCAATGAAACCCACTGCTGTCATGCGTCTCTCCGGTGACTGCGGCGTTAAATCGCGATGTACGATGTCTTTGAAGTCGTGTAGAACTCCACCGCGTAACGTCCCTGCTCGCGCGGACCGTAACTCGAAGCTTTGGTGCCGCCGAATGGAACGTGGTAGTCAAGGCCTGCGGTCGGCAAGTTGGTCATCGTGAGTCCCGCCTGCGCGTTCGATTGGAAATGACGCGAATGTTTCATCGACGTGGTACAAATGCCTGCGGACAACCCGAATTCGGTATCGTTCGCGACGCTCAATGCTTCGTCGTAATCTTTTACGCGAATCACAGCCGC
>JACMMP010000110.1 GCA_014378995.1 Hyphomonadaceae bacterium
CATCGCGCGGCGCAAGACGCCTGCCCCGCGCGCGCCAGACTGGCTCGGCGCGCAAGAGCCCGGCGAACCCCCAAGCCTCTGCGGCTTTGCTGATGAACGCGTCGTGCGCGCTCGTCACACCGCCGCAGGCCGTGATCGCTAGGCGAAGCACGGCGCCCGCGGTCGCGTCGAGATAGTCGGCGATGTCATCGAGCGAAGCAAAAGGATGCGGATCGAGATCGCGGCCACGCGCGTCGATGAGGCGCTGCAGCACGTCTCCGGCGAAGGGCGTATGCCGATGAGCAAGCGCGAACTCGGAGAGCACGGGGTGCGCGCGCGGCCGATTTCCTGCTAGAATTTCACTCAGCGCATCGCGCCACCACGCCAAGCGGATATCTCCGGCGGCTGGCGTTTTCACCGTCTCTGCAACGTGAGCAAGCTCATAGGAGAGCGCATAGATCGCAATCAACCGCCCACGTAAGTCGCTTGCGGCGAAGCGGCTTGCGAGCCAGCGGTCCTCATCGGCGCGGCGCACCAGGGCGTCGAGATCTTCATCCATGTAGCGCCACCTTAAGCAAACGCCCGCGCCATGACAGCGCGGGCGTTTCCTGTGCCTAGCGTTTGATGGGTTCAGCCGAACAGGGTGCTGGCCCCTGTCATCGCCACCAACATCGGCGCCGATAGCAACGTGTTGGTGCGCGAGAACAGCATCGCGGTTTTGGCCGCGCCCGCTTTAGAGGCGGCGTCGAGATCGGGATACCGATTGTTGATGTTCAGCGCCTTCTGCTGGTTCGGCCAAATAATGAACCAAACATTGAACCACATGATGATCGCCAGCCACATGCCGATGCCGATCAGGATCGTCTTCGGTACGGCGAAGCTTGGATCGTCAGCTGCGCCGAGCGTCAACGCCTGCAGCAGATAGCCCTGATTCCACGCGAGCAGCAGGCCGGTGATCAGAGTCAGCATCGCGCCCCAGCGAAACCAATAGAGCGCCGCCGGTGCGATCACTTTGCCGATCGACGGGCCGCGATGTTCTTCCGGAATCTTCGGCGCGTTGGGGATTTGGGTGAAGTTGAAATAGTAGAGATGCCCGATCCACATGATGGAAACCAGGACATGGCTCCACCGGAGCGCCGCTTCCCAGAACGCGGCGTCGCCGAACTCGTAGCCCGCCACGCCCACGGCGAAATAGATCAAAAACAGCACCGCGACCGCGAGCGCGGTCCACGCCACAAAACGCAAATTGCTCAAAAACGCAGCCATGCCCTCTCCTTCAGCCCGCATGCGAGAAGTCAGGGTTTGACCCGTTCTAGCCCGCCGTCTGCGGCGCTCCCCGCTTATCGGTGCGTTCGCCGCCTCGTTTCACACCCCAAATAAGGATGGCCGGCGCAGCGACGTACAACGACGAATACGTGCCGACGACAATGCCGAAAAGCATGGCGATGGCGAAGCCCGAAAGCGCGTCGCCGCCCAAGAAAAGCAAACCAATCAGCGCGAAAATAGCGGTGGATCCGGTGATGATGGTCCGCGAAAGCGTTTCGTTGAGCGACAAATCCACCAATTCGCCGAGCGGCATCTTCTTATACTTCCGCAGATTCTCACGCAGGCGGTCGAATACGACGACGGTGTCGTTGATGCCGTAGCCGATAATAGTGAGCAGCGCGGCGATGATGGTGAGCGTGAATTCGAGGCGGAAGACCGAGAATATGCCGAGCGTCAAAATGACGTCATGCACCAGCCCCAACATGGCGCCGAGGCCAAACTGCCACTCGAACCGAAACCAGATGTAAACCGCCATCAACGCCATCGCGAGGCCGAGTGCGATCAGGCCGCCCGAGAACAGCTCTTCCGACACTTTGGCGCTAACCGAATCCACGTTGGCGATGCGGGCGCCTTCAGCGATTGCGGGTAGGCCGGCGCGAATTTCCTCCACCGTCTCGGCTTGATCGGGCGCCGTTTCGAAATTGAGGATGGCGCAATAAGGCGGCGCGTTCGCAGGCTGGCAGGTCGCGCCTTGCACTTCGATGTCGCCATCCTGCGAGCGGCGCGCGAGCGCGCTCAACGCGTCCTGATCGAGCGGAATCGGCGATTCAATCAGCAGCGACGTGCCGCCCCTGAAGTCGATGCCCAAGTTGAAGCCGTGCTCCATAATGGCGCCGATGCGCGCAACGGGGCTGCCCTCAGCTTGCTGATAAATCTCGATCGGGTTTTCCCGCAGTCCTCCGGTGAAGATCGAGACGAGCGACGCGGCGCAGAGCGCGATCGACAAGAACGCGGCGACGCCCGCGAACTTGACGTAGGTTAGATTGGTTTTCTTCGGCAGGAGCCGGATCAGAGGCCACATCATTCGCTCGTCCTCTTAGATTGGCATCTGCTTGGGCCGGGCGGCTCGGAACCACCAGGCGATCAGGATTTGCGTCACCATCACCGCGGTGAACACCGAAGTGATGACGCCGATGGAGAGCGTCCACGCAAATCCCCGCACCGGACCGGCGCCGAACTGGAACAGGATCATCGCCGCCAGGATCGTCGTCAAATTGGCGTCGATGATGGTGATCATGGCGCGGCTAAAGCCTGCGTCGATGGCCAAGGCCGGGCCTCGTCCCGCCGCGGCCTCCTCTCGCATGCGCTCATAAATCAGCACGTTGGCGTCAACCGCCATGGCGATGGTGAGGATGAGGCCCGCAATGCCCGGCAGCGTCAGCGCCGCGCCGATCATCGACATGGCGGCCAGGATCAGCACCAGGTTCACCATCAGCGCGATGCAGGCGAACACGCCGAACAAGCCGTAGGCCAGCACCATGAACACGAAGGTGATGAGCGCGGCGACGCCCGCGGCGAGGCCGCCGGATTCAATCGCTTGTTGCCCCAGGCTTGCGTCCACCGTGCGCTCGTCGATTACGCTGAGCGGCGCCGGCAAGGCGCCTGCACGAACCATGATCGCGAGATTGTTGGCGCTGTCGGCCGTGAAGTTGCCGGAGATCTGTCCCGATCCGCCGCAAATCGGCTCGTTGATGCGCGGCGCCGTCAGCACCTGATTGTCGAGCAGGATGGCGAAGCGGTTGCCAGTGTTCTCGCGCGTGATGCGGCAAAAGATGCGCGTGCCTTCACTGTCGAGTTGAAAGCTCAGAACGAACTCGCCGGTTTGCGAATCCGTTGAAGGGTTTGCGCGGACCAGCCGCTCGCCCGTAAAGCGCGGACGGCGCTCCACCACTTCGGGGGCATTGTCGCTCTGCGGGTAAGGCTGAACGATCATCGCGCCAGGCGGCAGCCGGCCCGCCGCTGCGTCCGCAGGATCGACGTCGCGCACCATGTGGAAGGTCATCAAGGCCGTCTCGCCGATGCGCTCCTTCAGCTCTTCGGGGTCGGTGACGCCGGGCGCCTGAACGACCACGCGGTCATCGCCTTGGCGAACGATCGAGACTTCGCTGGTGCCGTTCGGGTCAATACGCCGGCGGATGACTTCAATCGATTGCTGCGCGGCTTGGCGGCTGAGTTCGCGCAAGTGCACTGGCGTGATGCGCGCTTCGATCAGGCCCTCGGCGCTCTCGGTGAACGTATAGATGGCGTTGCCGCCAGTGGGCGACAGCGCAATGGTGCGGAGCGCTCTTGTCGCTGCTTCCATCTGCGTTGGATCGATCAGGCGAATGCGCGCCGCATCGCCCACCACGCCGCGCCCAGTGTAGCGAATTTCAGCCTCGCGAAGCGACGACGCCATCTGGTCGGCGACATTGTCGAGTTGCTGACGCTGAAGAGTGGCGACATCGATTTCGAGCAGCAGTTGCGAGCCGCCGCGGAGATCGAGGCCCAGATTGATGCCCTGACTCGGCAGGAAGCCGGGCAGGCTCTCGCGCGTGCGCTCAGGCAGAAAGTTGGGCAGAGCAAACAGGATCCCCAGCACGGTCACCACCGCAACCAGGATCAATCGCCATCGTGCGACTTGGAGCATTTGGACTAGCTCGGCTTTGAATCGTTGGCCGGCGCCGGGTCCGTCTTGGAGCGCACCTCGGCGATGGTGCCGCGGACGACGCGGACATCAACATTCGGCGCGAGTTCCACGCGCAGCTCGTCGTCAGCAACCGATTTCACTTTCCCGATCAGGCCGCCCGTCGTGACGACCACATCGCCCTTCTTCACATTGGCGACCATTTCCAGGTGCCGCTTGCGCGCCTGCTGCTGCGGACGGATCAGGAGAAAGTAAAACACGACGAAAATGAGCAGATACGGCAATAGGCCGATCAGCACCGTACTCATGTCGCCGCCGGCGGGAGCGGTCGTTTGCGCGTAAGCGGAAGAAATGAACATTGATCCTCGCGAAGGGCGGCGCGCGAGCGCCGCGTTGCGACATTGGAAGGCTTTGCTGAACCGGCGGTTCGGCGACGGCGGGGACTATATCGACCGCCCCTGCCTTTTCAATCAGCGGAACACCGACGCGCGCGCCGTTTCGCCGCAGCCAAGCTTAATTCTGCAGGCCCAGCAGCGGCGCCGGATCGACCGCTGCGCCGCCTTGGCGCACTTGAAACAGGAGCCGTGGCTGTCCATCGGCGCGCGCAGCCAATTCGGCGATCCGCTCTCCGGAGCGCACCTGCTGCCCCTCACGCACCAGCGCTATGCGGTTAAAGCCGTAGGCGGTCACGTAATTGCCGGCGTGGCGGATGAGAATCAACGTGCCGTAGGCAGGCAGGTCGTCACCCGCGTAGACGACATCGCCGTCGCCGGCCGCCATCACCGCGCCGCCCTCCTCACCGGCGATCTCGAGGCCGTCGAGACGCCCTCCTCCGGGCTGTGCGCCAAAACGGCCCACCACAGCGCCGCGCAGCGGCATAGCGAAGCGCGCATCGGTAGTGGTTGAGACCGGTGCGTTAGGACGCGGCGGCGCAGGCGGATCGGCGGACGGCCCCGCGCGCGCCATCGCCGGCAGCACTATCCGATCGCCTGCGCGCACCTGAAAGGGCGCAGCCATCCGGTTCAGCAGCGCCAGCGAACGCAAATCGACATTGTAGCGCCGCGCCACGTCTTCCAGCGTTTCACCGCGCGCGACGGTGTGGAAGCGCGGCGGCGGCAACTGCAGTTCGCGCCCGGCGGCGAGCGCAAACGGCGGCTCCAGAGCGTTCTGCTCGATCAGCGCGCGCAGCGGCGCCTGGTATCGCGTTGCGATGTCGTAGAGAGATTCATTGTCGCCCACACGATGCGTGCGCGGCAGGCGAGCGGGGTCGTACGGCTGCACCTCGTCCGGCCGCAGCGCGTACACCGATAGCGGCGTGCCCTCGCCTTCGGCCCAATCGGGCGCCGGCTGTTGGGCCGGCGAGGGCCGCGCGTCTTCAGCATCGATACGCGCCGGCGGCGGAGAGGGCGGCGATGCGGGCTCTCCGGCGCGATACTCGATCGGCGCAGAGCGCGTATCGCCGCGCGCGGTGTTAGCTGGCTCGCGCTCAACGCTCGCGCGCCCATAGGAAATCGGCGCGGGCTGGCCAC
Organism: Hyphomonadaceae bacterium; assembly: GCA_014378995.1. Taxonomy (GTDB): domain Bacteria; phylum Pseudomonadota; class Alphaproteobacteria; order Caulobacterales; family Aquidulcibacteraceae; genus Vitreimonas. The sequence goes on from JACMMP010000110.1 coordinate 5,458, forward strand.
CCGCGCAGGCTGCAGTCAGCAAAGCTAAAAGGAGCGCGGCGCGCGTCATGCTGGCAGTGTCCGCGAGAATCGCACGCGGACGCAATTCAAGCTGGCAGCGCCGCCGGCTCATCCGGCACGCCGCGCTCGAGCGGGGCGAACTTGATCGGCCCCAGATCTTCGCGCCGTTCGTTGCGATATCGAATTAATCTCTGGCTGTCAGCGTCGCCTAACGCCGCGAGCAGCGTGCCTCCTGGCTTCAGCTGATCGAGCAATGCCTGAGGAATATCCGCAAGGGCGCCGTTGACGACAATGCGATCGTAAGGCGCCTCCGCCGCCCAGCCTTCGAAGCCATCCGCTGTATGAGCGTGAACGCGCATCAGGCGCGCCATCCCGAATTTGCTCCGCGCATTGACGGTGAGATCGCGCCAGCGTTCGAGCGTCACCACCTTGTGCGCAAGATTGGCGATACACGCGGTTTGGTAGCCGGACCCGGCGCCAATTTCGAGCACGCAGTCCCCTGGTTGCGGCGCCAGCGCCGAGAGCACGCGGCCGACAACGGACGGTTTCGTCATCGTCTGCGCGTGCGCGAGCGGGAGGCTGATGTCATCGTAAGCGAGGCCGTCGAGATGCTCGGGCGCGTAGTGGGTGCGCGGCGTGCGTTCGAGCGCCGAGAGCGCGCGTGCGTCGGTGACGCCGGCCTGGCGCAGTTCGAGCACGAAACGCATCAGCCGCGCGGCGTCGCTCATGTCTAACTCGCCTTGGGCGGGGCGCCGCCGAGAACGCCCTTCAGCGCGGCGATCGTCGGCAGGTGCGTGAGGTCGACGTGCAGCGGCGTCACCGCGATGCGCCCATCATAAATGGCGCGCAGATCGGTGCCTTCAGGCGGGTTCGACAGCTTGCCGCGAAAACCGAACCAAAAATACGTGTTGCCGCGCAGATCGGTGCGCTTGTCGGCGTAGATGATGTGCTGATCGCGGCGGCCCTGCGTGGTGACTTCCACCGCTTTCACCTGATCGGGCGGCAGATCGGGAAAGTTGACGTTCATCAGCACGTCTTTGGGCCAACCATGCTCCAAGAGCTTGCCGACAATGCCCGGCCCATAGGTTTCCGCCGTTTCCCAAGGGATCGGCGCTTCCTCACCCCGGAAACCGCGGGCTTGGCTTAATGCAATAGCGGGAATGCCAAGCTGCATGCCTTGCATCGCGCCGGCGATGGTGCCGGAGAAGGTCACATCCTCAGCGATGTTCTGGCCGCGATTGACGCCTGACAAAACCAGATCGGGCGGGCCGTCTTCAAGCAGATGCTCAACGCCAAGCAGCACGCAATCTGTGGGCGTGCCGAGAATGGCGTAACGTTTCGGCCCCGCTTTGCGCACGCGCACGGGCGCTGTTAGCGTCAGCGCGCGCGACGCGCCTGAATGCTCCTGCTCTGGCGCAATCACCCACACATCGTCACTGAAGGTGCGCGCGATCTTTTCCAGCACGGCAAGGCCGGTGGCGTGAATGCCGTCGTCATTAGTGCAGAGAATGCGCATGCGGTCCGCTTACCGCGAACCCTTCGCAGAGTCGATCCGCGCTATTTCCACGCGCCCAGGATCGCGCCGGCCGCGCCCCAGCACACCAGGAAATGCGCGAGATTGACAGGCAAGTATGCCTCGATGTGCGGGCCGTAAACATAACCGTAGAGGCTGGTTCCGAAGGCAAACAACACCGCCATGATCAGGCCCGTTGTCAGACCCGCCATCCACCCCGCCACGTTGCGCCACTTGATGACCAGCGAAAGGCCGATCGCGGCAAGCAACGGCGGGATAATTCCAAACGGCATCCGCGCCATGCCGCCTTCCGATTGCTCGGCAGTGATGCCGGTAAAGGCCATGTATTGCTCCGCCGGTATCAGCACCGCGAAGATCACGAATTCGATGGCGTAGATCGTGAGCGCCGCGGCGCTGATCGCCAGCGCGTTGTGACCCTTGACCCGCATATTATACCTCCCGCGTTGCGTGCGGGGCAGCTTAGCCGAGTCTGTAGCCGCCGACACGGGCGACGATGAAACGTATGGGGAATGAAACGCTCGCTAGGAGCGGCAGTCGATGGCCCAGATGTCGTACGTGGGATGGTCGACGGCGCTGAGGCCTGGGCTCGAGGCAAACAGCCAGCCGTGAAAAATCTCGCGGCGCCCGGCTTCGCCTTCGCTGGCCGGCGGGTGATCGAACACCTCGACGTAAATGCGCACCTCAGGCGTTTCTTCCGGTGCGCTTTTAGAGCAAGAGCGCGCGATCACTTCCAGCGAGCCGATGCGCATGCCGCGCCCGATCGTCAGCGTATAATCGCTGGCGTGGCCGGTGATCTTGTCGAGCCCGCGAATGACGGCGCGTTGCGCAAAAGCGGGAGAGGCCGCAGCGGCGAAGAACGCCAAAGCGACGGCAAGAATGCGGATCATGGCGTTTGAGCCTCGCTAGGTTCGGCAGCGCCCTGCCCCTGCGCAAAACTTGAGAGCAGCGTCAACAAATCGACGGCGCCCTGCGTGTAGGGAATTTCGCCGCCGGGCGCCAATGCATCCATGCCCGCGGGTTCGATGGCGACATAAGCGCCGCCGAGTAAGCCATCGGTGGAGATGCGCGCGGTAGACTCGTCGAGCACCTGGACGTTGCGATCCAACGTAAAGGTAAGGCGCGCCATGTACGTCTCCGGGTCAAGCTCGACCGCGCGCACGACGCCGACCTTCACCCCCGAGACGCGTACGTCGGAGCCGACGCCGACGCCGTCGACGCGCTGAAACCGCGCGGTGAGTTCATAGCCCCCGGCGCCGCTCGTCTGGCCGGCTTGCGCCGCCGCGAAGGCGAAAAAACCGACGGCCACGAGGGCCACTGCTGCGCCCAGGAGCGTCTCGCCCCAGCGTTCGAAATTATTGCTCACGGCTGTTCCCCCGAGTCAGGCGACCAGGATTCATAATCAGCTGTTGACGTCTGCCTAACGCCGCCGCGCGCGAGTGAGCCTTTGGGCCGATAGGCGCGCACGGTGCCGGTGAGGTTGGGCTCGTGCGCTTTCTCCCAGGCCTGCCGCTTTAGGGGCTGCACGGTTGGCGGCTGATCCAACGTGTAGTGAAGCCAGCCATGCCAATCGGGCGACACGCGAGACGCTTCAGAGAGGCCGTTATAGGTCACGTAGCGGCGTTTGCGCCCCTCAAGGCTGGGGCGGCGCTCTTCGTAATAGCGATTGCCTTGCTCATCCTCGCCCACGAACGCGCCCCTGCGGCCAATATCGAACAGGGTCCCCAAGGTGGCCCCGTTCCACCAGGTGAAAATCCGCTTCAGCATGGGCTTTATTTTGTCTCCGGCGCGCCGAGATCGCGGCTGGCAAAGCAGTAGAGGCAGGGGGCGGGCGGAATATGACCAAGCGCCGCGCCCACGTCCAGTGCGGGTGCGAAACTATATCTTGGGATAATCAAAGGTCATTCCCTACCAGATATTGATTAAGGCAACAACGCACGGCATGGTCCGGCCGGCTGCATGGAGGCTGGCGATGGCCCAGAATTTCGCACATCACGACGACGACGAGACGCGCGCCGCCGCGATCGCACCCCAGGCCTGGCCGGAGGGCATGGTCCAAGCGGCGCTTGAGGCTGGGCTGACGGTAGAGACATCCGCCGGACCCAGTATCAGCGAGGCGCTTGTCCGAGCCGCCAAGAGGATCGGCGAATGGGCCGAGGACGCCAGCCTCGCCAAGACGCTGGCCACCGAGCTCGGCGCGGGAACCATCATGCTCGATCCTCCGCTGATGCGGGCGGCGCTGTCGCCGGGCGCGGAACTCGCATTTTCAGTTGCTTTGATCCGCTGGCCGCGTGAACGCGCAGACGAAATGGAGGCGGTGGCGCGCGCACAGACGCTGCTCGCCGCAGGCGCAAAGCTTGGCATTGCCGGCGCGCCCTCAGCGCCGGCGCTCGATGCGCTCGACGCCGCCGCGCGTATGGCCGATCCCTCTGGCGCGAATGGCGCCGCAATTTTGGTGCGGCCAGACCCTGAACGCGCGCCTGCCCTCATCGCCGATGAAACCGCCCGTGCGCGCGCTGGCGCTGCACTATCGGCCGGGGCGCGCGCACTGGATGGCGCGCTGGCTGAACTCGCGATCGAAGCGGTGCGCAATGGATTGAATCTCGATCATGGCGGCGTGCGCCGTAAAGCCGCCGCCGCGCGCCTCGTCGGCGCCCCTGACGCGGATATCGTCGCGGCGCTCTCGGGCGCGGTGGCGCGC
>JACMMP010000111.1 GCA_014378995.1 Hyphomonadaceae bacterium
ATCGCGGTAAACCTTCATGGAATCGGCGTTGAAGATTTCGCCGCCGATACGCTCCGCCACCGCCAGCGCCAGCGCCGACTTGCCGCTGGCGGTCGGGCCCATGATCAACAGAACGCGCGTCAAAGCCCCCTCCTCTCAAGAGTAAGGGGGTTGGGGGTGGGGTGAAGCGCCGCTGTCGGAGGTGATGCGCATTGGCTCGGTGTGCTTTAATTGAAAGGCATGCTTAGACGATTGTGCGTCGCGCTTCACCCCGCCCCCTGCCCCCTGCCCCCTCCCCTCAAGGGGAGGGGAAAGATGAGCCAGCATGCTCTCGTCTTCGTTGCGCCGCCTGATGACAAGCCGGCCTATCGCGAGGCGCTGCTTATGCTTGGGCGCGTGGCGTTGAACCGCAAGCTGCCGCCGCCTTCGGTGCTGAGCGGTTGGGAGAGCGCGGAGTGGATTTATGAAAGCGTCGATGGCGAGTTGCGGCAGGAAGCCGCCGCCACAGTGGCTGAGCTGCCGGTCGACTGGGCGCTCGTGCCGGTCGAAGGGCGGCGCAAGAAACTCCTCGTCGCCGACATGGATTCGACAATCATCAATGTAGAATGCCTGGACGAGCTGGCGGATTTCGCCGGCATCAAGGCGGAGATCGCGGCCATCACCGAACAGGCCATGCGCGGTGAGTTGGAGTTCGAGCCGGCGCTGCGCGCGCGCGTGGCGAAGCTGAAAGGCCTTGCGCTCGATGCGCTGCAGAAAACCTACGACGAACGCGTGCGCCTCAATCCGGGCGCTGCAACATTGGTGAGAACCATGGCGGCCCACGGCGCGCGCTGCGTGCTTGTGTCCGGCGGCTTCAGCTTCTTCACCTCGCGCGTCGCCAGCGCCGCCGGCTTTCACGCCGACCGCGCCAACACATTGCTCGACGATGGCGCAACACTCACCGGCCTGGTGCAGGAGCCGATCCTCGGCCGCGCCGCCAAGCTTGAAGCGCTCCGCAGCGAAGCCCAAGCCATCGGCGCGTTTGATCGCGACGCGCTCGCCATCGGCGACGGCGCCAACGATCTGGACATGATCAAAGCCGCCGGCCTCGGCATCGCCTATCGCGCCAAGCCAGTCGTCGCCGCGGAGGCCGACGCAAAAATAGATTATACCAATCTGGAAGCGGCCCTGTTCTTCCAGGGCTATCGGCGGGGGGAGTTCGCATTATGAGACGTTGGATCATCGCGGCGGCCGCGGTTTTGGCCGCCTGCACGCCGCCAACGTCCGCGCCAGAGGGCGAACCGCCACAACTTGAAGCCCCGTCCCTGCCAATGGCCGACGCCGCCGGCAACCGGATGGAAGCTTTGACCGCGAACGCGTCTGGCCAGTTTTGCAGCGGCGACAGCGCCTGGTGCGTCGCCCGCGACGCAAGCAACGTGCGCTTCATTCACAACGGCGCGGAAACGCCGCTGCTGACCTTCACCGAAGACTCCACACCGCAAATCTGGCCCGTCATCGTGCGCCAAGACGACGAAAGCGTGCTGATCGGCCTCACCTGGTCGCAGACCGCGATGTATTCGGGCGGCGGCGCTGAAGTCTCGCGCGTCACGCTCTACAAAATCACGCCCGGCGTGCGGCTCGTGCCGGAAGTGCTGACGGCGCCCGTCTCCGGCGCCATCTCGACCCGCGCCTGCTTCGATGAAGACGACGTGCGTGCGCGTCGCGAGGCCTGCCTCGACGAATACAATTTCACCGGCGCACTCGCGCTCGACACCGCCAATTCAAGCGGCCCGGCCCGCTTCGTGTTCACGACCTTGGCGACGAGCTATCCGGGCGTGCGTTCGCGCTCGTCGGATTCCACCGAGCAAGCGCCGCTGCAGCAGAGCGATCTTCAGATCGTGCGGGACGAAACGTGCTCGTACCGGCGCGTGCTGACGTTCAACGGCGAAGGCTACGATTACGACACCGCGCCGCCCGAATGCGCCGACTATCTGGAGCCCTGATTGAGCCTGCCGCGTAAGCCGCTCGCCGTCGTGTTCGATCTCGACGGCACGCTGATCGATTCTGAAGCGCTCGTGAAAGAAGCCCACTTCGCCGCCTGCGCGAAGCTGGGCTTCTCCATGAGCGAGGCGCAATTTCTCGCGCTCGTCGGGATGCACCGCGAAGCCAACGACGCCCAGCTCAAGCTTTATTACGGCGCTGATTTCCCGCTTGAAGCTTTCATCGCCGAAACCCGCGCGCATGTTGGCGAGCGCGTAGCGCCGCTAAAACCTGGCGCGGCCGAATTGATGGACGCACTCGATGACCTGGCGCTGCCGTTCGGCCTCGCCACGTCCTCGCGCCGGCCTTGGGTCGATCGCCACTTCGCCGCGCATGGGCTTGGCGGGCGCTTCCGCGCAATCGTCACCCGCCAGGACTGCATCGACGGCAAGCCGCATCCGGAGCCTTATCTCAACGCCTCGCGCCTGCTTGGCGCCGCGCCGATCAACGTGCTCGCGCTAGAGGATTCTCACGCCGGCGTCCGCTCCGCGCACGCCGCCGGCTGCATGACAATGATGATCCCCGACTTGCTCGCGCCAAACGACGAGATGCGCAAAAAAGCGCGCGTGGTCGCTTCGCTGCACGACGTGCTGGCGTTGCTGCGTTAGCTGCGCGCCCGGAGCCTGCGGTAAGTGATTCCGCCTTCGCGGTTGATGCGCACTACCACCGGATGCTCCCCGACAGCCGCGCGCCCGGCAATGGTGCGGGCGCCCGTCAGCGAATCCACGGCCTCGGCGCCGATCGCCTCGATCACATCGCCCGGCCGCACCACGCCCTCATTCTCCCCGCCGACATCGACGGCGAGCACGACCAAGCCGCGCACGTCGGGCTCGATCTGAAATTCCTCGCGTAGGCTGGCGTCGAGTTCGCTCAGCGCCACGCCGAAGATGCGCCCCCCTCGTGGGCCGCCGTCGCGCCGCGGCGCAGCCTGCCCGTCGTCCCGCGAAGCGCGCGCGCCGCTTTCGCTCTCTTCCAGCCGCTCGATGGTTGCGGCGATGACCATGCGGCGGCCGTCGCGGATGATCTCGACTGGGACTTGCGCGCCGACCGCGGCCTCGCCGACCATCCGCGTCAGCGAGCGGCTATCGCCCACGTCGCGGCCGGC
>JACMMP010000112.1 GCA_014378995.1 Hyphomonadaceae bacterium
CATGAGCTCCGGCCGCAGCGCCAGCGCGGCTTCAGCCGCCTTCAGCGCATCGGCGTGCTTGCCCTGCGCCCGCAGCGCGCACGAGAGCGTGTCCCAAGCTTCCCCGCTAGGCGCCTCCTGCGCGGCTTGACGCGCAGCGGTTTCCGCTTCGGCGTGGCGTCCGGCTTTATAGAGCGCGATAGCGTAACTTAGGCGAAGGCCCGCCCAGGCGGGGTCGATGCGCAAAGCTTCGGCATACGCTTCCGCGGCCGGTCCGTGTGCGTCGCCGCCCGCGTACAAATGGCCGAGCGCGATACGGTGGCGCAGCGATTGCGGCTCGTCGGCGATCGCGCTGCGGATCAGCTGCTCGCCTTCGGCGAGCTTGCCCTGCACGCCGCGGATGGCGCCGAGGATGTGACGCGCCTCGGCGGGCGCGGCGGAGATGTCGGGCCAAGCGGCGGTGATCTCGCGTTCGCCGGCGTCGACATCGCCGCGCGCCAACGCCTGCTCGGCCGCGCTCAGAACTTGGTCGGTGTCCATCTCTGCTCCGTTGCTGCTTAGACCGGTACGGCGTCGAACGGCGCAGTCAACCGCTCGCCTGCGCTAAAGGGGAGTGTGCCGTGCCACATGTAAGAGGGGAACAGCACGAGGCGCCCTTCTTTGGGTTGCACCGCTTTTTCGGCGGTGCAACCCGGTGTTGGCCACCGCGGCTCGCCGAATTGGATCCAACCCTGCTGGCTTTCGCCCCGCTCCATCACCGGCGGCAGCGCAACGTAATAAGCAGAGCTGATCCAGCCGGCGGGATGGACGTGATTGACGTGAAAGCCGTTGGCTTTCAGCTTCACCGACCAAGCGCCGGAGAGCTTATACTTTCCGGTGTTGCGCCCGCTCCATGGGTGATCGGGGTCACGCGGCCCCATCGCGGCCATGTAAGCGTGGATCGGTTCGGCGAGCGCGGCGAGATAAGTCTGGATCACCGGATCGTCGACATAGATGAGGCTGCGCGAAGTCTGCGAGCCCCCGCGCAGCGATTGATCGAGAGGGTGCGCTTCGAGCACGTGAAGCTTGGCAAGGCTTGCCGACAGCGCTTCGTTGAACGCGCGCATGCTGGCAAAGCCGTTTGGCGGCGAAAGATCGTACGCGCGCACCATGCGATCATAATCGCAGATTGCATGATAGCGCGGATCGCCCAATTGGCGCAGCGCCATCGTTTCGTAGCAGATCCATTCCTGGTTTAGCGGTTCGGTGCGGCGGGCCGGTTCGATCTCATTTAGCGCTTCGTCGCCGCGGCCCAGGCGCAGCAGCGCGCACGCCAGATTGGCGCGGATGGTGGTGAGATGCGGCGCGCGCTGCGCCGCTTGCTGCAGCAGCGGCAAGCCTTCCGCGGTGCGATCCCCTTCGTCCAGCAGAACGCCGAGCGAGGCGAGCAAGGCGACATCTTGGGGCTGGCGCGCCAAACCCTCACGCAGCAGCGCCTCCGAGCGCTGTGAGAACTCCGCGCGGCGCAACAGATCGGCGCACATGAGGCGCAGCTGCGTGTTGTCGGGCTGGCGCGCCACGGCGGCTTCGAAGTCGCGCGAAAACTCGCCCGCCGCACCGCGCATCCAGCGCGCATTGGCGAGTGCATTGTGCAACCCCGAATCTTGCGGCCAGCGGCGCGCGCCATCGGCGAACGCCGCTTCCGCTTCCCTGGCGCGGGCGAGATTAAACAACGCATTGCCGCGCGTGAACACCAATGCCGGCGCCTCAAGGCCCTGTGCGTTGAGCGCGTCCAGCACCGCGAGCGCCTCCTCGTTGCGGCCGAGGCGCGCGAGTGTCGCCGCTCTGCCATGCGCGGCGGGCGTGTGCCTCGGGTTCACAGTCAACGCGGCGTCTGCGGCGCCAAGCGCCTCGTCCAGCTTGTCCTGCGCGCGCAGGATGCGGGATAGCAAGTCCCAATTGTCAGCTGTCGGTTCGCCCTCGACCAAAGGGCGCGCCGCGTGTTCGGCTTCAGTCAACATGCCGGCGGCGAAAGCGCTTTGCGTATAAAGCGCGCGTACGCGCGGAAACTTGGGGTCTAGCCGCAACGTCTCAGCAAACGCCGCCGCTGCGTGGCTGTGTGCGCCGACGCTCGCCAGCACTTCAGCAAGCGCGAAATGATACTGCGGCGCGCTGGGCTCAGCGGCGATGGCGCGGCGGAAATAGCGTTCGCTTTCTGGAATGCGCTTTTGACCGCGGCGGATCAGGCCGAGCAGATGCAACACCGCCGCCGGGGCGTGCGCCGTGTCAGACCACAATGTCGCGAGCGTGCGCTCGGCGCCTAACGCATCGCCGGCACGGAGCAGTCGCTCGGCCTCGCGAAGAACGACATCCGGACTCATTGCAGCGCCTTGAAGAAAAGCTCAATCGCTTCGAAGTCGATATTCAGGCGGTCAAGGCGCGTGCGCGCCTCAGCGTCCTCGCCCCAGCGTTCGAGACTCCACAGCTCATCGAGCGCCGCGGCCTCGAAGGCGCGTGCGGCGTCGATTGCGCCATACATCAGGGCAAACCCTATAATGGCGGAGCCGCTCACGCCGACAGCGTGCGCCAGCGCGGTGAGGCGAAAATCGTCAAGCGATTGCGCGCGACCGCGCAGCGCCTCGGTGACGCCTGCCGCCGCCGGCGCTGCGATGATTCCTGCGACGACCTGCGGCGCGGCGCCCATTGCTTCCCGCGACCATTCCAGGATCGGATCCCAAAGCGCGGCTTGGCGGTTGACCAATGCTTGCGGCGTTTCGGCGCGATGGCAGAGCAGGTCCGTCTCCGCGTACTTGGCGACGTGGGCAAGGAGTTCACCCCGGCGACGCGGCGTTGTTTCGATGGCGGCGAACGCCAGTTGTGTCAAAGGCATGCTTGCAGGAACGATGCTTGCCTCTTGCGCTTCCCACTCAGCAGCCATGGCTTGCGCAAGCGCGCGCGTGGGCGCGGCGAAGGCAGCGCCGCCAGGCGTGCGCAAGCGTCTTTCATCCAACACGATGCCGGCGCCATCGGGCGCGACGGCGGCGGTTTTGTAGAAGCGGCGGACAGGCTCAGCGCTCACGACGACTTACCAGCTCCTGCTTTTGCCGCGATCTTCAGATCGATCTTGCCCATCCGTCTTTCCTAGCGGATCGGCGCGGGCGCTGCATCTCGGCGCTGCGTCACAGGCTCAGCTCGGGGTGACGATGAACTCGGCGCTCAACCGCTCGGCGCCTTCAACGGCTCTGACACCGTGCCAAAAATAGGATGGAAACACCACCAGTTGGCCGACTTTGGGTTCCAGCAGGCGCTCCGGGCCGCATCCAGACGGCGGGCGGTTGGCTTCACCGAATGCAAGCCAAGCGGCTTGAGGGTCGCGTGGGCGCTCCTCCGGCAGCAATGCGGCGACATAGGCCGCGCTGATCCAGCCGCGGTCGTGGACATGGTTGTTGTCGTAGCCGTCCCTAGTGAGGCGCGTCGACCAGAGATTGCTATAGCGATGATGGCGCGTGCGCCGACGCATGATGGGTTCAGCTTCCTCAGGCAAGCGCGCGATGTAGTCACGCACATGGGGATCGACGCCTGCGAGGAAGGTCTTGATCAGCGGATCGGCCAGCGTGAGGAGGTTGCGGCCGGTGCGGCTATAATTCGGGCGCGGCTGATCCAGCGGATGGGCGTTTTGCCTATGCTGAGCGCGTAGCAGATCGGCAAGCGAGGCGTTAAAACTCTCCGGCGTGAAGAACCCCTGCGGCGCAGCGACGTCGTAGGTCTTCACTAAGCGATCGTAATCGCAAACCTTCTTGTAGGCGGCCTCGCCAAGCAGGCGCAGCGCCATGCACTCGCAGGCGATGAGATATTGCTCGTCCGGCTGGTCGGCGCGCAGGTCGCGCACGAGTGAGAGCGCCTCCTCGACCTTTCCGGCGCGCATCATTACCGAGAGCAGATTGCGCCGCGCCGAACGCGATGTCGGCGAGGCGCTGGCGACGCGCTGGAGGATGTCGAGGCCCTCGGCGTGGCGATCCATTTCGTCAAGCACAACGCCCTTGGCGCTAAGCAGCGCTGGGGAGTCCGGCGCAAAGCGCAGAGCCTCCTCCAGCACGGCCAGCGCCTTTTCAAGATGCCCACCGCGGTGGAGCGCGTCGGCGCAGGCGAGGCGCAACGCCAGATCGCTCGGACGGCGCCAAAGCACCTCATCTTCGGAGAGCGCGGTGCATTTCTCCCCTTCGCCCCGCAGCCAGCGCATGCGCGCCAATGTGCTATGCAACGCCGTCGCCCCCGGCCACATTTGGATCGCCTGCTCGCCGACCTGCTCGGCTTCGGGCTTGCGCCCCGCGTTGTAGAGCCCGCGCATCAGGTGCAACGCGAGATCAGGCGTGTCGAGATCGCGTTTGGCGAGCCGCTCGTAAGTATCGAGCGCTTCTGCGTTGCGTCCCACCTGTTCGAGCGCCGCGGCGTGGTTGTAACGCAGGTTCCGCGAGCGTGGCGCCAATTTGATCGCCTCTTCAGCGGAGACGAGCGCATCGTCATGACGCTCCAGCGCGCGCTCGACCTGCCCTAGCAGGCTCCAAGAATCCGCACTGGGCTCGGCGGCAACATAGGCCCGCGCTTCGCGTTCCGCTTGTTGCAGATCGTTCGATGCAATCAGACAGCGTACGATATTGGCGCGAACGGCATGAGCTTCGGGTGAAAGCGCGAGCGCGGCGCGATAAACGCGCATGGCGTCCCCATACTCGCCTCTCGCCTGCAGCACGACGCCAAGATCGTTATAATAACCGCCATTGCTGAGGCTGTGCGCAACGGCGCTGCGAAAATATCGCTCTGCTTCGCCAAGCTGGTTCTGGGCTTTCTTAATGAGGCCCATCAAATGCAGCGTCGGCGCGTCGGTGCGCAGCTCCTTCAGAATGGGAGTCAGCACGCGCTCTGCGCCTTCGGCGTCGCCCTGACCCAACAAATCGCGACTGGCGTTGGCGATAGCCGCAGCAGCCCCGGGTGAACTCATCGTGTCCCCGCGAACGGCTCGAACGGATCGCGCGCCTCGCGTTCTTCAAAGCCCAGGACATCGAACGCGCGCTTGATGTGCGACGGTAGCGGCGCCGTGACGTTGAGCTCGCCGCCCGACGGGTGCGGCAGTCGCAGCGCACGGGCGTGCAGCAGCAACGTGCCGGACAGATCGTTCAACGGCGGGCGATCGCACTTGTATTTTGGATCACCGGCGATGGCGTGACCCAACTCGGCCATGTGGAAGCGCAGCTGATGCGTGCGTCCCGTGACCGGCCGCAGCGCGACCCAGGCCGCGTGCTGCGCCGCCTCGGAGAGCACAACGTATTGCGTGACGGCGTGAACGGCGCCTTCGTCCGACTGCACGGCGCGGACCATCATCTCGCGGTCCGCGTCGTGGACGCCGGGCGCCTTGCGCATCCAGCTGCGCAGCTCACCCACTTTCGGACGCGGAGCGCCGATGACGATGGCCCAGTAAATCTTGTCGGTGTCGCGATCGCGGAACGCTTCGCCGAGGAACGCCGCGGCGCGAGGATGCCGCGCCAGCACGAGGCAGCCCGAGGTGTCGCGGTCCAGCCGATGCACAAGCTTCGGCTTTTTGTCGGCGTCGAATTTCAGACCATCCAGCAAACCGTCGATGTGGCGCGTGGTCTTGGGGCCGCCTTGCACCGCAATGCCATGGGGCTTGTTCAACACGATCACGTCGTCGTCGCGATGGATGACGAGCGAGCGGATGAAGTCCTCGTCCTTCTTAGGCAGCGCGTTGGGGTCCGGCCGCACTGGCGGGTCGGGCAACGGGGGAATGCGCACGCTCTGGCCGGGCGAGACGCGGTCGGACGCCTTCACGCGCGCGCCATCGATGCGCACCTGACCGGTGCGGATGAGCTTTTCCACTTGGCCCTGCGTGAGCTGCGGATAGCGGCGGCGGAGCCAGCGGTCGATCCGCGCCACGCCGTCGTCCGCACCCACTTCGACGGTCTCGACCGACCTCATCGGCGCCCCAAACCCAAACCAGCCCAGCACGCGCCAACACAGAGCGCCACAGAGGCCAGCACATACGCCATCGCCAATCCGGGTTGATGCTGCATCAGGCGCACCGTCTCCAGCGAAAACGCCGAAAACGTGGTGAAGCCGCCGAGAAAGCCGACTCCCAGCGCAAGACGCAATGTCTCCTGCTCAGGACCCACGCGCGCCGCCAGCATTCCCATGGCAAGCCCGCCCAGCACATTTACGATCAGCGTGCCCCAGGGAAAGCCAAGCCCCAGCAGACGCGCGGCGCCCTCTCCCACGCCGAAGCGCGCGACCGCGCCCGCGGCGCCGCCGAACGCCACGAGCAGCACGTTCATCATCCTGTGGGCGTAATGCGCGCGCGCAGGTTGGTCGAGATCGAGCGCGCATCGTAGGCGTTCGGCTCATCGGGCTTTGCACCTTCGCCGAAGCGGATTTCAAGCGTGGCGGCGCTGGCGCGCTGCGCGGCCTGGCCACCGCCGAGCGGGATGTTGAAACCGACGCCAACACTGGCGCCGCCGCGGCCGCCATAGCTCCCGCCGCCTAAGCCGACGCCGAGGCTGGGGCCGGACGAGCGGGCCGCTGTTTCATCGAGTGCGCGGCGATCGACCCAGAACCATTCGCGTCCGTTTTGCAGCGTCAGTTCCGCCGCGCGCAGCAGCGCGTAATCTTGCAGCAAGGCTGCATCGGCGCCGGCGGGCGCGCGGTAGGTGACGAAGAAGCGGCTCGACTCGATTTGGGTTTCTGAATAACCGGCGCCAGTTTGCCCGGCTGCGGCGGCGTAAGGCGGCGGCCCTGCGGTGGCGCATGCGGACAACGCGGCCAAAGCGGCGATAGCGAAAAGCGTACGGATCATGGGCGTGGACCTCGCTGGATTCCCTCGGGAGCCAACCTAGCAGCTAACTCAGCCCGGCGCCGACTCAAGCTGGAGTGATTTCAGAATGCCGGCGAAATCGTCCGGAAGCGCCGCCTCGAAGCGCCGGCGCCCGCCCTCGGGGAGCGGCACATCCAGGGCGGCGGCGTGGAGCATGAGCCGCGGCACGCTGACCCCGGCTAGATCGAGCAACCCGCCATATTTGGCGTCGCCGCCAATGGGACGGCCAATGGCGCCGAGATGGGCGCGAAGCTGGTGCATGCGGCCGGTTTCGGGCTCGAGTTCGACCAACGCCGCGGCGCCCGTCGCGGCCAGGGTGCGATATCGGGTGAGTGCAGCCTGAGCGCCGGCTTCGCCCGGGCGGGCAATCTCCATAATGTCCAGGCCCTTGCGGGAGGATTTCTTCAGCGGCAGGTCGATTGCGCCTTCGCCCGGCTCGGGCGCGCCCCCGCAGACAATAGCGAGGTAGGTCTTGCTCACATCGCGTCCGGCGAAAGCCGCGGACAAAAATGCGGCGGCTGGCTTAGTGCGCGCGGCGATGATGATTCCGGTGGTGTCGCGGTCGAGCCGATGAACGAGGCGCGGGCGCTTGCCGTTCGACTTGGCGAAGGCGCCGAGCAGGTCTTGGAGACTGCGCGTGACGCCGGAGCCACCCTGCACCGCGAGGCCAGCTGGCTTGTTGAAGACGAGCACGTGCGCATCTTCGTAGATGACGAGCGAGCGAGCGTGGCCGGCGTCTTCTTGTGAGATCATCAGGAGCGAGGGTGGTCGCTGAAGGGCAATGGAATGCCGTTATCGAGGAGCACTCCTTTGTAACTATTCAGCGTAGTCCAAAGTCGGTTGCGGAACTCGTTGAGCTCCGTGAAGGCGTCGTCGTCGATTCTGCCTCGGCTTCTTGCACAAACGTCATCCAAGGACTGACACCACGTGTACAGAGTATCACCTTGGATGAGCACGCCAGGAAACTTGCGCCCAGGATGTCGAAGCACGGCTGCATTGGGAAAATCCGAATAGATATCCACTGGCTCTGTTCTCACTCGCCGCCTCCTTCAGCTCTCAGTTTCGCCCAATGCTCTAAGCGCTCCTTGATGACGCCTTCGCGGCCGCGGCCTTCGGGGGCGTAGAATTGGCGGCGCTCCATTTCGTCGGGAAAGTAGTTCTGGCCGGAGAAGCCGCCTTCGGCATCGTGGTCGTAGGCATAGCCTGAGCCGTAGCCCAACTCCTTCATGAGCTTGGTCGGCGCATTGCGGATGTGCATGGGCGGGCCGAGTGCGCCGGTCTCGCGCGCGGCAGACTTGGCTTGCTTCCAGGCGACATACGCAGCGTTCGACTTCGGCGCTGTGGCGAGATGGATCACCGCTTGCGCCAGATGCAGCTCCGCCTCCGGCGGGCCAATGAAATGCACGGCGTCCTTGGCGGCGTTGCAGACGAGCAGCGCCGTGGGATCGGCGAGGCCGACGTCCTCGGCGGCGGCGCGGACGAGACGGCGGGCGATGAAGAGTAAATCTTCCCCGCCGTCGATCATGCGGGCGAGCCAATAGAGCGCGGCGTCGGGATCGGAGCCGCGAATGCTTTTGTGCAGCGCCGATATGAGGTTGTAGTGCTCTTCGCGGTCTTTGTCGTAAGCCGGCGCGCGCTTCTGCAGCAGCTCGCCCAGCGCCTTGGCGTCTAACGGCGCTTGAGAATGCAAGGCGAAGAGTTCTTCGCTCAAAGTCAGCAGATAGCGGCCGTCGCCGTCGGCGAGGTTCGTCAGCGCGATGCGCGCGTCCTCTAGGAGCGGGAGATTCCGGCCAAGCAGCGTTTCGGCCCGCTGTAGCAACTGATCGAGCGCGGCGTCGTCAAGACGCTTCAGCACGAACACTTGCGCGCGAGAGAGCAAAGCCGCGTTGATCTCGAAGCTTGGATTTTCGGTGGTGGCGCCAACCAAAGTCACAACGCCCTGCTCCACGTACGGCAGGAAGCCGTCCTGCTGGGCGCGATTGAAACGATGGATTTCATCGACGAACAGTAACGTCGCTTTGCCGCTGGCGCGGCGGCCGCGCGCCGTCTCGAACGCCTTTTTCAGGTCGGCGACGCCGGAGAACACAGCGCTGATCTGCTGGAATTCGTGGCCGGTTTCCTCGGCCAAGAGCCGCGCTATGGTGGTCTTGCCGACGCCAGGCGGCCCCCACAGGATCATGGAGCCAAGCCGCTTTTGCGCCACCATGCGGCCGATCGGACCCTCAGGCTTCAGCAGATGATCCTGGCCGACGACCTCGTCGAGCTGCTTTGGCCGGAGCCGCTCGGCCAGCGGCGTTGACGCGCCCTGGCCCAGACCCGCAGCTTCGAATAAGTCACTCATGAGCTGAACATAATCACAGCGAGGGAGAGAAACGATGGCTGAAGCAACCTCCGCCGTTCCGGTTGGCGTCTACCCGTACCTGTCAGTCAAGGGCGGCAAGGCCGCGATAGAGTTTTACGCCCGCGCCTTTGGCGCGACCGAAGAATACCGCGCCTATGGCGACGACGGCGAACGCATTATGCACGCACGCTTCCGCGTGAACGGCGGGGCGATCCTGCTGTCGGATGATTTTCCCGAGTTCCGCGGCGGGGCCGAAGCGCCGCCGCCTGCTGGCGTCACTCTACATTTGGAAGTCGACGACGCCGACCGCTGGTGGAAGCGCGCAGTGGACGCCGGCGCCGAGATTGTCATGCCGCTGGCCGACCAATTCTGGGGCGACCGTTACGGCCAAGTCAAAGACCCGTTTGGCCATTCCTGGTCGATCGCCGCGCCGGTCAAGAAGTGATCGCTAGAACCGCAAATCGGCGCGCTGGCCGTTGCGGTCAACGCTAATAACGCCTGATGCCGATTGCGACATGGCGCGATCGAGTTGAGCGGCGTCACGCACGGTCGCGCCATTGACCGCGTAAATTACATCGCCGGGACGCAAGATGCGCGCGGCGGGCGCGCGCCGATCGATCTGCTGGATGATCACGCCCGAGATGAAGGGATCGAGACCCGCTGCTTCCGCGGTCGAGGGCGTCATCGTGACGACACGCACGCCCGTCAGCGCGTGACGGCCAGCCAATAGCCGCGCTTCCGGCGCACCTCCCGGCGGCGCCTCTGCAACCGCCATGAGCGTTACTTGGCGGCCGTCGCGCAGCACTGTCAGCGGCACCCGCGAACCAGGGCGCTGCGTCGCAAACTGGTAGCGCACGGCCGCGTCATCGCGAACTTCGACGCCGCCAACAGAGAGGATGATGTCATTGGTCCGCAGCCCGGCGCGCTCGCCGGCCGCGCGCGGATAAAGCTCGCTTACAAGCACGCCCTCAGGGCGCGGCAGGCTGAGCGAACGCGCAAGATCGGATGTCACGGTTTGAAGGCGCGCGCCCAGCCATGGCCGGATGACTGTGCTGCCGCCGGAGACCGCCGACTCAACGACACGCCGCACCATCTCGGATGGAATGGCGAAGCCGACGCCGTTGGAGCCCCCGCTCTCGGAGGTGATAGCGCTGTTGATGCCGACAAGGGCGCCGTTCATGTCGACCAGCGCGCCGCCGGAATTGCCGCGATTGATGGCCGCGTCGGTCTGGATGAAGAAGGCGTAGTCGCTAATGCCCACTTCAGTGCGCGCCAGCGCCGAAATGATGCCGCTGGTGACGGTCTGCTGCAGGCCGAACGGATTGCCGATGGCGAGCACAAGATCGCCGACCTGCGCGTCGGCGGTGTTGGCGTACTGCAGTGTTGGCAGTCGTTCGCCGCCGGCGTTGATGCGCAGCACGGCGAGATCGACGCGTGGATCGGCAAGCACGAGCTCGGCGTCGAACTCGCGGCGGTCGGCGAGCACCACTTTCAGCGATTGCGCGCCTTCGATGACGTGGTTGTTGGTGACGATGATGCCGTCGGCGCCGACGATCACGCCGGAGCCCAGCGACTGCTCCATGCGCGGTCCGCTGAAGCGGCCAAAGAACGGATCGCGCGACATGCTGCGCACCACGCGCTGGGCGTAGACGTTGACAACCGCGGGCGCCGCTCGAGCCGCCACCGGCGCAAACGACAGCTGCATCTCGCCCCGGCTGTTAGGCGCCGCGCGCTGCGTCGCCTGCGCCAATTGCAGGTGCGCCTCACCCTGCTGGCGCGGGATCTCGCGCTCGGCGCTCGTGGGCGATACCGCCAACGCGCCGCCGGCAAAGCCGGCGAGCAGCGCAGCGTACGGGGACGCCTTGAGCAAGGTCGAACGGGTGAACTTCATGGCTGCCTCTGCCCGAAACCGAGCGTCGGATTTGGCGCGGCTCCTGGGCGGAAACATGGCGGATGTCAGTGCTTGGCGGCGATCTGCTGAGCCAGAGCGCCGAGCGACACGCGCCAGTGCTCGGCTAGGCGCATCTGGGTTGCGGCCAATGGGAAGCCATGGCGTGCGACGTGGTCCTGGGGGATCGCATCCCAGCCGCGGTGTTCGACGGTGACGCGGGTTTCCTCGCCCACCGCTTCGAAGCGCACCTCCACATACGTGATCTGATCCGGCGCGAAGGTCGCTTGGCGCCAGGTGAAGGCCAAAAGCTCGCCGGGGCGCCAAGCCGTGACGCGGCCGATCTCGAACGCCTTGCCGCTGGGCAAAATCGTCACGAGCCGCGCCTCACCTTCAAAGCGCAAGACGCCGTCGCCGCGCGGCGTCAGTTCAAATAAACTGTTCGGCCGCCACCACACGCCGATCTCCTGTGTGAAGACGTCGAAGGCTTCCAACAGCGTCGCGTTCACACGAAGCGAAACGATGACGGCGCTCCATGTTCATCTGCGCTTCGTCTCCACGTGCGACTTGAACGCGGCGAGTTGATCCGCCCACATCCGCTCGGTGTCGGCGAGCCATTTCTTGAGATCGGTCATGGCGCCCTCCCTCAACGAATAGATGCGCACGCGCGCATCGAAGTCTGGGTGACTTTCCTCAACCAGGCCGCTTTGCTTCAGCGCGCGCAAATGGCGGCTCATTGCCGGCGCCGGCAGACCGAGCGCGTCGGCCAGTTCGCCGGCGCGGCGCGGGCGTTGGCCGAGCAGCTCCACCGCGCGACGCCGATGCG
>JACMMP010000113.1 GCA_014378995.1 Hyphomonadaceae bacterium
GGGACAGCTCCGCCACCGGCGCGCCGCTCATCGCGATGCGCTCGTGGAAGCAAGTCGCGCCGCGATCGTAACCGCGCGCCCACCAGAGCGGCAGCGCGTCGTCGAACAGCCAAGCGCGCGCAGCGGCCGCGCGGTGGCGCAGTTCGGTTTTCAGCGCCGCTTGTGTTGGTGTTTTTGGCGTTGGCTGCGCAAGCGCGTGTTTCACGGCGCCGAGCAACTCGCCCGGCGCGACGCGAGCGCTGCGTAGGCCCGCCGCTGCCGCAGCTTGCGTGTCGAGTTCAGTATCGCCGACGACGAACGCGCGCGCGGGATCGATCGGCCATTCCAGCAGCGCCCGGCGGAGCATGCCGGGATTGGGCTTGCGGTCGGGATGGTCGGCGTGCGTGAAGGCGGGGATGCTGCCCTCGCCATGGTGCGGGCAATGATAGAATGCGTCGATGTGAGCGCCGTGCTTGGCGAGCTCGGTCTGCATGTGGGCGTGAAAGCGGCGCATTTCGGCTTCGCTGTAGAGGCCGCGCGCGACGCCCGATTGATTGGTGACGACGATGGCGAGCGTGCCGGCATCGTTAGCGGTGCGGATCGCTTCGATCGCGCCCGGCTGCCAGCGCAGGTCTTCGAGCTTATAAGTGTAGCCCTCATCGACGATCAGCGTGCCGTCGCGATCGAACAGAATTGCGGGCCGGCGCATGGTCTCGGCGAACTGAGCACGGGCGGCGCTCAAAGTTTCCGGCAAACCAATGTCGATGAAATAGCCTTCGCTCTCACGGCCGGACAGCACGCCCTGCGCCGCCAGTTGCGGGAAGATTTCGGTTTCGATCGAGCAGGGAGTCTGCGTGATCAGATCGAGCACGCGCCGCCGCAGTAGGTAGACTCCGGCGGAGATCAGCGCCTCGCCTTGGAATAAAGCGTCCTTCTCGTGAAAGCCGCGCACGCGGTCGCCGTCGATTTCGACGCGGCCAAAGCGTGCGGCGTCCGGCACGCGCCGAAGCGCCATGGCGCCGATGTCCCCGGGCTTTAGGGGCTGTTCGAGGGCGAGATAGTTCGTGTCGAAGAACGAATCGCCGTTGGCCATGAGGAAGACCTCGTCGAGCATCTCCGCGGCATGGCGCAGCGCCCCGGCCGTGCCGGCGGGCTCAGGTTCCCGAATGACGCGAATAGTGGCGGCGAGAATCTTGGCCCCGTCGTACCGCACGCTGACGATTTGGGCCAAATGACCCGCCAGCAGCACGATGTCTTCGACCCCGTGCCGGGCAATGTTGTGCAAAAGGTAATCGAGGAATCGCGTTTCGCCGGCGATTTGAACCAGTGGTTTAGGGATATCGCGCGCAAGTTCCCCCAGCCGCGTGCCGCGCCCGCCGACAAGAATCACCGCCTGACGCATCACACCACTCGCTCGAGGCTCGGAATCCCAGCATAAATCTCGCGATTTTCGACGGATTCGCCAAAGGCGATGCGTGTCATAGCATCGTCGTTCAAATTTGCGACAGCCGGGGCGTTTCGGTGCGTCGGATGTGCGACCGACGGCTGACGGAGCGGAATGGCGATGCTAGTAGCCTGCAACCGCTGAGTGGCGTGGGGAGAACGGCGTGGGGACTGCGGCAATTGCTTTTCGCGACTTGGGGGGATCCCTCCTGAGGCTGCCCCTGGCGGCGCGGCTTGCGGCGGACGACATCCACGGGAAGTACCGCCGCACGGTGCTTGGCCCGTTGTGGATTTCGCTCGGCCAGGCGGCGATGATCGCGGGCTTCATTCTCGTCTTTTCCGGCTTGTTCAACATCGAACCGCAAACCTACGCGCTTTATCTGGCGGCTGGCTTCCCGGTTTGGGGTTTCCTGTCGCTCTACCTCGCGGACATGCCGAATACGTTCATCGTCAATAAAGGCCTGCTGGAAAGCTACGAGCTTCCCTGGCTCACTTTGATATGGCGCCGCTCGATCGGTTATTTTTTGCTGTTCCTGCATCACATCATCACGCTCGTCGCGCTCATGGCGATCTTGCGTGTGACGCCTACGATCGAGATGCTTTACGCGATCCCGGCGCTGCTGATCACCATCATTGCCGGCACGGGCGTCGGCATGCTCTTAGCCACAATCGGCGCGCGTTATCGGGATGTGCAACCGGCGATGCAAATGGCGGCCGGCTTTCTCTTCATGTTCACCCCGGTGATGTGGCGCGCGGATCAGTTGCAGGTCAACACATGGGCGTATGAGTACAATCCATTGTACTATTACGTCACGTTGGTGCGCGAGCCGCTTCTGGGCCGGGTGCCCGCCCCTGAAATCTGGATGGGCGCAGGCGCCGGCGCAGCCGCACTGTTTGTCGTCGGATTCCTGGCGTTCCTGATCGGGCGGCGCCAACTTTATCACTGGCTTTGAAATATGGCTCATATTGAACTTAGCGACGTCGAAGTCAGCTACCCGGTTTATTCCACCGGGCGGCAGCGTTCGATCCTGACTTTCGCGGCGCACCGCGCTTCCTTCGGCCGCGTGGCGCGCGAAGTTGGCCAGATCCCGACCGTCGATGCGCTCAACGGCATTTCGTTTGAACTGAAAGAAGGCGATCGTCTCGCCGTGATGGGGCGCAACGGCTCCGGCAAATCGACGCTGCTCAAAGTGTGTTCGGGTTTGATCCTGCCGGATCGCGGCAAAGTCAGCCTGCAAGGCACGCGCGCTTCGATCCTCTCGCTGGGTTCGAGCCTCGACCCCGACAAAAGCGGCGTCGAGAATGTCGAGATGATCGGCCAGCTGCTCGGCGTCTCTCGCAAAGAGCGCAAATTGCTGCTCGAAGATGTCGCCGACTTCACCGAGCTGGCGGACTTTCTGCACCTGCCGGTACGCACGTATTCAAGCGGCATGACCGTCCGGCTTCTGTTCGCCTTGGCGACCAGCGTCGAGCGCGACATCCTGGTGGTCGATGAAGTCATCGGCGCGGGCGATGCGCTGTTCGTGGAGAAGGCGGCCAAACGCGTGCGCGCCATGTTCGATCGCGCCAAGATTTTGGTGCTGGCGACACACTCCGGCGACATCGCTGCGCAACTTTGCAATCAAGCTCTTTGGATTCATGGCGGGCGCCCGATCATGTCGGGCGCGCCGGCTGAAGTGTGGAATGCGTACATCGACCAACGGCCGCCGCTAGAAGCAGTCGCTTAAGCGCCGGCAGAGTCACGTCGTAGTGGCGGAGGGCGAGGGGCCATGTTAGCCAAATTGCGGGGCCAAAAAGGCGCGCGGATGTCGAACTCCTTTATTCGCTCAAGAGCGCCGCTTCGCCTCGGACTCGGCGGCGGCGGGACGGATACGTCCCCGTACGCCGAGACCTATGGCGGTGTCGTCATCAACGCGACCGTCGATCTCTACGCCCATGTCACGATTGCGCCGTCCGAGAGCGGGGACGTGGAGCTTTACCTGGATGACCGTGATGTGAGCTGGCGTGGGCCGGTAAGCGCGAGCTTGCCGCTCGACGGCGACTTGATCCTGCTGAAAGGCGTCTACAACCGCTTCTGCACCGAGTTTAACGAAGGCCGCGGGCTGCCGCTGGCGATCAACGTTTATGCCGACGTGCCGCCCGGTTCGGGCCTTGGCACCTCGTCGGCAATGGTCACTGCCTTGGTGCAGGCGTTCAACGAATTATTTCAGACGCGCATGAGCGCCTACGACGTCGCGCATCTGGCCTACGACATCGAGCGCATCGATCTTAAGCTGAATGGCGGCAAGCAGGATCAATACGCGGCGGCGTTCGGCGGCGTGAACTTCATTGAGTTCGGACCGGGGCCTGGCGTGCTGGTCAACCCGCTGCGCATTACGCCGGAGACGGCGGCGGAGTTCGAAGCGTCCCTGGTGCTCTTCTTCTCCGGCGTATCGCGCGAAAGCGCGCGCATTATCGATGAGCAGACGCGCAACGTGAGCGGCGGCGAAGCGGCGTCGGTGGAAGCCATGCACCAGCTGAAAGCCATCGCATTCCAAATGAAGCAGGCGCTGCTTATGGGACGGATCGCTGACGTTGGCGCGATCCTCGACGAGAGCTGGGCGCACAAGAAGCGCACGGCGTCCGCAGTGACGACCCCGCAACTGGACGCAATTTACGACGCGGCGAAGGCGGCGGGGGCGTTCGGCGGCAAGGTTTCCGGCGCGGGCGGGGGCGGCTTCATGATGTTCCTGGTCGATCCCCGCCGGCGCCGGCACGTTGTGCGTGCGCTGGAGGCGTTCCCAGGCCGTGTGTTCGCCTCGGGCCTCACCACGGGCGGCGCGATGTCGTGGCGCATCGGCGAGGATTTGCGCAAGGTGGCGAGCCTCGCGGCGTGATCGAACGTTTAGCGATTCCAGAGGTCTGGACGTACACGCCGCGCCGTTTCGAGGACGAGCGCGGCTGGTTTAGTGAGACCTTCAATGCGGGCTCGCTCGCCGAGGCGTTGGCGGGGCTTTCGTTCGTGCAAGACAATCAGGCGCTGACACGGGCGAAGGGCACGTTGCGCGGTATGCACTTCCAGAAGCCGCCAAAGGCGCAGGACAAGTTCGTGCGCGTGCTGCGAGGCGCCGTGCTCGATGTCGCAGTCGATATCCGGCCCGGCTCGCCCACATACGGCAAGTGGGTGGCGGAAGAGCTGTCGGCGGAAAACCGCAGGCAGATTTTCGTGCCGAAGGGCTTCGCGCACGGCTATCTGACGCTCGAACCGGACACGGAAGTTTTCTACAAGGTCAGCGACTATTACAGCCGCGATCATGAGGGCGGCATAGCTTGGGACGATCCGGCGATCGGCGTCGATTGGCGCATGCCGGCGGACGCGGTGCTGATGGCCGAGCGTGATCGGCAGTTTCCGCGCCTTGCCGATCTCGAGCCGGTTTTTCAAACAAGGCCAGCATGAAAGCGTTGATCACAGGCGGAGCGGGCTTCATTGGCTCGGCGCTGACGCGGCATGCGCTGGGCGCGCGCAAGTGGTCGGTCGTGGTGGTCGATAAGCTGACCTATGCGGGGCATCTTTCCTCGCTTTCGCCGGTCTCTGGCATGCCGGACTATCGGTTCGCCCAGATCGACATTTGCGACCGCACGGCGCTCGATGCGGTGTTTGCCGAGCAGCAGCCTGATGTCGTCTTCCATTTGGCGGCGGAGAGTCATGTCGATCGCTCGATCACGAACGCGGCGGCGTTTATCGAGACCAATCTGGTCGGGACGTTCAATGTGCTGGAAGCCTCGCGCGCGCATTGGCAGAAACTGAACGGCGCGGCGAAGGATCGCTTTCGCGTCGTCCATGTTTCGACCGACGAGGTGTACGGCTCGCTCGGCGATGAGGGATTGTTCCGCGAGGACACGCCGTACGATCCGCGCTCGCCATACTCGGCCAGCAAAGCGGGCGCCGATCATCTCGCCAGCGCCTGGTTTCATACTTACGGCCTGCCGGTGCTGATCTCCAATTGCTCGAACAATTATGGGCCGTATCAGCTGCCGGAGAAGTTGATCCCGCTGACGATCCTCAATGCGCTCGCGGGCCACAAGCTGCCAGTCTACGGCGATGGCAAGAACGTGCGCGATTGGCTTTACGTTGACGATCACGTCGAGGCGCTGTGCTTGATTGCCGAGAAGGGCGAGCTGGGCCGCTGCTACAATGTGGGCGGGCGTAACGAGCGCGCCAACATCGATGTGGTGCACACTATTTGCGATCTGCTCGATCGCCACGCACGCAAGGACGCCGCCCACCGCGCGCTGATCGAGTTCGTCACCGACCGGCCCGGGCATGACCGGCGCTACGCCATCGATGCGTCGCGGCTTGAGAACGAGCTGGGATGGCGTGCGCGCGAGACATTCGAGACCGGCATGGAGCGCACGGTACGCTGGTACATTAACAACGAGGCCTGGTGGGGGCCGTTGCGCGCAGCAGGCGTCGGCGTGAAGCGCCAAGGGCTGCCAGCGTGAACTTGCTGGTGATCGGCCGAGGCGGGCAGGTCGCACGCGCGCTGGCGCGGCGGGGCGATGCGGCGAATGTCGGCCGGCCCGAATTTGACTTGCAGCGGCCCGAAGAACTCGCGGCCGAGATCGCGCGGCGGCGGCCCAGCGTTGTCATCAACGCGGCCGCCTATACAGGCGTCGACAAAGCCGAAGACGAACCGGACCTGGCGATGGCGATCAATGGCGACGCGGTCGGCGCCATTGCTCGCGCCAGCGCCGATGTGGGCGCCGCGCTGCTGCAGGTTTCGACCGATTATGTATTCGCCGGCGACAAGGACGCGCCCTACCGCGAGGACGATCCGACCGGCCCGACCGGGCAGTACGGCGCCTCGAAGCTGCGCGGCGAGCAGCTGGCGCTAGCGGCGAATACGCGGGCGATCGTGCTGCGCACGTCTTGGGTGTTCGACGCGCGTGGCGCGAATTTTGTGCGCACGATGCTGCGGCTGGCGAAAACGCGCGATGTTATCTCCGTAGTCGCCGATCAGCACGGTTGCCCAACCTTTGCCGACGATCTCGCCGACGCCGCGCTGGCGATTGCAGCTTCGCCAAAGCATGCGGGCGTTTATCATTGCGCTGGCGCGGGCGAGACGACGTGGGCGCGGTTTGCGGAAGAGATTTTCGCACAATCGCGCGCCCGCGGCGGCCCCGCCGCCGAGGTAAAACCAATCACCAGCGCCGAGTTCCCGACGCGGGCCAAGCGGCCGGGCAATTCGCGGCTGGATTGCGATAAGCTGGCGCGCGAGTATGGCGTTGTGATGCGGCCCTGGCGCGAGGCGCTCGGCGCCTGCTTGGACGACATCGCGGCCGCTGGTTGGAGACTAGAATGAAAGGCATCGTTCTCGCTGGCGGCACGGGAAGCCGCCTGTTTCCGATCACGCTCGCCATTTCGAAACAGATGGCGCCGGTCTATGACAAGCCGCTTATCTATTACCCGATCAGCACGCTGATGCTGGCCGGCATCCGCGATATCCTGGTGATCTCGACGCCAGCGGATTTACCGCACTTTCAGCGCCTTTTGGGCGACGGCGGCGAGTGGGGCGTAAAGTTCAGTTACGCCGCGCAGCCAACGCCTGCGGGCATCGCCCAAGCCTTTATCATCGGCGAGGACTTCATCGCCGGCCAACCCACCGCGCTCGTTCTCGGCGACAACATTTTTTATGGGCACGGCCTAGTGGAGCAACTCGGCCGCGCTGCTCAGCGGACCGATGGGGCGACCGTCTTTGCGTATCAAGTCGCCGACCCTGAGCGTTTCGGCGTGGTGGAGTTCGACCGCGACAACCGCGCCCTCAGCATTGAAGAAAAGCCAGCTAAGCCACGGTCCAATTGGGCGGTGACGGGGCTTTATTTTTACGACGGCGCCGTGACAGAGATGGCGCGCGCGTTGCGCCCATCGCCCCGTGGTGAGCTCGAAATAACGGATCTGAACAAACTCTATCTCGAGCAGGGCCGCCTCAGTGTCGAACGCATGGGTCGCGGATATGCGTGGCTGGATACCGGAACGCCGGATTCCCTGCTGGAAGCGGCCGAATACGTGCGCACGCTTGAACGCCGGCAGGGCCTCAAAATCGCCTGTCCGGAAGAAGTCGCGTTCCATATGGGGTTCATCGATCGTGAACGTCTGTTGCGCTTGGGTGAACGCCTCGCCAAATCGGCGTATGGCGAATATCTGATCGCCTTGGCGCGCGAAAACAGCCACCGCGGCTGAACCGCAGACGCCTGCATTGACCCGCCATAACGCCTGTTTGTACAGGTATCCCTCATTATTCCGTTACGTGCGATAAACTCAAAACCCGCATCTTCAACGGGTTGGGGAATCTGAAAGTCATGGCGCAATCGTCGCAGGAAACGCAGGGCGCCGTGCTTGTGCTTGGCATGCACCGCAGCGGCACCAGCGCCTTGACGCGCGGCCTAGAGGTTTTGGGCATTGACCTTGGCCGCGATCTGAAAGCGCCGGTCGAAGGGGACAACGACAAGGGCTTCTTCGAGCACGCCACTCTTTCGGAAATCAACGATCAGCTACTCGCGTTGCATAATGGCCGTTGGGACAGCTTGTTCGCACACGCTGTCGGCGAAGGAAGCGCGCCTGAACTTGGCGTGTTGAAACTGAAGGCGCTGCACGAGATCGAACGCGCATTTGGCCGAGCGCCATACTTTGCGTTCAAGGACCCGCGCACCAGCCGCACCGTGCCGTTCTGGAAAGACGTGCTCGCGCGCGCCGGCGTGAAGACGCAATACGTCATCGCGTTCCGCAACCCGATGAGCGTCGCGGAATCGCTCGAAGCGCGCGATCAGTTCGCTCGCGAGCGATCGTATTATTTATGGCTGCTGCACATGCTGTCGGCCGTGCAACACACGCGTGGAGAGCGTCGTGTGTTCATTGAGTACGATGCGCTGTTGGCCGATCCCGAAGCGGCGTTGCGGCGCATCGAAGCCCTGGTCGACGATCCCAGAGTGGCGGTCGGCGCGCACGCGCTGCAAGTTTATCAGCGTGAGTTTCTCGACCAAGGCCTGCGCCGGCATTTGAATCAGGCCTCGCACCTTACGCTTGACGTCGCCTGTTCGCCGTTTGTGCAAGCCGTCTATGCGCTGCTTCAGCGCGAAGCGCAGAACGGCGCGCTTGAGAGTGACGAGTCGGACGCGGCATGGGCGCCGCATCTGGCCGCCTTCGATGCGCTCGCCCCGCATCTCAATTACCTCGACGTGCTGGATCGTGGGCTAGGCCAAAGCGTTCATCAGATCGCTCTAGGTCGCAACGAAGTCGCGCACTTGCGCGATGTCATCGCCGAACGCGATGCGCGGCTCATGGCCGCCGCGGCGGCCCGCGATGGCGATGTAGCAAATTTGCGCGGGGAGCTGTCGGAGCTTGCCGCCGCGTCCGCCGCGCAACTGGCGGCCCGCGATAGCGATGCCGCAAATTCACGCCGGGAAGCGTCGGAACTTCACGCCGCGTACACGGCAGAACTGGCTCTGCGCGAAAACGACGCCATAAATTTGCGCAGGCAAGTGTCGGAGCTGGACGCCGCGTTGGCGGCGCGGGACGAGCGCCTGGTCGCCGCCGCCGCTGCCGAAGCCAGCTATCGCGCCGAGATCGCAAGCCTGGCCGAACAGGCCCATGAGCAACAGATTGCGTTTGCCGTGGCCGTCTCGCGTGCTGAGCAAGCAGCGTCGCAAGAACTGGCGGCTGCGCTGGTTGCGGTGCGGGAGGCGGCGACTGATGAGCTGGCCGCGGCGTTGGCGCACGCGGCGGAAGCCGCGGCGCAAGATCTGGCGGAGGCCGTGGCGCGCTTGGAGGCAGCCGCCACAAACGAGCTGGCCGAAACAGAGCGCCGTTACGCGATCGCGTTGGATGAAGTCGTTCACGCCGAACAGCAGTTTGCTCAACAGCAAATCGCACTGGCGGAGGAACGCGCTGCTGCAACGCAAGCGCAGGGTCGCGCCGAAGCGGAGAGGCGTTTCTCAGAGCAGCTCGACAGTGAGCGCCAGCGTTTCATGCGTATGCTCGACACCGAGCGCGCAATCGGTGCGCGCGAAGCGCTGGAGCGCGAGCACCGGGAGGGCGCCGCAAGGCGCGCCGAGGCGCAACGCGAACTCGAGATGGCGCAACGCAATGCAGCCGAGCAGTTTGCGGGGGCCGCGGCTTTGCGACATGCGTACGAGTCGCTCGCCGCGCGTTTGCGTGCGGTCTATGCGTCCTCAAGCTGGCGTTTCACGCGCCCCATGCGGGCTCTGAAATCAGGCGTCGCCGGCGGAGAGATCAACGAGACAGTGCCGCCGGCGCCGGAAACGCCGGCTGCGCCGCTGCATCGAACCTACACGGCGCCCGCGGCTGTTCCGGCGGCGGGTCCGCGCAGGCGGGTGCATTTCACGATTTGCGCCAAGAATTACCTGCCAATTGCGCGCACGTGTTTGCAATCCTCAGCGCACTTCCACCCCGACGCCGAACACTATCTGGTGCTGTGCGACGAGGTCGATCAGGGTTACGATCCGGCTAGCGAAGGCTTCACAGTCATCAAGGTGCGCGATCTGCCGATCCCGTGTTTTGAGGACATGGCGCTGCGCTATGACGTGATGGAGTTGAACACGGCGATCAAGCCGTTCTGCTTCACGCATTTCTTCGCCGCCGGCGCCGATGAGGTCGTGTATCTCGATCCGGACCTCTATTTCCTCAGCCGCATGGACGCCGTGCGCGAAGCGCTGGCGGGGGACGCGGACGCGGTGCTGACGCCGCATATCACTCGGCCGATTGAAGACGATAAGCACCCCAACGACATCGATATGCTGCGGGCGGGGGTCTATAATTTGGGCTTCCTGGCGTTGCGCCGGTCGGCGGATGCGCAGGCGTTCGCGGCTTGGTGGGGCGAGCGGCTGCGGACCATGGCGGTGTCCGATATTCAACGCGGCCTCTTCACCGACCAGAAGTGGTGCGATCTCCTGCCGTGCTTTGTGCCGCGCACGCGCGTGCTCAATCGGCCCGGTTACAATCTCGCCTATTGGAATTTGATGCACCGTCCTGTCGCCAAGAGCGGCGAGACCTGGACTGCCGCCGGCGAGCCGATTAGCTTTGTGCACTTCAGCGGCGCATCGTTCACCGACGCCAACGTATTCTCGAAACACCAGAACCGCTATGACGCCAACTCGATCGGCGCGCTGCGCGGACTCTACGACGCTTACCGCGACTTGGTTCGGGAGAACGGCATGGGTTCGGGACCCAATTACCGATATAGCTTCGACTATGACGCGCAAGGGCGGCGCGTGGCTCCGGTGTTGCGCCAATTGTACCGCGACGAGATCGCGGGCGATCATCCGCAAGTCTCGCCGGATGCCGAACGCATTTATTCATTGGCGAACGAGCCGGCGCCGGACGTGCAGCGCTTTGCTGGTCCGCTCGTCACGCGCCTGATGCATCGGATCTGGAAGTCCCGGCCCGATCTTCAGGCGGCGTTCGATTTGAATAGCGAAGCTGGCCAGCGCGGCCTCGAAGATTGGTGCAGGCATACATTCGCGCGCGAGTACGCGTTGGATGACCGCTTCCATCCGTTGCGCGGGCAGACCCCGGAGGGGGCAAGCGTGACGGAGCGCGCGCCCGCAGCTGCGCCTGCGCCGATGGCGATGATCTCACGCACCGTGCTGTCCCAGGCGTCGGCGTTGCGGCCGATCTATCGCCACCTTCCAGCGTCGGTGCGCCACCGCGCGAAAGTGATGCTGACGAAATCGGCTTACGCCAGCCGGGCTTCTGGGCGCGAGGATGAGAATGTGAGTGAGATCCGTCCTGGCGCGGCGCTGGTGGGCTACGCCCGAGGCGAGCTCGGCATGGGCGAGCACGTGCGCATGACGGCGGTGTCGATGCAATGTGAAGGGGTGCCCATCGGGATCGTCAATATTTCTGAAGATGTGCTTGCGAGACAGGAAGACAGGCGTTTCGACCATCTGCATACATCGGGGGCCGATTTCCGCGCGAATATATTTCATGTGAACGCGGATCAGCTGCCGATCGTCACAAGCAGGTTGGGTGAAACCTTTCTCAGCGGCAAGACGAACATCGCCTATCCTGCCTGGGAGCTTGCCGACTTTCCAAGAGAGTGGACGCCGCAGCTCAACCTCATGGATGAGATATGGGCGCCCTCTCTTTTCATTCAGGAAGCGCTGACCAAGTGCATCACAGCGCCGGTCGTCCACATGCCTTTGGCGGTCGAGATTGCGGCGGGCTATGATAAATGGCGGCGTGAAGATTTCGGCTTGCCGAACGATGCCTTCGTCTTCCTCTTCTATTTCGACCTCGCGTCCTTCTCGTCGAGGAAGAACCCGATGGGCGTCATCGAAGCTTACCGCGAAGCGACGCAGGGCCGTGCAGGTGCTGCGGATCGCGAATCGCGCCTGGTCGTCAAGGTTATCTCTGCCGATCGCTTTCCCCGTGAGTTTGGGCATCTTCAGCAGATGGTGGCGAGCGTGCCCGGCGTGATATTGATCCCGGAAGTGTTTTCGGCCGATCGTATCCACGGGCTTGTGAACTGCGCTGATGCGTTCGTATCGCTGCATCGCTCCGAGGGGTTCGGGCGGGGGCCAGCAGAAGCCATGCGTCTTGGCCGGGTTGCCATTGCCACAGGATTCTCCGGCAACATGGATTACATGAACGCGTCCAATAGCTTTCCCGTCTCCTTTCGCATGCGCGCCGTTGGCGCCGACGAATACCCGCACGGAAAGGGGCAGTACTGGGCTGAGCCCGATATCCGTGAGGCCGCCGCCATCATGCTTCGTTTGATCGAGAACCCGTCGCTCGGGCGTGAGATCGGCGAGAGCGCGCGCCTGCACATGGAAACGCATCACAGCTGCGAGGCGGTCGGCAGACGCTATGCTGAACGGCTAAGGGTCATTGGCGCGTTAGAATGAGTGGGCAAACGCGATGAAAGAGTGCTCGAAGTCGATTGCCCGTCGCTTGCGCGACAGCCGCTATGCCACGCGCTATCTGGTCGGGGCGGGGGTCGATATAGGCGGCAAGCCCGATCCGCTTGATCTCTATCGGGAGTTTTTTCCCGGCATCACGTCACTGAAGACGTGGGATCTTGAGGACGGCGACGCGCAATTTATGAAGGGCGTGGCGGACAACTTTTTCGACTTCGTGTTCTCCAGTCACTGTCTTGAACATTTGCGCGATCCCGCCGAGGGCTTGCGCAACTGGTTTAGGGTGCTCCGCGCCAACGGTCATCTCGTCATCACGATCCCTGATGAGGATTTGTACGAACAGGGCGTATGGCCGTCGACACATAACCGCGATCACAAGCATGCGTTCACACTCATGAAGTCGAGATCGTGGTGTCCAGCGTCTCACAACGTACTCGATCTGCTCCGCGAGCTTGGCCCGGCCGCGGACATTCGCAAGATCGAGGTGATTGACGAGACATATCGGTTCGCCCTGCCGCGCTTCGATCAGACGCTGACACCCATTGCCGAGTGCGCCATCGAAATCGTTATCCGCAAGCGCGCGGACGCAGAAGTAACTGCAGGCGGGCGCTTACCGAGGGCAGAGCAGCCCGCCGCCGAAATGCGCGGCTATTTCAACCAGTACCGCACCGATCAGAAGGCTTTAAAACAGGCGGTCAGCGGGGACAGCCTGTTCAAGGACGATACCGATATCTAACCGTCGATACTCGCCGGCGGACGCGCGAGTCCGGTCGGCGCAAGGTCAGGCCGGAAGGCGACGTGGGGACCAGCGCCGCGTTGGGCGTAAAGCAGCCATTGATGGCCACGCATCTCCGGCGGATGCGCGGTCGTGATCGTCAGACCGTGGCGGGCAAATAGCTCGCGCACGAATTTCACGTCGTATATGGCGGCGTTGGAAGGATCGTCCGGGTTGATGTAGAGGCAGTTTTGAAACTCCTGCATCATCGGAAAATTGATCTTGTCGAACAAGAACCAAGTCGTGCGCAGCACGCCGTCGTGACTCAAAGCGCGCGCACACTGCTCGAAATAGTAATCGAGATCGGGCTCAACGATGTGCGTGAACACGGAGTGCGCGTTGATCAGCGTGAATTGTTCATCCGTGCCTAGTTCGGCATGGCGCACACCGGATGGGTTGAGGCCGACATTGTGCGCGTTGAGATGGCGAAACTCGAACCCTGGCTGCCTAAGATTGTCGCGACACCACTGGATCGACGGTTCGTAGAGATCGAGCCCGAGGAAGCGTTCCGGGACGATCTCCCGCTGCAAAAGCATCTGCCGCGCGACACGTCCGCAGCCGCAGCCGAAATCGAGCACGCGGCGGTAGTTGGCGATGGGCACGTCGCCGCCGAAGGCGAGCACGCCGTAGGGGTTCTCGAAATGCTCTGTGCCTTCGTGTCCAACGCTGCGGCGCAACTCGACTGGCGGCATAGGCAAGGTCTGCTCGGTGAAACTTGAGAGTATGCGCGCGCGCAGGTCGCGCGGATTCGGCCGATCCTGAGAGTATGCAAGCATTGCCTATTCGCCTCGTATCGATTCGCTACAGACTCTAAACTGTTCGCATCGGATCAACAGATTCTTAACGCTCTGGTTTCGTTATCGATCCGACAGGTGCGCCGTCTCGGCTGGATCAGCTACTTGCTCGGTGCGATGCGGCCGCGCAGCAGTCTAAATCGAGGACGGTAATTTGGCCGCTAGCGCGTCAGCGCCGAAAACGAAGACGTCGTACGTGCGGATTTTCGAGCCGCTCAGGCCGCACGCTCCGGCGCGCTTAGATTGGCGGTATCTTGGGTAAGCGTCATGAGGCGCGTCCGATGTTCAGAACGCGTGCGCGCGTGCCCGGTGTCTACGCTTGTCCAGTTCTGCTTGGAGCGACTGGATTTCACGGTTTTTGGTCTCGATGCTGCTGTGCAGCGCGCTGACGTGAGCGATGATATTGGCCTTATCCGCGCGCGCCGCTGCGAGCGACGGCGCCATCTCGCTCGTTAAGTGTTGCAGCGCCGTCCACGCGCCGGCCGGCCCGCTCGTCCACGGCAGCCAGGCGATCGATTGCACGGCGAACGAGATCTCGCGATGGTCGGCGCGCGATTTGTCTGCGCTCATGGCGCCTGCCTTCTCAAACGCGATTTCTCGCGCATCCGCTTTGGCCGAGTGGATCGGCGCCGTGATGATCAGGGTGCGGTCCGGTAAGGCGACCGCGAAACACTCGACCGGCTCATCATCCACTTTGACGGCGAGCGCGTTGTAATCGAATCCCGCGGCAGCGAACGGCGAGTCGATCACCATCACGTAAGCCTGGTCGGTCGGCAGCCGCACGTGCAATGTTGTCGGCGCGCCGGCCGAAGCAAAACGCCATGACCTCCCATTGCCCCGCTCGGGCGCGAACCATCCGGCGCCGAGAACTGGATCTTCGCCGGGCAGCAATCGCAGTCGCCCTTCGCGCATCACCGGCGAATATCGATGATCAGGAGCGCTGCTGTCGCGCGGTTTCAAAAGCGGCCGGTCAGCGCGCAAGCGCCGGTCCAGCTCGGTTTGCGCACGCTCCCATAAAACGATGTCGCCTTCGTTGGCGTCGCGGATGGCGCGCACGATGGACGGCGCAATGTCCTTGGCGGCGCGGCGGCCATTGGTCTCGTTTTGCCGCGGCAGCGCTCCCGAATACGGCATGTCGAGACGACGCGAGATGAGATCGAGGCTTTCCGGCATGCGCTCGGCAACACCTAGAAGCTCGATGGACTCAAGCCGCGCACAGGCGAGCGCCTGGACGCTTGCGTCGAACGGGCAATCGAGACTCCACGGCGCCCCATGCCCCACCAGGCGGCAGGCGAAATTAGAAATCGATCCCCCGCCCGGACCCTCCGGATCGAGGACGAAGTCTTCAAGGCTGACGCCCTCCATGCGGCGCAGCAAATCCGCTTCCGGCGAGCAATCCTCGGGTGGCGGCGGCGGCAAACTCTTCCAGAAAAAGTAGGTGGACATCACCCGCTCAACGGGGTCGCGAAGAAAGAGCAGAGTTTGCTTCGGTCCCGGCAACGCATCGCCGAACCAATACGGCACGTGGCCGCTCAGAAACTTCACATCCGGGCCGAAGGGTTGTGCGCGACGGCGCTTGAGTTCTGCGGCGTCACCGCTGACGCGCACGACCTCGTGACGCCGCAACGGCGCTTCGAGGAAATGACGCACCGCCGTACCCGCCGTTTTCGGGATATGAAGAAAGAAAACGGGCATCTGACCGATGCGCGTATCGGACGGGCCGATGCCGGTTTGCCTTGTCATCAACGCCTACCGATGGGGACCGTTTGCCGATTCCCATCCTAATCTCGAACCCGCAGTTGAGTCACCGCGAACTTAAGGTCTATGGCAATTGATGGGAAGCGCCGAGCCGCTATCGGCGGCGCTGCGGGCGCTTTCTGTATCAGCCAGCCGCCGCCCGTCGCGGCGCCCCTAGACCAGTCCCCACTCGGTCGGCACCACGGCGATGATGGTTTGGCTGGTGACGGAGAAGCCGTTCATGATCCAGAGCGCGAGCGAGCCGTCAGTATTGTGCCAGACGATGTCGTCGCGGCCGTCGCCGTTATAATCGCCGATGTCGGCGATGCTCCAC
>JACMMP010000114.1 GCA_014378995.1 Hyphomonadaceae bacterium
CGGCCGCCGGCCCCGCTGGAGCTCGCGCCAGGAGAGGAGGCGGTTTGGGATGCTCGCCTTGCGCTGACCGTCATGGAACCGGGCTGGTCGGTCGTCGTGGAAGCGGCAAGGCCGGTGCTGGTCCGCGGCGCGGAGCGGCAAGGGCTGGAGGCCGCAGCGGCAAGATGGCTGCTGCGGCCTCGCGTCCTCGGCCTGCTTGGCCGCATTAACGACACTAAAACCGGGTGAGTTTCCTTGCTCGGCGTTCACCCCGCCTTGACCCGCTTGATGGCAGTAAGGGGTGTTCAGCACGGGGCACGGTCCCTATCTTGCTGAACACATAGTTTCCGCGCCCAACGCCGGCGCGTGTGGCCAGAAGGTCGGTTGATGCCAGTCCGTTCATTGTTGATTTGGGGCGTTGTCGCCCTCGTTCTCGTTGTGCTGGTGACCGTCCTTCAGGGCGGCAACAATCAGCGTGGCGTAACCGAGCTGCCTTATTCGCAGCTCCTAGACCGCGTTGAGGCGGGCCAGATTTCCGCCGTCTCGACGCAGGGCGAAACGCTGCTCACCACCGCGAAAGACGGCAAAAGCTACATCACCTATCTGCCGTCCGGCACGATGGCGAACATCGTGCAACAGCTCGATGCCGCCGATGTCGAAGTGAAAACCGAACGCCCGAAGAACGGGCCCGGCATCGGGGACATGTTGCTCGCCATCCTGCCGATGCTGCTCTTGATCGGCGCTTGGTTCTTCTTCATGCGCCAGATGCAAGGCGGCGGCCGCGGCGGCGCCATGGGCTTTGGCCGCTCCAAAGCCAAGCTGCTCACCGAAGCCAAGGGCCGCATTACGTTCGACGATGTCGCCGGCATCGATGAAGCCAAAGACGAACTCGCCGAGATCGTCGAGTTTCTGAAAGATCCGGGCAAATTCCAGCGTCTCGGCGGCAAGATTCCGAAAGGCGCGTTGCTGATTGGCCCGCCAGGCACCGGTAAGACGTTGCTCGCCCGCGCCATCGCCGGCGAAGCCAACGTGCCGTTCTTCTCGATCTCCGGTTCGGACTTTGTCGAAATGTTCGTCGGCGTCGGCGCGAGCCGCGTCCGCGACATGTTCGAGCAAGCCAAGAAGAACGCGCCCTGCATCATCTTCATCGACGAAATCGACGCTGTCGGCCGCCATCGCGGCGCCGGTCTCGGCGGCGGTAACGATGAGCGCGAACAGACGCTCAACCAATTGCTCGTCGAAATGGACGGCTTCGAAGCCAATGAAGGCATCATTTTGATTGCCGCCACCAACCGCCCCGACGTGCTCGATCCCGCGCTGCTTCGCCCGGGCCGTTTCGACCGCCAAATCGTGGTGCCGAACCCCGATATCAGCGGGCGGGAGAAAATTCTCCGCGTCCACACCCGCAATGTGCCAGTGGCGCAAGGCGTCGATCTCAAAGCCATCGCTCGCGGCACGCCTGGCTTCTCGGGCGCCGATCTCGCCAACCTCGTCAACGAAGCTGCACTGCTGGCGGCGCGGCGCGGCAAGCGCGTGGTCACCAACAACGAGTTCGAAGACGCAAAGGATCGCGTCATGATGGGCGCGGAACGGCGCTCCATGGCGATGACCGAAGCCGAGAAGCGCGCCACGGCCGTGCACGAAGCTGGCCACGCGCTAGTGAACATCTTCGTGCCGGGCAACGATCCGTTGCACAAGGTGACGATCATTCCGCGCGGTCGCGCGCTTGGCGTGACTTGGTCTTTGCCTGAAGCGGATGTGCTTTCGTATTCCAAACAATGGTGCGAGGCGAAGATTGCGATGGCGTTCGGCGGTCGTGTCGCCGAGCAGCTTGCTTACGGTGAGCATCACCTGAACACGGGCGCTTCCAACGATATCATGCAGGCGACCGGCATCGCGCGCCGCATGGTGACGGAGTGGGGCATGAGCGACGTGCTTGGCCCGCTGCGTTACGCGCCGAACGAGCAGGAAGTGTTTCTTGGCCATTCCGTCACGCAACGGCAGAACATGTCCGGAGAAACTGCCAAGCTCGTCGATCAGGAAGTGCGCCGCATCGTCAACGAAGGCGAGCAATTGGCGCGCAAAGTGTTGACCGAACACCGGCAGGACTTGACCACGCTGGCCGACGCGCTGGTGGAATACGAAACGCTGTCGGGCGAGGATGTGGCCAAGGTGCTGCGCGGCGAAAAGCTGGACCGGCCGGAAGACACGCCGCAAACGCCGTCCGCGCCGACACCGGCGCTACCCGTCACGGACGAGGACGAAGCGCCGGCGCCGCATTCCGGCGGCTGGGGCGGCGCCGCTCCGCAGGGCGCCTAGAGTAAAACAACCGCCGGCGGAAACGCCGGCGGTTTTGTTTACGGCGCCGCGATGTGCTAAGCTTGCGTCATTGCGAGGCGGCTCATGCTCGGATCATCCAACATCACTGTGCTCGTCGGCACGGCCAAGCCGGAGATCGCCAAGGCGTTCTACGGCGAAACGCTCGGGCTGAAATTCGTCACCGAGGATCAGTTCGCGGCGATCTTCGAAGGCAAGAATTTGAAGATCCGTGTTTCCAAAACGCCCACCGTCGTGCCCGCCCCGTACGCGATCCTGTCGTTCGACGTCGCGAACATGGAAACGACGGTCGACGCATTGGTTGCCAAAGGCGTGCTCTTTGCCCGCTTCGGATTCTGCCGCAGGACGCTAAAGGCATCTGGTCCGCGCCCGACGGCACGAAGGTCGCATGGTTTCACGATCCGGATCTGAATTTGCTGAGCTTGGTGCAGCGGGGGTAGGCGCGTCCTTCTCCCCCTGTGGGAGAAGGTGTCTCGGCGCAAGCGCCGAGACGGATGAGGGGTAACGGCGGCATATCTTCAAGCACAGCGCCGATACCCCTCACCCACATCTGAGAGTCTGCATCACCGCGCTCTACGATCCCTCTCCCACAAGGGGAGAGGAGCGATACCGCGCTTTACTCAACCGCGGCCGCCAGATCGCCGACAATCTTCGTCCAGCCGGCCTGCGTGCGTTCCGCATAATCGGCCCAGTCCGGATGCAGGCGATGCGTTAGCGTGAGTTCGCAAGCCTCGCCCTTCGCCGCGATCTCGATCGTCACCACGGAAAGATCGCCTTGCTCCTCGCCGACGCCCCAGGTGAAGACTAGCCGCCTCGGCCGCTCGATCTCGCGGTACGTTCCGGTGTGATCGATCAGCGCGCCGCCGCGGATCACCTTGTAGGAAAAGCGCCCGCCGACGCGCGCCTCGTTGGTGAGGCTCGCCACCTGTTCGTCCCGCAAATGCGTGCCGAACATGAAGCGCCCGATCATCGCCGGATCGAGCCAGGCGTCGAATACGCGCTCCGCAGGCGCCTCGATGCGGCGCGCGATGCGAATGACCGGCGCCTCGCTCATCCTTCGATGGTCCGCTCATAGGCCTCGTGCGCTTCCACTACATTCGCCCAGAAGCGGTTGCTTTTGCGCCCCGCCAGCACGTCGGCCAGCGTTTCCAAATGCGCGGTCCAGCCGCCGCCGAAGTTGCGCAAATTGCCGCGCGTATCGATCTTCGAATGTGTCAGCACCAGTAGCGTTTCATCGCCCCGCGGCGTGAACTCGAAGCGCACCTCTGAGACATGCTCGTCGCCGTCGCCCCAGGTGAACGCGAGCAGGCGCGGCGGCTCGAACGCCAGCACGCGGCCAAGCATCAGCGTGTCCGGTTGGGAGCCGTCCTTGTGCGCCCAACGAGCGGGCGGCTTTTCATCCGTGATGCGGTGATGGCCGAAAGCGAAATTGAACGTTTGGCCGTTGGCGGTGATGTCATCGCCCGCGGTGAACCAGCGGCTGCGCTTGTCGGCCTCGGTGAAGAAGGCCCACACTTTCTCGATCGGCGCTTTCAATGTGCGCTCGAGGCGGAACGTATCTGCGCCGACTGCATGCCCGAGTTCCATGTGCGTCTCCCTCTAGTCTTGATCTTCGGCCAGCGCGCGTTCGAGCGCGTCGAGGCGGTGGTTCCAGAATGTGCGTTGCTGCTCGATCCAGTCGGCCGCGGCGTCGAGCGGTCTTGGATTGAGTGAAAGGTAATGCTCGCGCCCCGCGCGGCGGCGGCTCACCAGGTCCGCCCGCTCCAGCATGCGGATGTGTTTGGAGACGGCGTTGAGCGACATGGCGAACGGCGCGGCGATCTCGGTCACCCGCGCTTCGCCGGTCGTGAGCCGGCTGAGGATCGCCCGGCGGGTGGGATCGGCCAGGGCCAACATGGTGGCGTCGAGAGCGGCGACTGCAAGCATATTCAACCGTTAGGTTGAATGATGTGCTGCGTCAAGCCTGCACTGGCTGGTCAGCCCAGGATGGGTTACGAGCCGGGCCAACGTTTCGCGAATCCGCTTGAGGCAAGACATGGCCGCGCTCATCGCCATCGGCGTCTTCATCGCCGCCATCTTCCTGATGAACCTGCTGGACTTTGGCCGGCTGGACTAAGTCCTGCGCAGCAGCGCGCCAAGATATTGCGCGCCGCTGATCAGCGCCAATGCGGCAGCCGTCCAGAAAAGCAGCCGCGCGCCCCAGTGCAGCCCCAGCACCAAGGCCGCGGATTCGCCGAACAGCGCCGCCGTCTGAAACGCCAGGAAAGCCGCCACGCCGCACATCTCCGCCGCCGCTTTCCATTTGCCGAGCTCGCTCACCGGCAGCGTTTTGCCTTGCGCCGCAATGCCTTCGCGCAAGCCAGCCACGGCAACGTCGCGCCCCAGGATCAGCACCGAGGCGGCAACCAGCTCCAGCGGCAGCGCCGCGAAAGCGAGCGCCACAAGCACGCACGTGATCAGCACCTTGTCGGCGGCGTGATCCAGCGCCGCGCCCAGCGGCGTCACCGCGTCCAGCTTGCGCGCGGCCCAGCCGTCGAGCCAGTCCGTCGCCGCCGCCAGCACGAACAGCACAAACGCCGCCGCGAAGATCAATCCGGCGAGACTGCGATCGATGTAGAGCAGCGTCGTCGCCCACAGCACGAGCCCGGCGATCACGGGCCCCATGGCGATGCGGAATACCGTGAGCAGCGTCGGGATGTTGCTCTTGCGCCTTACGGCGTCAGCGTTTGTTGTCGCGGAAGAAGTCATAGATACGCTTCGCCAGTTCCTTGTTCACGCCTTCGACCTCTTCCAGCTCCGCCAGCGCCGCGCGTGAGACCCCGCGCGCCGAGCCGAAGCGGTCGAGCAAAGCGCGCTTGCGGGCAGGACCGATGCCGCCGATTTCGTCGAGCGGGTTCTTGGCGATGCCGGCTTTGCGTTTGCCGCGATGGGCGCCGATGGCGAAGCGGTGCGCTTCGTCGCGGAGCCGCTGCAGGTAGTAGAGGACGGGGCTTTTCTCGTCGAGCCGGAACGCTGACCGGCCCGGAACGAAGAAACGCTCGCGGCCGGCGTCGCGATCGACGCCCTTGGCGATGCCGGCGATGGCGATGCGGTTTTTCAGCCCTAGCTCGTCCAGCGCTTCAAGCGCCGCGCTGAGTTGGCCTTCGCCGCCATCGATCAGAACCAGATCTGGCCAAGCGCCGAACTTGGTTTCGCGCTCCGGCTCATCGCGCTCCTTAGAAAAATCCACGCCGCCGTCGGTGACAGCACCCCCGCCCCCTTGCGGGGCGGGGGCAGGAGGGGGTGGGGGGCGTTCAGAATCTAGCGCGACTTCGAATGAAGCGCCGTGTTCTGAACGCCCCCCCTCCCAACCCTCCCCCGCAGGGGGGGAGGGCTCAGGAGAGTCGCGCTCCACCAACATCCGCGCGAACCTTCTTCGGATCATCGCTTTCATCATCGCGAAATCGTCGCCGCCGAACTCTTCGGCTTTCATATTGAACTTGCGGTACTGGTTCTTAGTGAAGCCCTCTGGTCCCGCGACGATCATCGCGCCCAAAGCATTCGTGCCCTGGATGTGGCTGTTGTCGTAAACCTCGATCCGCTCCGGCCGCTGCGGCAGTGCGAATACTTCGGCGACGCCGTCCAGCAGCTTCGCCACGCTCCCCGTCTCCGCCATGCGCCGGCCCAAAGCTTCGCGCGCATTGAGCAGCGCAGCGTCGACAATCTCGCGCTTCTCGCCGCGTTCGGGGCGGCGAATTTCGATCTTGCACTCGGCCTTGAGGCAGAGCGCTTCTTCCAGCAGCGCCCGATCGCACGGCTCCACATTGGTGAGCACCAGCTTCGGCGGCTCGCGGTCGTCGTAGAATTGCGCAATGAACGCGCCGAGGATTTCCGCCGGCGCATCTTCAACGCTGTGGCGCGGAAAGTATGCGCGGTTGCCCCAGTTTTGGCCGGCGCGGAAGAAGAACACCTGAATGCAGCTCTGCCCGCCTTCGCAGTGCAGCGCGAAGACGTCCGCTTCATCGAAGGTAGAGGGATTGATCCCCTGCGACGCCCGCACGGACGCCAACGCGCGGATCCGGTTGCGCAGGCGCGCCGCGTGTTCGAACGCCAGCTGGTCTGAGGCCACGCGCATCTCGACCGCTAGGCGATCCTGCAATTCGACCGAGCGGCCCTCGAGGAAGTCGATCGAATCCTTCACCAGCCCCGCATATTCCTCGCCGCTTACCAGATCGACGCACGGCGCCGAGCAGCGTTTGATCTGATAAAGCATGCAAGGCCGCGTGCGCCCCGC
Organism: Hyphomonadaceae bacterium; assembly: GCA_014378995.1. Taxonomy (GTDB): domain Bacteria; phylum Pseudomonadota; class Alphaproteobacteria; order Caulobacterales; family Aquidulcibacteraceae; genus Vitreimonas. Next base: position 6,590 of record JACMMP010000114.1, read on the forward strand.
GTAGGTCGAGTCCGAACACGAGCGCAGCAGGAACGCCTTCTGCAACGTGTTGAGCGTTCGGTTCACCGCGCCGGCGCTGGCGAACGGTCCGTAGAACTTGCCCTTGAAGCTCTTCGCGCCGCGATGCTTCTGCAGCGCGGCGACGGGGTGATCGGCGCGGATCGCGATGTACGGGAAGCTCTTGTCATCCCGCATCAACACGTTGTAGCGCGGCTTCAGCCGCTTGATCATATTGGTTTCGAGCAGCAGCGCTTCGGTTTCGGTCGCCGTGACGATCACTTCCAGCGACACCGTCTGATGGATCATCCGGTAGATCGCGTTGGTGTGCCCGCGTCCTTGCGCGTACTGCCCGACGCGCGCCTTCAGGCTCTTGGCCTTGCCAACGTAAAGCACCTCGCCATCGGCGCCGAGCATGCGGTAAACGCCCGGGCGCGACGGCAGCCGCTTCCACGCATCGCGGATCGCCTCCACGCCCTTCATTTCGGGACGCGGGGCGTCTTCGCCCGGCAGCTGGTTCAGCGGGGGCAGGGAGGGTTTATCGGCGCCGCTCATTGGGGTCGTCAGTCTAGCACCAGAGAATGGGGCGTCGCTCGGCTTGATCCCAGGGGGCCGCCGCTCTAGCCCATGAGCGTCGCCCAGAAAGGGAGGGCTCTATGCGCGGACTTTTGCTCGCCAGCGCCATCGCCATGGCTTTAGTTACCAGCGCTTCGGCGCAAGAGGACTATCGTCGCCAGGTGCTGGGCTATCTAGAGCACGGCCTCGAGCGCCACGCGGCCGCGGGCTACGCCGCCGAACGCACCGTCCCGGATCTGATCACGCCGCTCGAACTCGGCCGTCCGTACTTGTGGTCGGTCTATCTCCTCGCAGGCGTCAACTACCGCGTCTACGGCGCCTGCGATGACGATTGCAGCGATCTCGACATGGAAATTTATGGCGCCGACGGCGATTTCGCCGAACGCGACGACGCGCGCGATGACACGCCCTACGTCCAGATCACGCCGGCCAGCACTGGGCGCCATTATGTGCGGCTCTGGCTCTACGCCTGCGCCGCCGAGCCTTGCTACATAGCCGCCCGCGTGGTCTCCGGCGGCAGGCCAACCGAGCGCGCGGCCGAAACAGCGGAGCAAACGCGATGATCGTGATTCAGGGCTGGATGCGCGTGCATGCCGGCGATGCCGGCGCGCTGCGTGAGGCGGCCAAAGCGCTCGCCGAAGCCACGCGTCAAGAACCCGGCAACATCGCCTACGCCTTCGCCGAGGACGTCAATGAGCCGGGACTGTTCCACATCGTCGAGCGCTGGGAAAATGAGGCGCTGATGTCGGCGCATATGCAGGCGCCGGCCATTCTGGCGTTCATGCCGAAGCTGGCGGGCTTGCGTGACGTGCGCCTGCGCATCGCCCGGTACGATGCGCCCGAAGAGCGCGTCGTGATGGAAGTCTGAGGGCCGCGACCGCATGCCTTATCGACCCAGCGCCCGCCCAGTTCCAAATTCAGCCCATGGATGACGCGCGCCTGCCGGCCCGAAAGCCCGCTTCACGCTTCGAAGCCCCCGATCCGGAGGGGTGCGAGACTATGCGCGATGTCCGCGCCGGCGTGGACGAGATCGACCGTATGCTGGTGGCCCTGATCGCCCGCCGCCAAGGCTACATGGACGCCGCCGCCCGCATCAAACCGAACCGCAATGTCGTCCGCGACGAGGCTCGCATCCAACAGGTGTTGGACAATGTGAAGGCCGAAGCCGAGGCCCGCGGCCTCTCCTGGGGGATCGCCGAGCCGGTCTGGCGCGAGATGATGGAACGCTGCATCGCCCACGAGTTCGAGGTCTGGGACCGCACCCGGACGTGAGTTCCCAGCATGGATAGTGACGGTATTGCTGCGCACGCGGGCTGACGCCGCGCCTTTCCCTGTGTTAACCAAGCCGCGGCTGGGGTGGCTATCGTCCGGGGCGGGTGATGGCTTTGAGTATTTCCGCAAAGGTTCGCGCGCAGCGCGATACTGAAGCGCGTCATGCAAGCATGCATGGCGGCGCATGGCGCGGATTCCGCACTGATGATAAGGCGTTACGCTTCCGCGCGGGGGGCGGCGCATGAGGTGGTTTCTAGGATTTGTGCTGGTGATCGCGCTTGTGACGGGCGCGCTCTACGCCGTCGGGCGCTTCTTGCTGCCGAACGCGCTCGAAGTGACGCGCACGACTGAGATCGACCGTCCGCGCGCTTCGGTATTCGCGATGATCAACGACCTCAACATCGCCAAGGAATGGTCGCCTTACTACGCCCGCGACCCAAACGCCGAATTCGCCATCTCGCCGGACCCGGGCGCAGGCCAAAGCATGCGCTGGTCGTCCAACGTGCGCGAGGTCGGCTCGGGGCGCATGTCGATCGTGAACTCGATGGAAAACCAGTCGGTCGAGGGCATCATCCAGATCGGCGAACGGGCGACGCTGAACTCCCGCTTGGACTTGGAAGCGCGCGAGGGCGTCACATCGGTTGGTTGGTCCGTAGGCGCCGTTTGCGCCGAGGGCTGGGTCAATGTGCCGTGCCGTTACATGAACTTGATCATGCGCTCGACCATCGAGAAAGAACTCGATAGCGGCCTGACGCGCCTAAAAGACCGCGCGGAGCAATTGCCGGCTTCCGACTTTGAAGGCTTTGACATTATCGAAGTGGCGATGCCGCCGCAGGATGTGATGTTTGTCGACGTTACGCTGTCGAATGTCTCGCCGAGCTTTGCGGAGGGATACCAGGCTGAACAACGTGGCATCGAAGCGTTGGAAAGCGCAGTTGCGGCCGGCGGCGGCCAAGCCGACCGCAGCAAGCTCATACGAGCGTTTCCGCAAGATAACGGCGCAGGCGGCCGCTATCGCTTCAGCGTCGGCTACGAATATAGCGGCCCGGCGCCGATGCTGGTTGGTTCGCGCGTCGCGCAAACACCGGGCGGCCCCACATTACGCGGCACATTCATCGGCCGGCGCTCGCAAGTCGCGCAAATGTATCAGCGGCTGGAGGCGTTCCGGCAGGCGCATCGCATCGGTTTACGGCCGGGCGCGGAATATTGGGAAGTCGTGACCCCCGAGCCGCAGCCGGAGAGCGCCGATCCGACCACCGACCCGGTGCAACGCATCGAAATCTATTTTCCGATCGAGAACCGCGGCGAGCGCGGCTGAGGCACGAAACAGAAGGGCCCGCGAGAGCGATCTCGCGGGCCCTGTCATGTCTCGTTTCCGAGTGCGTTAGTCGTTGACCTTCAGGTTCACGGCCTTCGGGCCTTTGCCCTTGGTGTCGGGCAAAGTCTGGAAGTTGACCTTCTGGCCTTCGACCAGTTGCGTGAGGCCCGCGCGCTCGACTGCACTGACGTGCACGAACACGTCCGCGCCGCCGCCGTCCGGCGTGATGAAGCCGAAGCCGCGCGCACCATTGAAGAACTTCACGACGCCATCCTGGGGATCGCCCAAGGGCTGCCGCGGCGCGCGATCGCCGCCGCCGCTAAAGCCGCCGCCTTCACGCGGGCCA
>JACMMP010000115.1 GCA_014378995.1 Hyphomonadaceae bacterium
ATGCGCCCGGCGCCTCGCCGGCAAAGCGCGCTTCGGCCGCGCCAAGCGAACGGCTTTCGGCCGTCTCCGCCGCGATAGCGACAACGGGAGAGCCGCTCGGCGCGCGGCGAATGTCGGCCGTCACGCCCTGCGGCGTCACTGTGCCGGAGACGATCGCTCGCGCCGCTTGCGGCGGCAGCCGCGCCGTCACGGGTCCGCGACGTTGCAATTCGGCGGCTAGCGCACGCGCGCCATCGTCGTTCAAACCGTCGGTGATCCAGACGATGCGATCGAAATTGCCTTGGGTTTGCGCCAGGCGTTCGGCGGCTTGCGCACGGTCCGGCCGCCACGGCTGCGGCTCAAGCCGGCCGATCGCGGCTTTCGCGTCCGCCGCCGTCAGCGCTTCGCCCGGATCGCGCGCACGCGCGCTGGGCGCAGTGAGCAAGAGAAAAACCGGCGCACCGGTGCGTTCTGCTTGCGTGGCCGCCGCAACGCCCGCCGCACGCGTGTCGCTCCAGAACGGCGCCGAGGTCCAACCATCGTCGATCACGATCAAGGTGCGTCCACCCTGTGCGCGTTCGGCGGCGCTTGGCGCCAGCGATGGGCGCGCGAAGGCGAGAATTAGCAGCATTGCCGCGAGTGCGCGAAACGCCACCAGCCACCACGGCGCCCGTTCGCGGCTTTGGTCTTCGGTGCGCAGGCCTTCGAGTAAACGCGTTGGCGGAAACTGCGTGCGCTGCGGCGGCGGCGGCGTTGCGCGCATGATCCACCAGAGCGCCGGCAACACGGCGAGCGCAGCGAGCGCCCAGGGCGCGCCGAACAGGATCGGCCCCATCGTCACCCGTAGCGCTCCGACACGAAGGCGAGCAGCAGCGAAAGGGCCGGCGAGGCGCTGTGATCGGTGCGATGCAAGAGGGCCGGAAAACCGAGCTCGGCGCCGAGCGCGCGGATGTCGCGCCGCTGTGCGGCGAGGCGTTCGGTATAACTCGTCTGCGCCGCTTCGGCCCGGCCGATCAGCACTTCGCCGCCGCGCCCAGGCGCTTGAAACAGAGTGCGGCCGCGGAAGGGGAAATCCTCCTCAGCCGGGTCCGCGATCATCACCAACGCGCCGCTGGCGCCGGCGCGTGCGCAGTTCAACAAGCGCTCGCGCCACGTCGCAACCGGCGCGTAGAAATCGCTGAAGAACACGATGCACGAATTGCTGGGCGCTTCGGCCTCGCGCATGGGCGCGGTGAGATCGATGGCGAGACGATCCACGGCGCGTGCGCCAGCGCGCGGCGGCTGACCAAGCGCGCCGATACGCTCACCGCCCCGCGACAGCAAGATCGCCGTTGCTAGCGCGATCGTGCGCGCGCGGTGCAGTTTCGTCGGGCGCTGCGGATCGCTGGTCCAGTTGAAACCGGCGTCAGGGTCGATCCAGAACCACGCCGTCTGCGCCGCCTCGCGTTCGCGTTCGCGCACGAAGAAGCGATCGCCGCGTGCCGAGCGGCGCCAATCGACTAAACGCGCGCCATCCTCGGCGCGATGATCGCGATATTGCCAGAAGTCTTCGCCTTGCCCTGCGCGGCGGCGTCCATGCACGCCGGGCGCGCTCGCGGCGAGGCGCTTTGCATCAAGCAACACGCCCGGGAGATCGCCGGCGAGGTTCAGCGCATCGAGGCGCGCGTTGCTCAAGCCGCGCGCTCCGCGAGATCGTCCACCAGTGAGTCGATGTCCAACCCTTCGGCGCGGGCGCCGAAGGAAAGCTGCATGCGATGCACTAAAGCGGGGCGCGCCAAAGCTGCGACATCATCCACTGCGGGCGCCAAGCGTCCGCGCAGCAGCGCACGTGCGCGGACCGCCAGCATCAAGGCTTGACCAGCGCGCGGCCCTGGCCCCCAGGCGACGTGTTGGTTGACGCGTTGATCGGGACTGGCGCCAGGCCGGGCCGAGCGCACCAATTCCAAAATCGACGCCAGCACCTTTTCGCCCACCGGCATCGTGCGCACGAGCCGCTGCAAGCGCATCAGCTTATCTGGATTGAGGATCGGCTGCGGCTGCACATCGTCCAGCCCCGTCGTCTCGATCAGAATTTTGCGTTCGATTTCAGCATCCGGGTAAGGCACATCGACTTGCAGCAGAAAGCGATCGAGCTGCGCTTCGGGTAAAGGATAAGCGCCCTCATGCTCGATCGGGTTTTGTGTCGCCAAAACATGGAACGGGCGCGGCACATCGTAAGCGGCGCCGGCCACCGTGACGTGATGCTCCTGCATCGCCTGCAGCAACGCCGATTGCGTACGCGGCGAGGCGCGGTTGATTTCATCCGCCATCAAGAGCTGCGTAAAGATCGGTCCCTTGACGAAGCGGAAGTGGCGCCGGCCCGCATCGTCCTGATCCAGAACTTCGGAGCCCAGAATATCCGCCGGCATCAGGTCCGGCGTAAACTGCACGCGCGCCCAGTCGAGCCCCAGCACCCGCGCCAAAGCTTCAACGAGCCGCGTCTTGGCCAGCCCGGGCGCGCCCACCAGCAGCACGTGCCCGCCGGCTAGCACCGCCGCCAGCGTCATCTCGATCACCCGCTCCTGGCCGAACACGGCTTTGCCGATCTCGGCGCGCACCTGCGCCAGCGCCTCGCCCGCGGCTTCCGCCTCGGCGACAAGCGCTTCCGGATTGTCCTGATTGCTCATGGGGGCGAAGCTCGCGTAGTTGGGGGCGGAAATATGACGGCGCCTGATAACCCCACGTCCCTGGAGCAATTGCTGGCCGCGCTCAAGAGGGAGGCCGGTTCCGGCGACAAAGCGCTGCCGCCTGTCGATAAATGGAACCCCACCCATTGCGGCGACATCGGCATGGAGATTCTGACGGACGGGACGTGGAAGCACGCCGGCGCGCGGATCACGCGTGAGCCGCTGGTGAAGCTATTCGCCTCGATCTTGCGCAAGGATGAGGACGGGGAGACTTATCTCGTCACGCCGGTGGAGAAGATCATCGTGCGTGTGGAGGACGCGCCGTTCGTCGCCGTGCGCGTGGATCGTGTTGGGGAGGGGCGGGACCAGACGATCGTGTTCACCACGAACGTGGGCGACTTAGTGCAAGTCGGAGCGGCGCATCCGCTGCGCGTGGCCATGCGCGAGGATGAGCCGCGGCCTTATGTGCTGGTGCGCGGACGCTTGGAAGCACGCGTACTGCGCGCGCCGTTCTATGACCTGGTGGACTGGAGTGAGGCGCGGGGCGGGAAGCTTGGTGTTTGGAGTGGTGGGGCATGGTGGGAGTTGGGATCACCGTGAGACGTAGAAGCGCATTGAACCCCCTCCCCTTGAGGGGAGGGGGCAGGGGGCGGGGTGAAGCACCCGTGTTTTGGAGCGCGCGCCTCCCGGCGCGCATCGCGACGTCCGCAAAGTGCAGCACCAATGCGGGCCAGAGGCCCGCGCTCCAACCTACAAACATTGGCGCTTCACCCCGCCCCCCAACCCCCTCCCCTCAAGGGGAGGGGGAGTCGTGAGCGCCTCTATCGAATTCCTCCTCCGCACCCGCCTCGATCCGCTCGACATCGTCGCGGATGAAACGGCGCGCACGCGCAGCGATAACGATCTCAATCCGGATTGGGACAATCATCCCGAGCAACGTCCGGCGGCGGTGTTGGCGCCGATCGTCAAGCGGCCCGAAGGTTGGACCATGTTGTTCACCGAGCGCTCGGTGGAGACGCCGGCGCATCCGGGGCAGATTTCGTTTCCGGGCGGGCGCGTGCAGGCGAGCGATACGAGCGCACTCGACACCGCCTTGCGCGAGACGTGGGAAGAGATCGGCCTCGAGCGCCGCTTCATCGAGCCGCTCGGCGCCTGGGATCGCTACGACACCATCACCGGCTATCGCGTCACGCCGATCGTTGCGCTGGTCGAGCCGGGCTTTGAACTCAAACTCGATCCGCGCGAAGTGGCGCGCGTGTTCGAAGCGCCGCTCGCTTTCCTGTTCGATCCCGCCAACCACGAAAAGCGCGAAGCTTTATGGCAGGGGCGCACGCGCTATTATTACGCTATGCCCTGGCAAGGCCATAACATCTGGGGCGCAACGGCCGGCATGATCCGCGCGCTGTATGAGAGATTGTATGTTTGACGGCGTGCATGAATGCCCTCTCCCTTGCGGAGAGGGCGCCGCGAAGCGGCGGGTGAGGGGCGTTGCAAACGCTCCGGCGCCTGCGCGTTTGCGCGCCCCTCACCCCCGGACCCCCTCTCCGCAAGGGAGAGGGGGATGAGCGCAATGATTACCCACGCCGCCTGGCTCAAGGCCAAGGAAACGCAAACGCTGATGACTGCGCTCGACGCCGCGCGCGCGGGCGGCTCACGTTTTGTCGGCGGCTGTGTGCGCAATACGTTGATGGGGCGTGAGGTCGACGACATCGATATTGCGACGCAGCTGACGCCGGATCAGGTGACGGACGTCGCGGCGAAAGCTGGATTTACCGCGCACCCGACTGGGATCGAGCACGGCACTATAACTGTGGTCGTCAATCACAAGCCGTTCGAAGTTACAACGCTGCGGCGCGATGTCAGCACGGACGGCCGCCGCGCCACTGTCGCGTTCACCGAAAGCTGGGAGGAGGACGCCGAGCGGCGCGACTTCCGCATGAACGCGCTTTACGCCGATGCGGCGGGCGCGATTCACGATCCGACTGGCGGCGGCCTGGAGGACGTGCGGACGGGCCGCGTCATCTTCATCGGCGACGCGCACACCCGCATCAAGGAAGACTATCTCCGCATCCTCCGCTTCTTCCGCTTCAACGCCTGGTACGCGCGCGGCCCCGTCGATCCACAAGGCTTG
>JACMMP010000116.1 GCA_014378995.1 Hyphomonadaceae bacterium
ACGGCCGGCGTCGCCGGTAACGTGTCCGCGCGCCCCGCCGACACGTTAGCCGCAGGCCCGCTTGCGGGAGGCGGGGCCAAGGCGCGCTCCCCGCAGACGGCCGACTTCGGCGGTAACGAGTCCGCGCGCCAAAGTGGGGGAGCGCCCTCGTTCAAGAACCCACTTGCCGTCACCAGAGCATCGAGCAGCAGCGCCTCCTCTCCATCGCGCGTGCTGGCGGCAAGCAGCACCGGCCGAGCGCCATGGGAAGTCCGCCATTGCCGGCCGAGCGCGAGTTTCTCGGCGGGCGGATCGATATCGAACTTCAGGTTGCCGCACACGCGCACCTCTGCCGCGCCGAGGCTTTCCAGCCGCCGCGCGTCGTCGCGCGTCTGCGCGGCGATCGCAGTCAACTGCTGCAAGCCATTTCGCACGACGTCCGGGAAGCGCGCGTATTTTGCCGCCGATCGTTGCGACAAGCGCGCGTTGACCAGGTAAATCGGCGTGCCGCGCGCCCGGCATTCGTGGATCAGATTGAACCAGATTTCGGTTTCCATCAGCGCGCCGACCTCGGGCCTGAAGTGATCGAGGAAACGTCGTACCGCAAACGGAAAATCGTATGGCAGATAGCAGCGCGACACGTCATCGCCATACAACGCCGCGCCGGTCTCGCGCCCGGTCGGCGTCATGTGCGTGATCAAAACGCGATGGTCCGGATATTCTCGCCGCAGCGCTTCGATCAGAGGCTCGGCGGCGCGCGTCTCGCCGACCGAAACCGCGTGCAGCCAGATTACCGGCCGGCCCGGACGCTCGCCGTAAAAGCCGAAGCGTTCGGCGAAATGGCGTAGATAATCGGGCTGCCGCCGAGCGCGCCAGACCAGACGAATGAGCGCGAATGGCAGCAGCGCCCACAGCAGCAGCGTATAGCCGAAACGGGTCTTGATCACGCCGTCAGCATGGAATCGAGCGCGTCGATTACATCGGCTACCGCCGGCGCCTGTCCACGCGTACCCAAATTGGGTGCGTTCGACGCGTAAAGCCCGGTCAGCGCCGGGTCGCTCGCGCAATAGATGCCTACCGACGGCACGCCGAGCGCGGCCGCGAGGTGGGTAAGGCCGGTGTCGACGCCGATCGCCACGCGCGCCCCGCCGAGCAAGGATGCCGCATCGCGCAGCGTCATCCTCGGCGCGACGACGGCGCATCTGATTTGCGCAGCCAGACGCTCGGCGCGCGCACGCTCAGTGGGGTTTCCCGACGGCAGAACACAGTCCAATCCAATGCCGTTTAGACGATTCGCAAGCTGCGCCCAATTCGCTTCAGGCCAAAGCTTGGCGTCCGCGCTGGTCGCGTGCAACAGCACCGCATAGGTTTGCGACGGCAACCAGGCGAAATTCGGCGGCTCGCTTCGAATCCCGTAATCCGCCTCGCCGTTTGGCCTGTAACTGAGAGCCTGGGCGACGAGCAGACGATTTCTTTCCACCGCGTGGAGATTTTTGCTGACGCGAAATGTTCGGTTGTACAGCCGCGCCGCCAGCGGCTCGCGTATGCTGTGCCGGTCATAACCGCATCGAGTACCGTGCGCGTAACGCGCGATTACGGCGCTTTTAAGCAAACCCTGCGTGTCGATGACGAGATCATAGGTATGCTCCTGCAACCGCCGCTTGAAAGCGCGCATTTCGCGCCAGGTGCTACCCTCATTCAAGCTGCGCCGCCATGCCCGCACGTCAACCGCCAACGTTGCCTCTACGGCGTGATGAAGCGCTGGAATCGGCGCAAATGCACGTTCGACCACCCAGTCGATCTGGGCATCGGGATAGTTTGCGCGAATGTCGCTTGCGGCGGGCAAGTTGTGAACTACATCGCCCATGGAAGACGTTTTGACAAGCAAAATCCGCATGCAGCGTTCCATTCCCGACAAGACCGGTGTGGCAAGGATTATAGCCTCGCCATTCGCGCCAGCACGGGGCGCAGAAGGTTACCACTGTGTCGATTCAAGTGATGCCGGGTTCTACACCACGGTAGGGCTGGCCGGATTTGAAGATGGTTTACGCATGCAGGCGACGAGGGCGAGTTTCTTCGGCTTGCCGCGGGCGACCAGGTTTTGGTAGAAGAGCTTTAAGCGATGATCATGACGCACGGCGGTCAGGGTAGCAAGATAGAGCGCGCGGTTCTAACCGGCGCCCGGCCGCCGCGGATAGATCGCTTGCCGTGATAGCCCCCGCAAGTCGCGGGCAAAAGGCGCGACCTCGACCAATGCGGCGGATCTGGCGCCGCCCCAGCTGCCCCAAACTCCAGCAAGGCCGCGATCAGCCAGGCCCGGGTGTAAGTTCCCGCGATCATCCGGCGATGGACTCGCTCGATGCTGATCAGAGATTACAACGAAGAACGACCTCACGACGCGTAGGCAACCTGTCCGCCGCCGCTTTCACGAGGGGTTTACTGCCCGTGAAAAGTATACTTCCGAACTGTCCATTTGAACGCGGGGCTTACGACTACCCGTAAGT
>JACMMP010000117.1 GCA_014378995.1 Hyphomonadaceae bacterium
GCGCCAGCGCCACCCCGCCAGAACAACAGCCGTCTCAGGTTCAGTGGTAGCTTGCCAAGGGAAACGACGATGCAAAGCACAACAAGCACTCGGCGAGCGGCGTTGCTTGGAGCGGCTGCAACCATGGTCGCCGGCGCCGCCAGCGCGCAAAGTCTGCAAGATCGCATCCTGCAGCGCCTGCAGCCGACACAACCGGCGCAACCGGCGGCCAACGCCACCCCGGTCCAGCCACCCCAGCAGCCTGTGCGGCCCGGGCGCCAGGAGCTCACGCCTTTGGGCTACGCGCTGGAATTCCAGCCCGTACGCACGATGTTGTCGGCGGGCGATTATGCCGGTGCGATCAACGTCTATCGCAACGGCCCTCCAGCGAGCGCGCTGACGCTAACCGCAGCTCCCGCCGCCCCGGCCGTTCCCGGAGCGGAGGGCGCCCCCGCCGCCCCGCGGGCGCTGTTTTCGTCCAGCGATGTCTTTCTCTGCAATTCAGAGCTGGGATTGATGTCGTTCGATGCGACAACGTTCACCGAATCCACGACCCATTTTGCGGCGGCGCACGCTGCCGTAAGCACGGATCAGGAACGTGAGTCCGGCACGCGCCTGCAGCGTCTTGGTCGGTTTACAAACAGGATCATGCGCCGCGGCGCCGCCTTCGTCACCGGACGCGATGAAATCGCCGTTTACGTTCAACGCGATTACGAACGCATCTTACAGCTCAACTATCTCTCCTTGAGCTACCTCGTTGCCGGCGATCGGCGCGCCTATAACGTCAATCGTCTCGCGATCGAGGAGCAGGATCTGGCGCGGCGTAACTTCGAGGAAGATATCGGTCGCGCCCAGGAGCGGCTCACGCAAGCGCGCGGCGATGCGACAAACGGCGCGAAAGCCTCCACGGTATCCGACACATTCGCTTCCGAGTTCTCCGAGTTCGAGCGTGTCTCGGGGCGTGTGCCGAGCGCCTACGTCAATCCGCTAGGCTTCTACCTGTCTGGCGCAATTCAGGAGATCACCAGCGTCGAGCGGCCGGCGTTGCGCGGCAATGCCCGTGCGTCCTATCAGGCCGCGCTCGACCTCGCCGGCGCGTCGCCTCAGCTCAGCAACGCGATCGTGGCTATGCAAGCGCCGCCGGCCCCGGGTGAGCGCATCCTGCACATCATCATCGGCGAAGGTTTCGCGCCGGCCAGGCAGGCTATGCTTTACGGTGTTCAGATCGATCAGCAGGTCGTGCCGGTGCGCATCCCGATTTTCACGCCGTCAGCCTCCAGCGTCACGCGTCTGCAGCTGGCGCCGGCGCGTGGGGCGGCGATTGCGCGTCTCGACCCAGTCGGGGATGTGGAAGCGATGGTGATGCGCAGTCAGCAGGACCGCATGCCGCAAATGTTGTTGGGCGTCATCGCCTCGGCCTGGCGCGCCAGCACCGAGCAGCGCTTCGCCGCCGACATGGGCCAATTCGCTTCGGCGGTCATGCAGTTCAAACAGAATTTCGATTCACCGGACATGCGCAGCTGGGCGACGCTGCCATCGAAGTTTCACATTGCGCGGGTGCGTTTGCCGGCGGGGCAAACGAATTTCCGGGTCGATTCGCTGGCTGGCGCCCGCGTGCTTCACTCGCGTCCGATCAACATTCCAGCAGACCTCCAGCATTGCGTGGCTTACGGCCGTGTGATGGATGGCGTGCTGTCCGTCGAGCAGCCGCGGCGGCTCTGGATCGACGGCGGCGTTGAAGAAGAGGCGGCGCTATGAAGCTTTCCAGACGCATTTTGTTTGCGGCCATCGTCGCGTTTACGGCGCCGGCGTTTGCTCAGACCGATGCCCAACACCTCACGGTCAATATGGAGACGAGGGGGCTCGCCCGCCGCGTCGAACTGGGCGCGGCCCAATTTCGCCCGGTGGGGCGCTATCAATTGGTCGAGCTCCAGGCGCAGAACGTCACCTCCAGGGATCAGCATGTTGAATACAAGATCGACTGGTTCGATCGCGAAGGCTTTTCCGTCCAGACGGCATCGACATGGCAACGCCTGCACTTGTCTCCGCAAGCATTTGAAGCCATTCGGTCGGTGGGCCAGGTCGATACGGCCTATTCCGCGCGTTTGACGATTAGGGATTCCGATTGATGAAAATTCTGTCGATCCTCCAGGCGCTCACGTTGGCAGCGTTCGCTTTTGCGTTTGCCTTCGCCCCGCCCGCTTCGGCGCAGAGCCGCGATCGCGGGGCGGCCGATTGCTCAGGCTTGACCGAGTTTGAGTTTCAAACGATGGCCGAGGAATTGTTCACACGCATCTACACCGATCCGGCCTTCATCGAAGGCACGACCGCCGCCCGTCCCAGCGTGGTGATCGGTGATCTTGCCAACGATTCCCACTCTTACCGGCTGGAAGCCGACGTGATGGTCAACGCCTTGCGCAACGTGATCATTCGCTCGCAAGCGGTGCGGCTATTCGCGCCCGGCGCGGATTATCCGGACCTCACATTGGCGGCGCAGCTGACATCCACCTACATCCGCAACAATGGCGGCGCACGGGATGCGTCGTATACGCTCAACATCACGCTCACGAAGCTTAACGGCGAATATCTGGGCGCGTGGAGCGTCCAGCGGAGCTGCTAATGGCGCGCTTGTTCATCAGCTACGCCAATCAGGATCGCGCCACTGCGGAGCGGCTGGTTCAAGCTCTGATCGCGCGCGACCACGAGGTCTGGTGGGACCGAGAGCTGGCCGGCGGAGAGGCTTTTCGCAGGACGATCGAGCAGCAGGTCAAGCAATGCGAGGTCTTGATCGTCATCTGGAGCGAAAACTCCGCCGGATCGCATTGGGTGCTGGACGAAGTCGATAAGGCCGTCAGCAACGAGAAGTTGCTTCCGGTCACGTTCGAGGCGGGCATTCCGGTGCCCATGGGTTTCGGCCAATTCCATGTCCTGGATTTCTCGGCCTGGAACGGCGATGTGCGGGCGCCGGTGCTTGAGGATCTCGACAACAAGATTACCGAAATCCTGCACGGCAATTTTCGTAACGCCATACTTGAGATCGGCCGGCGCGCCGGTGAGAAATCTGGCGGCCGCACCGCAGCCATGCTGCTGTCGAGCGTGGGATCCAATGTCGGCGGGTTGCCGGTGTTGCGGTTAGTGGCGGGCGCCGTCGCCGCCGGCGGCGGGTTGGCTCTGCTGCAAACCGTGGTGGGGGTGTTCTTTAACGGCGGGGTGTTCGACTACGTGTTCGCCGCCGCCATTTACATCTTCGCCTTCTTGGTGCTGCGGATGGCCCATCAGCCCGTGGCGTTGCGGCTCGGACGCGGCCGGCGCTTCTTTGACGATGCGTTCACCTTCTGGCTGATGTTCTGCTTACTCACGGCGACTCTTTACATGGCGGCCATGCGGTTTTTTGGCGATGTCAGCGGCGAGGTGTTCGTGGGTGAGATGCCGGCCTTAGCGATGTGGATGCTGACCGGGATTGTTTTCCTGCGCCTCGGTTGGACGGCGCTCAGCTTCCTGATGCGTAAGGTCTGACGGCGCCGCTGCGTAACGGCCGCTACTTTTTAGGCCGTACGTCATGCACGCATTGCGAGTGATTTAAACGAACTGGAAAGTTTGTTCCCTTGCAAATCAACGAAAATCCGCACGTTTACGCCCGTTAATCATGAAACTTCACGCCGAAGTAGCAGCTCTTCCCGCAAGCTAACCCACACGAATAACAAGGGTTGGCTTGGTGGTTGGCGGCGATACACAGCTGCAGCGAATCTCTCACGCGTTGACGGGCCGCGGCCCGATCGCGGCGCCAACGCTTGGCGCTGCAGCGGTGATTTGTGCAGCGGCAGGTCTCCTGTTGCTTTGGCGCAACCTCGATGCAAGCCTCGTCGAGCTCGCGGTGGTGAGCGCGCTCTTCATGGGTCCGTCCGCAGTGCTGCTGCTGAGCTTGGCGCGCATGCGCCGCTCCATCCACACGCTGGCTGGGCGCCTGGCCGATTGCGCCGAAGATCCGGACGGCGCGCGCGGCGCCGATCAGTTCGAGCGCATCGAAGCCAACCTCGAAGTCGTCATTGATCGACTGGACCGCCGCCACGCACGCGATTTCATCACCCGTCTGCCGACGCGCGATGAGTTTCTCTCCGGCGTCAGCGCCGACCTTCGCCGCTCCAACGGCGAGTCGCTGATCGGCCTGGTGCGTTTGGCTAATTACGAGCGCGTGTTCGCGTTTGACGGCGCCGCGGCGCACCGGGTGCTTGCGGCGTTCGCCGCGCGCCTGCGCGATGCGGTGAACGCGTCGCGCCGCGTTGGCCATGTCGACCGCGATTGCTTCGCCATCTGGTTCGACGGCGTCGACCGTAAGCGCGCGGAAGCGGAGCTTAAGGCGCTGATGTATGTGCTAGGTCAAGAGTTGCGCGACGCGACCGTGACCATGGCGCCGGATGTCCAGCTCGGCTCGGCCATCTTTCCCCTCGACGCCGAAGACGCCGCCAGCCTGCTGAACCGCGCGTTCGTTTCACTGGCCCGGCCGCAGCGCACGGCCGAAGGACGCATTGCATTCTTTGCACCGCCTTCACCTAAGGAAGCGCGCCGCTGCTTTGCCATGGAGCAGGAGCTGCGGCAGGCGATCGCGCGCAACGAGCTATCGCTGCACTACCAGCCGTTCGTCGATGTCGCCGCCGGCAAGGTGACGGGCGCCGAAGCGCTGCTGCGCTGGTCGCATCCGCGGCTCGGGCAGGTGCCGCCCGCCCAATTCGTCGGCCTCATGGAAGAGGCGGGTCTCGTGCACGAGATCGGGCTCTGGATTCTGAACACGGCCTGCCGCCAGCTCAGCGCCTGGCGCGGTACGCCGCTCGCCGATCTCCAGATCGCAATCAATCTCTCAGCCTCGCAGTTTCGCGATCCGGGCCTGAAAACGGCGCTTCAGCGGACGCTGGCCTCGCATGGGCTTTCGCCGCAGCAGCTTATCCTGGAACTCACCGAAACCGTGGCGATGGAAGACGCCGCGCATACGCTGCAATTGTTTCAGGACCTGAAGGCGCTCGGCTTTGGTCTCGCCATCGACGATTTTGGCAGCGGCTATTCGAGCCTCGGCTATTTGAAGAAGCTGCCGTTCAGCAAGCTGAAGATCGACCGCGAGTTCGTCACCTATGTCGATCAGCGCGCCGACAGCAAGGCGATCTGCCGCGCAATTGTCGAGCTTTCGAATGGTCTTGGCATCTCGGTGCTGGCCGAAGGCGTCGAGCGCTACGAAGAAGTGGAAGAGCTGCGCAAGCTCGGCTGCGCCACGTTCCAGGGATTTTTCTTCGCGACGCCGATGCCGGCGGCCGCGTTCGCAGAGCGCGTAACGGATGATGCGTGGCTGAGCCTGATTGGCTCGCGCGTGCACCGTGACCGTGCTGAAATAAAGAGGCGCCTGCTATGACGACGCACATCCGATCGCTTGCCTTCGCCGGCCTTGTCGCAGCCAGCGGCTGCGCCAGCCTACCGCAGATGCCGGACATCTCCATGCCGCGCATGTCTTCGATCGGCGCCGCGGCGCCAGACCGGGGCTCGGCGCGCGAGCATGTGCGCGCGGCCGTCGATTATCTTGGCGACGGTCAAGAGGCGCACGCCCGCGCCGAACTGAGCGCAGCGCTGGAGCTGTCGCCGAACAGCAGCTCCGCCCGCCGGCTGATGCAGCAGATCGACTCCGATCCGCGTGAGCTGCTCGGCCAGCGCGCGCGCTCGTACACGGTGCAGCCTGGCGAGACCATGTCGCAACTGGCCGAGCGCTTTCTCGGCGATTCACTGATGTTCTATGCGCTCGCCCGCTATAACGGTCTCGATGCGCCGAACCAGCTCTCGGCGGGCCAGAGCCTTTCCATCCCCCGGCGCGCCACCGTCACCGCGACATCGAGCACGCCATCACTAGCGCTGCCGCCACAGAGCTCCGCTGGCGCGCCGTCGCCGACGCC